>NZ_JBFUDZ010000073.1:0-22080 GCF_056404455.1 Mesorhizobium sp. P2_D1
TGGTAGCGGTCATCGGGGGAGGCTTGGGCACGCTCTCTAGGGATAAACCACTCCGCCTCTTGTGGCTCATTCATGTATGCGGGGCGAGGCGACCAGACGTAATAGCCGTCTTTCGTCTCCCTGACCTGACGAGGGTCTATCGGGTGGCAATCTTTGTTGCCGCAGCAATCAGATTGCATAACCGGGTCTTTTTTACCGGTGTACAAATCGTGGGCGTCCGCGTCGCCACATAAGACCAGCCACGCCAGCGCGATCCATCTTCGTGGCTGTCTCATGACACCCCTCGCATTTCGGGATAAGAATATATTAGCGAGGTCTAATTGTCAGCCTGGGAGCCGCATAATCATTGGGTCGAAGCCGCGAAGGCTTTTGTTGAGTGAAGATGGTGAGAAGTCTAGCCAGCACCGCCACCGTGATTGCAACGATAGCTGCCGCTATCGTGCTGACCTTTATGGCAGCTAAAAGATTTGAGCTACGGCGCCCAAATCCGATCGAGGCTCATATCGAGAGGAACATCTGAGGGCCAACAAGCCGAGCAGGCTTGGTTGCGGCACGCGGCCACAGGCTAGGCGGCCAAGCAGAACGCGCGCTGGCGAGGCTCCCTGCGGCGGGCTCTTCTTTTTTCGGTTTCTATAACTTTTTTAATAGAACCCAGCGCTTGGATCGATGACTGTTCAAAGATCTTCGCCGCGCTTCGCCGCAGGGCTTCCGGGAGGAAAGTTAAATGTTGGTGGACCCAAAAACGCTAGGTCAGGCCATCGACCTGCTGAAGCAGTATCGAGATATCTTGGTGAAGAGCTTTGCGCCCGTTGACGCTGATGGCATCCATGAGATCAGGACCCTGGCGCAAAGCACCGACCCTTTAGAAATCGCAGCGTTGAAGGACATTGAATTGCTCGACGCCGTGATCGGCGCAATGTCAGGCCGATAGATTATGAGCACGCGCGGGATCAACTTCCTAGATCAATGGATCGCCAACAACGTCCCGGAGACGACGAAGGCTGATGTCATTTCGGTCGACGAGATAACCCACAAGCTGTTTGCCGATGCCAAGTCGGTGGGGATCAAGCGGGAAGAGATCGACGAGGAAGTCGACAGCCTCTATCGCACGATCCTTGATGCCATCGTCCACTATGACGCTGGCGTGCCGGAGTGAAACCGCTTGCCGGCGCCTTCGATATCAGGACATAATCCTCCCGTTTCGGCGACCCTTCAACTGGAGATCGCCAATGGCTAGGTCAAAACCGTCCAAGCAACTATCGCAGTCTGAAATCGATCGCTTTCTGGTGGCAGCGGAAGCACTGCACTGGAGCATCGTGAAGCCATTCATATCGCCGAATTGTGAGCACTACCGCGCTACGCGTGTCCTGCATGAAGTGCTGTTGAAGGCCGTGCGGGAAGTGACCGGGAAGGAAGTCGAGTTTATCCCGTGGAACACCACAGGGCCGGTGCGGCCCCTACGGCTGGGTAGCAATGCCATAGCGCCGGCACAGGCAGCCGCCAGCAAGCGGCAGACGCTTCGGCGGTGTAGGCGAGCGGCCAGCGGGATCGCGCGCTGGCGGGCGCGCCCCTACGACGGAGGGCTAGGTTTTGCGATAGCCCACATCTTTGCTTCGCTTCGCCACCGCTACCGCAAAGGACCGGGCGGCAGCGTCACAGGCGACTTTCGACGGTCCGTTGACGGATAGAATTATCCCAGCTGCGCCATCCATCGACGGTCAGAAACGAAATGTGCCGGCGATCCTGCTCGAACTCGCAAGAGCCGATTGACCGACCTGGCGCATGCGCCTTGTTGCGCGTCTCAAACTCGATCGTGACTTTCAGCGGGTTATCTTGCTCAGTCGCGTTGACGCGGATGTAGGTCAGGCCGCGACGATGCGTCAGTATGCGCAGAAAGAACTCACAACGAGCGGTTATGCGCGTGACCACATTCGCCACCTCATCGCCACGGGGGATGTATCCTGCACCATCGAAGGCAAGGATCGCTATGACAACGATGTCGGGGTCTGCTTCGTGGGAGGCATCGATCTCGGACGCGACCTCGTGAAACACGGATTGGCGGTGGCCGACAAACAAGCGCCTCGATACCTTGCCGAAGAACGCGAAGCCCGCATTGCCAAACGTAACTTGTGGGCAGGGAACTTTATGGATCCCGGCGAATATAGACGGGGTGGACGCCGATAGCTGCCCATCGCCCCAGTGCGCTGACATATACGCTCCTCCAAGGCGCGGGCTATGGCCAAGGAGATCGGCGACAAGGCGCAGATCGAGGACATCACGACCCAGGTGAAGAGGCGCTCATTTTTATGGTTCGACTGTGAATTCGGTCCACATGCCAGCTCCATAGTGACCCGGCACGTTGCAGATAAGCAGGGATTTTCCAGCCTTCAGATCGACGGTCAATGTGCCTGATTTGCCGGGATCGAGTTCCGACACCTCGCCMTTATCTCCGGACTTGTCTTCGTCGACCCGGTTCTCGGCCTCACAAACCGCCTTCGACTGAAACTTCGTCGGCCGCCAGTAGGGCTGGATGGCACGATGCACAGAGCAAAGGCCGCACAAAGATCGATTGTTCGCATATTCGCTGCCTTCCCATGACTAAACCCCTCCGGCCAGCATAACGTCCCCTGGGCTGGTATCTAGGAAACCCGTTACCTTTGGCCCAAGGTGGCGGGCTTTTCTCGTTTCAGCTCGGAACTTCTGGTGTGCGGTGAGGCGGGAAAGGCTACGGTCGAAGAAGTGCGCCACCAAATTGCGCCCACAATCGCTCGCAGTCCCTTGCCCTAAGACTCGGCGTTCCCGGTTCGCCATAGAAGACCATCGCCGAGCGGACATCGTAACCGAGTACTGAGGCATTGGCCACGAATTGAATGGCCATTCCCAAGTTGATGGCGCCGATCCGGGCCTCAGTTTTGTTGGTAAGGTCGATCACTCCAAAAATTTCCGCGTTCCCGCTCCTGGCAGCCAGGACAGTAGTCGAAATGGCATTCGCCACGGCAAGGAGCATGGTGTTCGGTCACCGGTGAGACGGCTTTTAACTCCCTTCCGCTAACTTTGTTCCCGAAGCCCGCAAGGCTTAATGATGACACGCATTTATCTCTGCTTCGGCGCCGAGCCCTGGCCGCGCAGCCGTCGCCGGCGCCGCTGGCCGTGCCCAGGCGACTCGTGCAGCATGACCTGGCGAAGGTCGCGCATGTCGACTGGCTTGCCGCAGGTAGGGCAGCTGTAGAAATGCCTCCGCTCGTCGGCAATCTCGCCGCGATGCGAGGAATCGGCGTGATATCGACTTACTGTCCGCCAAGATCGACCCAGAAAGCCTCCCATCGAGAGCCACCATGGAGGGCGCGACGGCGGACCTAAAAACATATACTCACATCCAATCGGCAGTCATCGTCTTGGGTGTCGCAATAATTGATTATGGACTTTTGGATATCGTTAAGGTTGCCCTGTTGGGTAGTATTCCAAAAGGTCATCGACCTCACCAATGTAAAGACGGGCGACCGGCTGAACCACAGCAAATTTGCCGAAAGCCCCGAGATTGTCGCGCTCCTGGGAACACAATTGGCTTCCGGTCAAGTCCTCTAGGGAGGACACTCGGCGTGCTTAGCGGGCCAAGTTACTCCGCTGTCTGATCGTCGGTGAGAATCGCGCCAAGCTGATCTTGGTCGGAAGTCTTCTTTTTTCCTTCAACGATCTTGATGGGCGCACTGATCGTTGTGGCCGCGACCTTGCCGACCGTGCCGACCGTGCCTGCGATGACCATCCCCAGCCCATCGCCGAGGCCAACTCTCGAGTCGGTGTAGCCGACGGGTCGCTTCATCCGGTGCCAAAAAATTTGAAAACCGGCCCCCAGATCAATTTCTGCAAAGCAGCATCTTCTGATTGTGCGCAGGTTGGGCGTCGAGTTGCGCACGCTATCAGCTGTTGTAAATCGTCCTCGTGTGCTACACTTAAGAAAATAATCGTTGTATGGAGGAGTACATGCAACGAGCAGAAAACCGGGCGCGAGCCGGAAGGATATCTTCTGCGTTTCAAATTGCGCTCCACGATGCCAAGCTTAGAGCGTATTCTGTTGAAACGGTTTCAGGCATCTGTACCGACGAAATTGTCGATGCGGCGACCTAGATGTCCGAGCTGGGTGGTACGATCCGCAAGCTCCCGATCGACAGCGTCGAAGCGCTTCGAGAGGCTGTAGTCGGTGCAGATTTCGACATCGTTCAACTGAACAGGGGCAAGCTGGCAGGTTGCCTGACACATCTAAGTATCGGCAACATGTCAATGAGCGTCGGCCGGTTCTCCTGCGCCGTTCGTTCACGGGGCGTCGTCAGTCCAGATAAGCTTACCCTCGCGATGCTCCTTGACGGATCCAACCCAAAGTACAGTTGGAGCGACGATGTAATCCCCGGAGACATAGGTGTCTTTCCACCGCGGCTGGACCACGAAAGCGTCTATAGCGGGGCCGCATCCTACGCCGCCATCTCGTTCCTGCCAGCTGATATCAGCGACATTTTTGTCTGTGAGGACCTTGCTCAGGACGCATTCAAAGCTCCGAACCGCTATCGCCTTCCTGTAAAAATCAGAGCGGAAATTCGTAGACGCTTTCTCGCCATCATCGCGCAGGTCGAGCCGGGCGCTCTTGAGCTGACTCTGGCCGCCGCTGATTTCCTGCAGCGATCACTCAAGGAAGTATTCGCGATCGGGATTCTGCATTGCCTGCCCCCGGCCGAGCCCGTCCCAACTCGTCACAGCACACAACTTACCCATGATGTGGAGAATTACTTGGAGTCCGCAGGCGCGCGCGCTGTTCACGTTTCCGAAATCTGCAGCGCTTTCCACGTCTCAAGGCGCACGCTTCATCGCGCATTCGTGGATACGCTTGGGATCGGACCCATAGGTTATCTTCGGCGCAAACGCCTGTCTGCAATCCAGGCGGTGCTGAAGCGAAGCGACTCTGCCTCGACGAACGTTGCTGACGTGGCCATGGAATATGGCTTCTACGAGCATGGCCGCTTTGCGGTCTATTACAAGGGTTTGTTCGGCGAAAGTCCCTCGGAAACGCTCAGAGCTTAGCTCGGCCTATTCATGGTTGAGCCAACAAAACGTCCGTTTGATGACGCGTGGCACAAACTGCACAAGACGATGCGCTAGTGGCGATGTATGCTGCGTAAAGCAATTGAAATTTAGTTGCTTTCGAAAGCGCGGCGAGAAAAACGAGATTTATTTAGCTAAGATACCAAGTGTCGAAAGCCGGGGACAAATGAACTTCGCGTTGCAAATAGGGTCGATCGTATTTGCTGGAATAGCGGGTTCCATTCAGCCGGCATTGGCGCAGTCCTCTTCATCAGCGGACAAGCCGAACATCGTCTTCATCCTGATGGACAATCTGGGTTATGGCGAACCAGGTTTCTATGGCGGCGGCATCACGCGAGGGGCGGCGACACCTAGGATCGACCAGCTTGCGGCCGAAGGGACGAGGCTGACCAACTACAATGTCGAGGCGCAATGCACGCCGAGCCGCTCCGCCATCATGACGGGGCGCTTTCCCATCCGCTCCGGCACCTATTCGGTCCCGATCGGCGGAGGAGCCGAAAGCCTCACGCAATGGGAAGTCACGATCGCCGAAACGCTGTCTGCCGCCGGCTATGCCACCGGCGCGTTCGGCAAATGGCATTTGGGCAGTGAGCAGGGTCGTTTGCCCAACGACCAGGGCTTCGACGAATGGTATGGCATACCGCGCACGACCGATGAGGCCTTCTGGCCCGACAACCCGCAGGCCCTGGCAGTGGGAGCCGAGCCCGAGCAAATCCTCGAAGGCCGCAAGGGCGAGAAGAGCAAGCTCGTCGGCAGCTACGACCTCCAGCAGCGGCGCCTCATCGATGCCGAGATCACGCGCCGAACCATCGACTTCATGAAGCGAAGCGTCGATGCCGACAAGCCATTCTATGCCTATGTCCCGTTCACGCTCGTGCACTTCCCGACGCTGCCCAACCCGGCCTTTGCCGGCAAGACGGGGAACGGCGATTTTCCCGACTGCCTGGCGGAGATGGACTTCCACGTCGGTGAAATTCTCGATGCGGTCGACAGGATGGGTATCGAGAAGAACACCGTCGTCGTCTTCACCAGCGACAATGGCCCGGAAGCAACCTGGCCCTGGCAAGGGTCGTCGGGTCCATGGCGCGGCTATTATTTCACCCACATGGAAGGCTCGCTTCGGGTTCCCTTCATCATGCGCTGGCCAGGCCATGTTCCGGCGGGGCGCGTCAGCAACGAAATCGTGCACGAGGTCGACACATACACGACCCTGGCAAGCTTCGCCGGGGCGTCGGTGCCAGGCGACCGTGTCATCGATGGGGTCGACGACACGGACTTCCTGCTCGGCAAATCCGACAAGTCCGCGCGGGAAGCATTCCCCGTTTTCGTGGCAGACCGCCTCGAGGCGATCAAATGGCACAACTGGAACGCTGGCGTCGTGCTGGCGCTGGCTTGGGGGCCGTTTTAGACGCCCGTCTGCGCAGCGGTTCCGCATCTGTCGGCCGTCGGAATTTACTCACCAACTCGACCGTACTGGCTTCGACCGTGACACGGCCGAGCACCTGCACAGTGACACGGCCCAGATCCTCGTCAACGTAGACAACGTCGCCCGCGAATCTCATTCTCTCGCCTGGCTTCGCCTTTGGATCGATGATCGAATAGGGAAAATTCGCGGTTGGGATATGCAAGGCCACGCGCTCCTCAATGCGCTTGCCCACCGTGGCGATGATAGCCAGTCTGTCACCAATTTTGATTTCCCGCGCCATCGATAGATTCTGGCGCGCGCCGCGCGGCTGGTAGTCAAGGGATTGCTGCCGGGCCGCGCGGCCCTCTGCACGGCGACCAGCCGCGCGTTGGATGGCCACCTCCATTGGTATCCAATAGGTCAGGTGCTAATTATTGCCGGCTGTCAGATCGGAGCCGACCTCTCCAAGCTCCGTTCCCAATCGATGCACCTCTCCCGAATAATTGTCGCGGCTATCAGGGTCGATCACGGCTATGGGGGCCTCCAATATCAGGCCGACGCCCGTGCCCGCGGAGGCTGCGACATCTGTCGTCTCCGAGACGAGTCTGTCTCCGAAGCCCACATGCGTGTCGGTCAGGCTTTGGCCTTGTTCCATCCGCTCACCGACAAGCCGCACAACCTCGGGACTCGTTAAGAACTTTCCATGATTGAGCGTATCGACGCCCTCGTGGTTGGTCAGATCGATCACCTTAATGTGTTCGGCCTGCAACTCGCTTTTGTAAGGCTCAGTGGAGGGGTTGATAGCGCCAAGACGCGAGACGCTCCCCCAAAGGAAACGAGAGGCCGCCAGAGCATGGTCGTCTTGCGACACGAAGAGTGTAAAGTTCGGAGGTTGCTTCCCCATGTCAGCAATCTGGTTACTAAAGACGTCCACATCGACATCAGGCGCCGCCAACATCACGTCACCGATTTTGGCCGGAATGCGCCGATCTCGGATCGCCATCTGCCTGAGCGTTTCGAGAACGAGCCAGTTCCCCATCGAGTGAGCGAGGATGTCGACCTCGCTGACGGCTCGATCAAGCGCAAGCATGTTTAGGACTGTCTCAAGTCCGTCGCGTGAGAGGTTGGTGCTCTCACGATCGTAGCCATACGAGAACACGCTAGCGCGTGACGGCCATGTGAACAGGACGGGGGTCACATCCGCCCGAGCATCGTGGACAATCTGCGCAAACCGAAACACCGCATCGTCGAAGCGATTGTTGAAGCCGTGGACGAACACCAACACGCGGTGCTTGCGGCCGGCAGCGCCATGCAGATCGGTCCAACGCCGTGCTGCGGTGAGATCGAACCGTTGCGCCTCAACGGTAACAAAATCCGTGGCGGGGTTGCCGGGCGTGCGCGATGGCCACTGCACCTCACCGACCTTGCGGGCTTTGTCGGGCGGAATGGAGACAACGATGTTGGCAAAGCTCAGCGTCTTTGCGCGCTCACCGGAATAGAATTCGCCAGCGGCCGGTACCGGGCGCCGCGTCGTCGCGACCAGCATGTCGACGGTGGCCGTCCCAGTCGTGTTCGTCGTGACCGGCAACAGCATGTCGTGGGGCCTACCGGCGCACGCGCCCAATAGGCAGGCAAGGATCGCGAGTTTCGTCCCACGGAGCATCTCCCCACAGTTCATGTACAGGCTTCCCTAGCACCCCGGGTGGAGCACAGCGCCGAAAGTTGGCGAACGCAAGCAGGCTCCCCGATTCGTAGAGAGCAAAGCCGGTGCGTACACGCGCAGCTTAGGAAGACTTAGCCCGCGATCGCCATTTCCAAGGTCGACGCCAAGGCCGATTGCAACGCCCATGAGCAGCTTGCCGGCAAAGTCCAGGGCAATGAGGCGGACAGGGTTCCACACGTCCCTACGGGGCGCCTGGAGGGCTCGGGATAGACTCCTGGAACGCAAAGGACGGCTAGTCCACCATTTCTCGCTGCCGCCTCTTGCCTGTCGGAGCCCTCGGGTACAATGTCCTAGTTCGGGCAAGTGGGGAGGGATATCAGGAAGCTCTGCCTCAATGGCGAAGCCGCACGAATCGTTCCCGGCGCCGGCCCACAAACGCAATCGATGGCGCTATCCGCTTCTGTTCGGTATGCAAACCATCGGCGCGGGTATCCTTATCTGGACTGTTATCCCTTATTACCGAGGCGCCTTCGCTGATCCGGCATCGTATTATGCCCGACCTGAGATCTTGGTCTGGATACTCGCGGGAATTGTGTTGATTCAGGGTGGGTATTGGATTCGGTATCGGGTTCATCCCTCGATGCCGCAGTTCGCCAACCTCCTACTCGGTCACCTTGTGCAGTTCGTGGCTCGCATGGGCTTTGTGCTCGCCAGCTCCATCTTTGGATTCGTGTTCATCATACGGCCGCCCGAATTCCACATGCCGACCTCCCGTTACGTTGTGCTCGTTTTGGGTCTGTTTTCCTTATTCTGCTACGCGCTTGAGCTTGAGCGTTTGGCCAGGACTCTGAATAGGACTAGAGAAAGCCCGACCGCATCCACACACTGATTTGCCACCATTCGCGGGCGCGAGTCGCTACGCTAGGCGCTGGACGCCTTAGCCGCCTGCGTCCCATTGAAAAAGCCCGCCACCGTGAGGCAGCGGGCTAAACGCGACAGCATGTCGTATTTCAGTAGCGGTAGTAGTGCCTACGGTGGTAATACCTGTGGTGGTGGTAGTAGTGCCGGTGGTGGTAGTAGTGTCTATAATGATAGTAGTGCCTATGATAATAGTGCCTGTGATAGTAGTGCCTGTGATAGTACACAGGACGGTAATAGCCACCGTTGTAATAGGGGTCRGCATAATACCCACCACCGTAGTAGGGGTCAGCATAGCCACCGTAGTAGCCGCCACCGTAGTAGCCGTTGTTGAACATGCTTCCGATCAGCGCTCCGGCGATAAGCCCTCCTGGAAAATCGTCATAGCCGCCGTATCCACCCCCATGGTAGCGGTGGCCATAGTAACCCCCGTGTCGCCCGTAATGGCCGCCTCCCCAATAATTGTTGCGCCATCTGGCGCCGCCCCGAATTTGGATGACGTCGGGCTGTGCGGTTTGCGTCTGAGGCACGAAAATTGGTGCGGCATCAACTGGACCAGTGCTCGTTAGCGCCAACGTTGATATTAAGGCGACCGCCATGCCGGACAGGAACTTCATGATCAAAGTCCTCCCTAAATTGGGCACTATTTCTGGCTTCTAGAAACGTCGTCGATGCGAAATTGTTCCCAGACTCGATGAGCCGGGCTGAAGTTGCCCCTATTTGACCGGACAGTCGGCTATTGAGTTTGTGCTCGGATGAACTCCCTTGGGGAGCGCATTCTGAGCCCTGAATGAGGATGGTTTTCGTTGTAATCCTCGAACCATCCGGCGATTTTACCGAGTGCGGTGACCGCATCTGGCAAAGGATTGACGCGAGCATAGTCGCGTTTGAAGGTTTTGACGAAGCTCTCGGATATGCCGTTGCACCAGCGCCTGCCAGTCTAAGCGTTTCCGTCTGTCTCGCTTTCCTCGTCGATCATCCGGACCAGCAGATCGGCGTTCGATTCCAGCCACTCCCGCAGCACCATCTGTATGAGGTGCGACCGGCCGACCTTCATTTCGGCGGCGATGGAATTGAGCGCGTCTTCTGTGGCCGGTTCAAGCGGCAAGCCAGCGACGTTCCGCAGCATCAAGGCAGCGCGGCGAAGGATAATCTGCAAATCCGCGCGCGACATGTCGCCGATCCGATCGGCACTCTCAAGTTCTTCGGCGATGGAATGGCGCGTCAATTGGCTTTCCGGGTCCCACGCGCCTTCTTGGCTAGGGCATCAGGCGCAGCCTTGCGACCTAAACCACTTGCCTTTGCCAAGGCTGACCGTTTCGCGGCGGAATTTGGCGCGACCATTGGATAATCACGCGGCAGATCATATCTGCGCCAGCCGTCCCAGGAACGTTGGCGCTATCCATTTGAAAAAGTCGGATCCGTGTGTGCTCATCCGGCCATAAGCCGAAGCAGGCGCAAAAGCCACGATGCCGGCGTGGCGGACTAAGGCCGATCGCACGACCATTCCGCACCGCTACAAAAAAGAGCCCGCTTCGCGCGGGCTTTCTTCTTGTGGTGGTGGCGGACGGTAACCGCGGGGAGGAGTTAGCTGGGTACCGGCATCGGGAGGAGTTGGATAGCCGATAGCTGATAGGATATCGGCTGCAATGTCGCCCCGCAATCGTGCGAGGGTATTACCGCCGTAAGTGAAAGCGCTACGGCATACGTCTCGCGCGGGATTAGTCCCCCCTTGGCCTACTGTGGAATCCCTATTGGCACTTCCTGCGTGGGCCGCCGGAATAGGGTTGGTAGGTGTTGTCTTCGGGTCGGTAGGAACGGTAACGGCTAAAGCAGTAGTCTACGTGGTCCGGCGAAAGCTGGGGGCGGACCTGGTCCGTCGCACCCTCATCCGTCGGGGCATAGCCATCCATCGAAGTGTTTGCCTCAACGTAGCTGACGGCATCGGGCTGCGCGGAAGCGACGTCGAGATAGGGCGAGATGCACGGGCGCACCTGGCCTCTATAGGACCTGTAGCTGTTGTCTTCCGACCGGTAGGACCGGTAGCGGCTCGCGCACCACTCAACATGGGTGGCCGGCAATACGGTCGTGGTCGAAGGCTGGACAGTGGAAGTCACGATGGGGTCGGGCGCCGCTTGGGTCTCGTGCGCGGCGGCTGCCGCTTTCGCTATCGCGGAGGTGTCTGGTACCTCAGCCTGCTCAGCGGGAATGCGTTCGAAAGACTGCCCCGCCGTATTCACCAGCCGCGCGTCCCTGGTCCATAGTTCCGCGACGCTGATGCTGGGTGTTCCCGGCCGCACAGGCTTGGCGACGATGAGCCATGTGGCGAAGGCAAGGCCGCTGGCGAATATAGCAAGCGTCAGCACAAAGCCGCTGACTATTCCCAACAAAGCCTTCACGCCTAAGTTCCTTCTCTATTCTAAAGAGAATGCGGCGCGTTGAATCCGGTTCCAAGAAAAGACCGCGGGTGAACTCCGGCGCCGTCGCAGGGCGCCGACGGCTCGAAGGTTCCGCATACGCCCAACTAAGGCGCAAACGGAGCGCTCGCTGGCTGCGGTAAGGCAATTAAAACAGTAGTTTATCGAAGCTCTTGCGGTGCACGTCGAATATCAGTCGAATAAAGAGCCCTGTACGGGCCCGGCGACAACGTGGGGAGGTTACACGGATAGCCAGGCCTTCCTAACGGGGGCTCGATGCTCTTGGGATGGTCGCGCAGCGTGGCGGCATGGTGGAGGAGGCGCAAATGAACTACGCGGTGTCCATGGTCTGCGGGCTTCGTCCTAGAGACCAGTTAGAGACGATGCTAGGCGTTTAGATGGCCGCAATTCATATACCGCAGCGGTCCGACGACAAACTGGCTGAAGGCCAAGAGCTATGCGGGTCGGCGAGTTCGATCTCCTCGGCGTCGAGCGAGAGCCGGGCACTTGCTCTCATGGCCGAGCGAGGCACCGGCCGCTATGTCGGCAGCGCCTTCATCAGCTTGAACCGCGAACTGCGCGAAAGACTCTGGAAGCGCGTCCAAGACAACGCAGGCACGGCGCCAAAAGGCATGAAGCGGCCGGCGACGCAATGGGTCAAGCCGGGCCTGATAGGGCGTGTGAAGCCTTGCAGGCGAGGAAGATTTGCGGCACGCTTCGCTGCAGGATTTCCGGAGGAATGAACGGAGACGACTAACCGTCGGCCGCTGGCGTTAAATCCAAATAGAGCGGGTCTCGCAGGTTTAGGTACCCTGGATCGAAGTCTGCCGCCTCGCTTAAGCCGTCCCAGTTCAGAATGACCAGCCGCCCGTCTTTGTGGTCTAAGAGGCGGTCAGCGCGCAGCTTCTTCAGGATGCGATTTACGTGAACAACGCTCGCCCCGATGGTTTCGCCGAGCTGGACTTGAGTAAGTGGCAAGGGATAAGAATCGTCATTTACCAGCCCCATGACCTCCATGCGCGCGTACAGCTCACAGGCGAGGTGGGCAAACCTGCCGAACGCATCATGCCCTCCCAACACCTTGACCCAGGCGCGCGCGACCGCTGCGTCTACTAGACTTTCCCGCCAAAACAGATTCCCCAGACGAGGTGACTTACGGAGAACCTCGAGAATGTCGCGGTGTGAAATCAGGGCAACCTTGCTTCTACCGATCGACGCGAGAGTGTGATCCATGGTTCTAAGATGCAGGCCCTGGAGATCAGGTATATCGCCGGGGACATGGATCGAGAGCGTTTGCAGATTGCCGTTGCTCAAAATGCTATACCGCCGCAAGAGCCCCTCAACCACCAAGCAACACTGGCTTGGCTCATTACCTTCCAGCGCAATCTGCTGACCGGGCGCCAACTCCTTACCTACAAGCGTCATAGCTTCGACGCCCTCGCGTTCATCTGGTGAAAGTCGACCTAGGCTTTCGAGCTTGCGGATTAGCGGCGTTGTCAAACTGGACATCGCTGACCTTTAGCACTTTGTCATCATCCGACAACCGATCCGTGCCGCTCTCATCGCCGAAGGTTCCCCTAGATCGCAGCTTTCATCTTCCTCGGTCGGATGAAGGCAGATGTGGAAGTTGTCGTCGCCGCCCACGTTGACCATGAGCAGGCAAGCGGTGGCATGCGACGGAACATAACGGCCTGCCCGAAATTATTGGCGTCATGAGCACACGCGGAATCGACTTCCTGGACAAATGGATTTCCAACAACGTCCCCGAGACAGTCGCCGCCGACGTCATCTCAGTCGCAGAATTGACCCAGAAGCTATTCAAAGACGCCAGGGCGATCGGCATCGGCAGCACCGAGATCGAGGAAGAGACCGTCAGCGTATATAACGCGATCCTCGATGCCATCGTCCACTATTGAGCTGGCGTGGCGGAGTGAAACCGCTTGCCGACACTCGCCGACACCCTGGCCGCACGCGAAACAATGTATGTCAATTGCCAGCATCCGGCGTGCTGCAAAATGACAAAACTCGACATCCAGGCGTTGATAGACAGGCTAGGGCCGGGTCACGGATTGATGCATTGGGACTTGGTTGGCCTCTTCAGCTGCTCGGATTGCAAGGCTGCAGGCGCGACCGACGGCCGGTGYTTTTCACTGTCGTTCCTGATTACGCGGGTATCAACGCGAAGCGCAACCGTGACTACCGATCTTTAAGCGAAGCGATGAACCGACGGAACATTAGCCGTTTCGAATAGTTGAATTCCTGTTCCGTGTGTTGTCACTGGCACCCCGGAACAGGCTGATGCGGCATACATCAGCCGGCCCGCGCCAGCGGTCCCTCCGTGGCGCGGGCTTTCCGTGACGTTTAGGGAAGCGATGACCGAAAACCGGCCACCACCTACATCGTAAGCGTTTTCGAGAACCGCATTGGCGAACCATGTTGAAAGAGCGTCGGCAGGACGATGCCTTCGAGAAGATGTCCGCCTCTTGGTGCCGTCCTCAATCCAAGAACCGTGTGGACATGAACGCCAGGCTTGCCATCATCGCCGATCGCGACATCGCCTATTGCGCTCAAGACCTCGCACTGTTCGTCTATCGGGATTTTGCGGTAGGTCTTCGCAGTCAAATCGAACTAGCCGACGGTGGCTTTTCGAAAGCGCCGATCGCGGTGAAGGAAGCACTGTCAACGCTTTGCTCGCCCGCGAAGGTGTGAGTGCCGCAAACGGTGCCTCGCCGGATCGAGAACCATGACGAATGTTGGCTGTCCGCTGACCTCGTTGGCGAGCCGGGATTTCATATCCGTTCTCCAGACATTCGGGGTTCCCGGGCATTCGGGCGTCCCGGACAATCAGGCTTCAATGAGCACGGTGCTCGGCGTTCCGCTTGCGGGTCGCGGCTGCTTTCTTCGCCGATTCCGAGCGGGTGGCGGCCGAGCGTGATGCAGACGCCTTGCCGCCGGTTTTCCCACCCTTGTGCGCGGCCGGGTGACCTGTGTCTTTGCCGCGGCCGGAACCGCCCTGTTTTTTGCCGCCGCCATCATCCTTGTTGACGGTGGCCCATGCGCGCCGCTCGGCTTCCTTGTCTGAAACCCCGCGCTTCTCATAACCTTCCGCGATGTGATCGGCTTTGCGCTCCTGCTTGTCGGTGTATTTCGATTTTTCGCCACGTGGCATGGTGATTTCTCCTCTTCACTAGGGTCTGAACGCCGAGTCGGTGCGTGGGTTCCATACGGATCGCCCGAGTACATGAGGTCCGGGGGCCGAACCAAACACAAAGAGCCTGCTATGCCGACGGTACGCAGATCCGCGACCTGCCGATCAGGATTGAAGACCTGGTTCCCTCATCCTAACGTTGCATGTTCTTCCGGGGCGGTTGCGGGGGCCGTGTAACGGCGACGAACGGCGTCGAGCACGCGCTTGCGGCTTTCCTCTGCCGACAGCTTCTTGTCTTTTTCCGCCTCGGCGGTTTCGCGCGCCAACTCCTTGTCCCTGATCTGGTGGCGGAACCACTCGGAATAGTCGCCGGCGCGCAGATGAAACTCCCAGGTCTTGTCATCTATGCCTTCCGCGATCTGAATGAAGATCATCAGATTATGCGCCCTCAGGTTCAGCGCGTTGTCGGGACCGTGGAAATAGAAGCTGCCGGCTTCATCAAGCTGGCCCTCGGCATATTTGCGGCTGTGGCGCTTGAGGGACTGGCGCGGCTCGATGACTTTGACCATTTTGATCTTCTTGCTTGTCTGCGGTCGCCAGACCAGCACGCGCTCACCCCTGGGCGAGGACATGTCCTTTGGCGGATCGATACCGGTCTCGCTGCAGAAGACCTTCACGACATCCTTCGCCTTGGGGCCGAGTCCAATGATCGCTGTCACCAGGCGTAACGCATCGGTCGAGATCGCCTCTGGGTGAACCGTGATCAAGACGGTCCCCGGCAAATCCAGCGAAAGGACCGCGCGCGTGTCGTCGCGTCGCTTGGGGAGAAGGTGGTGCGCTTCGTCGATGACCAGCCAATGCGGTCTTGCGGTTTTGCGGCGGAAACTGCTGAGGCCGGGCAGCAGGTCGGCGAAGAAATCCGGCCGTTCGTTGACGCGCAGCGCCAGGCCATTGATGACGACATTGCTGTCCGCTTTCTCGATCAGGTCCAGCACCTGCGTTTTTGTCGGCGCGCTAGAACCGTCACCCAGACGCACGGCGCCTTCGAGCCCGTCATAGTCGCCCTCGGGGTCGAAGATGCAGAACTGGAAGCCGCCTTCGACGAAGCGTTCCATCAGCGCGGTGGCAAGAGTGGATTTGCCGATACCGGAGCTGCCGGCAATGAGCACGGTGTCGGTCGGCGACAGATAGATGTCGTCTCCGCCGGCCGAGCCCAGAACGATCCCGTCATGGCGCTTTGATATGATCCCGTGATCGTGTTTGATCAGCTTGTAGATCATTTGCTCCACGCCTTTGCCACGAGCACCGCGCATGACAAGATCGGCGGTGTCCTTGACCGCTGGAATTGCGTTATCGACGGCGACGCTGCAACCGCAGGCCTTCATGAAGGCATGATCGTTTTCCGCGTCGCCGACGCCAACGACATTATGCGGTGACAGCCGAAGATCCTGGAGCGCGACCGCAAGACCGCTGGCTTTGTTGATGCCGCTCGGCAGGATCATCACCGCGCCCTTGTTGAAGATGATTTCCAGGCCGAGGCCCATCTTCTCGATGACGTCCAGGACGGTTGTCTGGTGCGGCTCCCAGGTCGCCACGATAGCGCGACCAACCGACAGTGGCTTCACGCCCTGTTTCTTGAGATTGGCCACGAACTTTGGGTCGGGAGCAGGGGAGATCGTCCGTTCATCTTCGCTTGCCGGGGTGTAGATCAGTGCACCGTTCTCCGCGACCACTTTGTCGAACAGGTTCAATTCGGGAAAGACGCGCTTGAGGTCCGGCAGCTCGCGTCCGGTGACGAGAACAAGCTTGCGGCCGCTTTTCTTGAAGCGTTCCAGAGCTGCGAGCGTCGTCCTGGAGACGATACCGTCATGGGCCAACGTTCCGTCATAGTCCGTCGCCAGTGCGATGAAATACATCCCGTCGACCTTTCCTGATTGCAGCTTCAGGTCAGAACGCGCCATCGAGGTAAAGGCTCCAGACCAGGCACAGGTGGCCGGATGGAGCGCGGGTGACGGCAATCCTGCCTGCTAATCAGGAACCCTGCCGGTGTCGGCGCGTTGAGCAAGCAAGCCGGGGCAAACCCCGGTTCCGCAGGTGGCGCGAACGCGCCGCCTATCTCCGTTGATCCATATGAAAGGCAAAGGCCATGGGCTTCTTTTCGAAGGACATCAAGACACTCGACGATCTCTTCGTGCACACGCTGCGAGACATCTACTACGCCGAAAAACAGATCGAGAAAGCACTGCCGAAAATGATCGACAAGGCCACCGACCCGCAACTGAAAGCCGGGTTCGAAAAACACCTCGAACAGACCAAGGGCCATATCGAACGTGTCGAGCAGGTGTTCGAACTGCATGGCGTCAAGGCCAAGCAAGTCAATTGCCCGGCAATCGACGGCATTCTCAAGGAAGCCGACGACATCAGCAGCGATGTCGACGACAAGGATGTTCTCGACGCGGCGCTGATTGCGTCGGCACAGGCGGTCGAGCACTACGAGATGACCCGTTACGGAACGCTCATCGCATGGGCTAAGCAGCTCGGGCGCAGCGACTGCGCCAACGTGCTGGCCAAGAATCTCAAGGAGGAGCAGGCGACGGACCGCAAGCTGACCGAGATGGCGGAAAGCAAGATCAACATGCAGGCGGCCGAGTAGGGTAATCCGCTTGGCAATGCGGCCAGCCCACGGCTGGCCGCATCATTTCCCCCAAGGGGTGTCCTTACATCATATCTTCAGAAGCGGGCYGACCGCCCTTGCGCGGGCTGGCCCGACGACTTCTCCACTAGTAGCCTCCGACGACTGGCAATATCTCACCGGTGATGTAACTCGAGCATTGCGACGAGGCGAGGAATACATAGGCGGGGGCCAGTTCTTCGGGTTGGGCGGGTCGTTTCATAGGCGTATCCGCACCGAATTTGGCGACGTCGCCGGCTTTCTTGTCCGAAGGGTTGAGTGGCGTCCACACCGGCCCTGGAGCCACCGCATTCACCCGAATGCCTTTGCCGATGAGATTGCCCGACAGCGCGCGCGTGAAGGCATGAATGCCGCCCTTGGTCATCGAATAATCGACGAGCTGTTTTGAGCCATCGATGCCGGTTACCGAGCCGGTGTTGACGATCGCCGAACCCGGCTTCATGTGCGGCACGGCTTCCTGCGCCATATGGAAATAGCCGTAGAGATTGGTCTTCAGCGTCGTATCGAAATGTTCCTCGGTCAGGTCGCTGAAATCCTCGGCGTGAATCTGGAAAGCCGCGTTGTTGACCAGCACGTCGATCCGGCCGAATTTCTTGACTGTCGCCGCCACGGCACTCCGGCAATTGTCACGTTTGCTGACGTCGGCCTTTATCAGAATGCAGCGCCGTCCTTCCTCTTCGACGGCCGATCTGGTCTCTTTGGCGTCCCTGTCCTCCGCCAGATAGACAATCGCGATGTCGGCGCCCTCGCGGGCGAACAGCACCGCCACCGAGCGGCCGATGCCGGAATCGCCGCCCGTGATGAGCGCGACTTTCTCTTCGAGCTTTTTCGATCCGAGGTAAAACGGCGCGTCGTAGAGCGGTGGGGGCTCGATTGCCCATTCATGCCCAGGCTTGGGCTGATGTTGCTCGGGGAAGGGCGGCTCCGGATATTGACGGGCGCCGGCCTGCATGGCGTGGTCGGCCTTGCCGTTGCCCTTCGAACTGTCTTTGGCATCGATGCCACGCTGGATGTGACGTTGCTTGGCGGCTTCAGCGGCGATGTTCGATGTCATGGCTGTCTCCTTGCTTGAAGAAGGAACAACGCATGTCGGGCAAAAAGGTTTGCGCGAAAGATCGGGGTTTGCCTGAAAAGGTTCAGGTGAACTTTTCGTCGATTTCGACGCCACCGGGCCGCTCTCGATCGGGAAGAGCAGTGGTGCGGGAGAGCGACGGCAATTGCAGGGTCTGGCGTGTGGTAGCGGTGAGGTTTTGAACCCCCGACCGAAAGCTGTTTATTATTCGTCGCCGCGGCACGCGCTGTCCTAGTTCAGACGAGTGCGGACGAAAAGCGCTACGCCGTTCTGGTCCAGAAGGAATTGGCCGCAACCCGACAGCGCTACGAGCAGGCGAAGGCAGCACTTGACCGCACAGCTCGGTCTCGACGTCGATATCGAGCACCATCCGGTGCTGCTGCCCGACACCCCGCCGGAAGGTTCGCGCATCCCTGATCTGTTGAAGGCCCGCTATGGCGTCACCGTTCGGTCGCTTGGGCGCGTCCTCACGCCGAAACGCTGGCGTGTGGCCTCGACCTCGATCTCCGGGGTCAGCCCTTGGCTTATCCAGCACTGGACGCCCATACGCTGATCTGCCTGGCGCGCGTGAAAGAACTCAGCACGCGCTCGCCAATGCGATATCGCACGCCCATTTCATGGATGCGCGCGACATCTCGGATGTGCAGGTGCTGGGCGACTTGCCGTGCAGCACGGGTTCGATCGGGAAGCGGTGATAGCCTCGTTGGCCGACGTGCAAGAGCGGGCGGAAACCCGGCTTTACGTGGCTCGATCGGCCGCGGCCGGCGTGAAGTCCATCCCTCACTTCGTGTTCAACGGACGCCTCGCGATCAATGGCGGCCGCAGCGAAGCTGAATTGGCCGACGCATCCGGTCCGCGCCTAGGCGCCCCGACGCGTGACAAGGAAGTCCATTGCCTGCGGCATTGATGCCACGGGCATTGCGGTCCTTCAAAATCCAGTTCCGAAAGGAGTGTCGGTTCGATTCCGACCACCCGCACCAACTATCGGCCGACGAACTTTGAGAATAGCGATCATTTCAGTGTCGCGCCAGAGTTCGAATCGTGTCTGCGGCTCCACCTCCACAGGATACTCCGCAATGTCCATGATGGTGTGACAGATAGATGAGTAATATCAGATAGTTGGCGGAGACCGTGTGCAAAAATCGCACACGAAAGTTCTCCTTCTCTTCTTTTTTCGTTCCCACGATTGAGCCGCCGACGGCCCTATTTGGACGCTCTTTTGCTGACGATGTTGACCGTTTCATCGAGGACGTTCGCTGCAATGTCCGCGCCCTGGTTGTTCGATAACGGCGTCCAATTTGCCTGGGCTTCCTGGAAGCTTTTCGAACTTTCTGTCTTGCGACTCCCGTTGAGATGYGCGCGCTTCTGAAGGAGGTGGGGTGTCTGGATCCGCAGTGGTGCAGCCTTGATCCAAGCATCAAAAAGGGGTTCGAGTCGGTAGAGCGCTACCGCCTTTCCCCTACCCATCGAACTGCCGGTTCCGGCTTCGCTGCTACGGTTGATCGCAGCAAGTCGATCTAACTGCGCCTGGGGCTCAATGTCTCGGGCGCCGAAGGCAGAGATCGTCCTCGACCCGCTGTCGGACTTTCGGGCGCCGGAACTGCGATCTCGGTCTCGATCGAGTCTGACACGCGTCACACCCCGCATCTGATGGATTAAGGCGTCAAGCAGCCGACCCTCCAAATCCGAGCGCATTATCCGCTCGAAAAGGTCGGCCTACCAATGCTCCTGCGTGGGGGGGTGGCATATTAACTCAACATTGATGCGTGCATCAGCACGCGGGCTGGCCCGCGTGGCTGGATTGGAACGTAACCGGAGCGACCGGCAGTGAGGCTGCTGATCTACTCGTGGTGTCGAGGTGTACTCGAACGGTTCAGTCGCACCTATTGTGCAGTTGCCGCGCTCTCGATCATCTGCGCGACGGCCGCGGGGTTCGATACCATCACCACGTGCGAAGCCCCTTTGATGACTACCGTTTGCTTGGAGTGCGCCCGTTCCGCCATGAACCCCAGAGCCTGCGGCGGAATATTCAAGTCCTTGTCGCCATAGATGAACCACGACGGAATCTTTTTCCAGGCGGCATCACCTGATTCCTCTTTGAGAGCAGTTTCGGTGACCGGCCGCTGCGCCGCAGCCATCAAGGTTGCATCTGCTTCCGGAACATCCGCCGCGAATTGATCATGGAACTTGTCCTGCTGAATGTAGAGATCAATCCCGCCACTCGACAGCGTCACCGGCGGAGCTAGTTTGTCACCGAGCGTGCTTCCGGGAAACTTGCCAGTAAGTCCGAGCGCGGATTCTCCCGTATCGGGCGCAAATGCAGCGACGTAGACCAGCGCTTTGACGTTCGCATTGCCGTTAGCGGCGTTGGTAATGACACTACCGCCGTAGGAATGTCCAACCAGGACGACGGGGGATTTGATGCCGGCCAGAATGTTCGAGACGTACTGCGCATCACCTTTGACGCTACGGAGAGGATTCGCGGCGCCTACGACAGGGTAGCCATCCTTCTCGAGAATCTTGACGACACCGTTCCAACTCGACGAGTCCGCGAATGCGCCGTGCACCAGGACGATGGTGGGCTTGGCCTGCTGCGCAACTGCACTACTCACGATGGCCCCAAATACGGCGCCAGCGATTGCCAATCCGGCAAGAAATGTCTTCATCCGATATCTCCTTCAGAGATCTCAGTGCCTGGTTGTGAGAGCGATTCGCCTGGGCCTGAGAACGTGTTCAGTGCATAAACTTCGCGCCCAAGCAGGAGCAGCCTTACGGAAGAACGTCAAGCGAGTAGGGAACCAGGGCCACACGCGCGAGCCGCATTTCAGCCGATCAATTCCGCTCGAAAGCAGTTTGAAGACACTCGCGACCTCGCGGATGTTTCGGTCCAACACGGCCAGATTGCCCGGATGGGCGGGTTGGCCCACGCAGCAAGACAGTATATGCCGCACACTCACACGCAGCGAATGGAAAAGAGCCTGTTTGGGCGTTGTGGGAAGATGCCTTCGGCTACGGACGGGCGATCAAGGTCGGAGGCACAATCTAGGTGTCTGGCGAACTCAGCCACGACGACAAGCGGACCCTGATCGCGCCCGACTTGATCGAAACCGTCGCCGTGTTTCGAGAGAGCGGCTAACAGCACTCTTGGGCGAGGGCGCTTTGCCCACGGCGTCAACTGGGTTGCGGAATGGTGGTAGAGGAAGACGAACCTAAAACCAACCTTCTCCGAGTATTTTCAACGTGGCGCAAAAGTCGCAGGGTTCGAATCCGCTAGCGGCAGCTTTGCGCCTCATGTCGGCCGTAGAGGTCGGCTTCGCAGGTTCCTGAAAGCGGCCTTGCCGGCGATTAGCTGGAGGTCGTGGTTGCACCAAAAACGGACTATCAGTCATTTTCCAGCCGAAGCAGCTATCGCCTCTGCCAAGGGATCGCCGACTTGGATTGAGATCGAGCAGGTGCTTTGCCGCAGGCATCCCCCACGGTGCGGTCCTTTGAGATCTCGGTGCGTTGCAACTCGCAATCGATACGCCAGCCTGGCAGAGCTATTCCGGCAGCCCAGCCTTTCGTAGACCTTCTGAAAACAGAGCCATATCGGCCGCACGCCTGATTGAAACGACGTCGGCGAGATTGGAAATTCGTTCGCCAGGATCGAGGGCGAGAATTCGGCTCACCACCTT
>NZ_JBFUDZ010000074.1:0-22037 GCF_056404455.1 Mesorhizobium sp. P2_D1
CTGCACGGTCATGACGGGACGGGTGTCGAAACCACTTCTGGCCTGTAAGCGATCGGTAATCAGCCTTGCCAATTCACTCTCACGCAGACCCGCAGCCGGAACGTGCCCAATCCCCGGAAGATCCAGCGTCCCGGTTGCACCGATCGTAAAAGCACCGTTGAGCTCCACGCCCTCCGTGATGCCGCCACGCAAGGCATCCCACCCCGAGACCTTTAGCTCGACAGTGTCTTGAGGGGCGAGCCTGTCGTCAGTCTCCGATTGACTCTTTGCTGGGGCGCCAAATAGCAGGATCAGGCAGACCGGGATAAGGCTTATCGCAGCGCCGCGTGACCTCTTGCGGGAGTTATCAAACAACGCCGCCACGGCCGGGAATCGTCGGATACCACCGGAGAGTGCAGGGCTGTGGCAATCCGCGTTGGATGTCTGGACATGATCCATGACTGGACCTCCATGACTCACCGACCACGCGCCGCGCAAAGCTCACGACGCGCAGACAAAGCTCACGGCGTGAGCCTACCAAAGTCGATCAGCAGTGGTGAGTACCAAATAGAGCGTAAGCTGCATCGCCCAATTGAGTAAGGGGCGCATCTGTACCAGGTTCGGCAGCCAACTGCTCTGCGCTCCGACCTTCGATATCGCGTTCAACGACCGTTGCATTCGCCAAAGACACCAGAGAAGGCCCCCTCTATTTGCTCGTCACGGTATTTCGGCGGCCGATACCGTTGGCGTAGGCGCGGCCCGAGGATGTTGCCATCATCGAGGCGGCACTGAAATGGCTCGCGCGAAACCACGAATGAACTCAGCCGCTGCGCGAGCCACTCCCTGTGAGTTGCGCCCGAATACGCACGCTCTGTCTCGGCTCCTTGAGAGCGCCAATCAGTCTACCGGTTGGTTGGCCTTATGCGGATTTGTAGGCTCTTATCGCAGAGATAGCTGCGACTCGCGGCGTCGCCTTGGTGATGGACGGGAGGTCTGGCCAATTCGCGCCCTGGTGAACGCCAACCCCGCTTTCGGCCCAAGGCGGTCGTGTCGCAGTGCTGGCAGGCCTATTGAGCCCTCTGTTTCTTGGCTTGTGCGGCGATAGCGCAGAGGAAGGCCAATGCGGCAGCGTCGCATGCCGTCCGCGACGGCCCTTTGGCGAAAAGCATGGCATCCGCAATTGGGATCGTCAGGCCGTACTTTTGGGCGAAAGAGGCGATTTCGTACGGCTGATCGTCAGATGGATGGCGGATGTCGAATTCGAAACCCATGCCTACTTCCTCCCCGTTCGCGACCTTCCACTCCTTGGCTGGATGCAAAAATTAAACTACCGATGCATCGCGCGAGTCCAGCAATTGGAAATTGTGTAAAACGATACATTTTGCAGTCGCGCCAACATCTCGTTGTGGCCGTCCACTGGCCACTTCCGCTTTCGCTCCGTTCGCAGTCTTCCCGGCTTGCCAGCGCAATCGAGATCAGGGTGCGCCAGCACCGGGATCATTGCGCTCGAACTCCCGCTCCGTGATGACGTCGTGGCTGCATTTTCGCCGTCATCAAGCGGAAAGCCGGTCGTTTTTTGCGCGAAGCCCGCACACCGCGAGAGCGGGCCTTTAGGGCCGGCGAAACGAGGACTTAAGTCTTAATTGCGCGACATCTAATATAATATAGACTTATCAGCGCGGGGGATTTTCCCGCTATTGCAGTGGCCGGTGCGGCGCGCTTCACCCAAGCATCCACCGCACCGGCCATTACCGAAGGCCGGAAGGATGACCGACAAGCCGGTGCCGACCTATGTTGTGAGCGTGTTCGAGAAACCTCACTGGCGCACAGTCCTGTCAACGAAGGACAAGGAGAAGGCCTTCGCTTTGGCCAAGGAAATCGGGGACAAGGTGCGAATTGAAGAGATTGCGCCGAAGGTCAAGAAGGGACGCTGACGGTCTACCCAAGGCCACCCTGATGGAAGCCCGAAACCCGATCGATGAAAAGCCCGCCACGGGAGCGACCCGCGGCGGGCTTTCGGAGTGGCTACATCCCTAAGGAATCGACCGCTTGTAGTTGTATTGTGAACTGCATGATCGCGTTAGCCTATGGTGTGATCGCGGAAGCCTTGGGCTTAAGCGATATAGCGGGTGATCAACCGCTGACGGTCAGTCGGCATTTCGGCCGTGGCAGGCAGAAAGCCGTGGATCTTGTCAGCCATGATGCCCCCCCTGAAAACACTCCTCGAAACGTGCCCTAACCGCATGGTGGGCGTCAATAGAGGCATGTCTGGAGGAACACGCGTGCGCTTGGCTGCAGGGCCATGAGGCAATCCCAGCGTGGGTGCGGCAAGCCACAGAACTGGCTTGACGGAACATTAGAGGTCGCTAACGGTTGGTGGTTGCGGCAGATGATGTCTCACCCACATCCTGCCGAAGATCGGGACTCCATCGCCTGGTCGGCCCGCGCTCTCCGCCAGAGGCGCGGGTTTTGACTGATCAGGGGGAGAGATGACTTATGAGCCGGCCACAAGCTACATCGCGAGCCAGGCGTGGCAGGTGTTGATCTAAGGCCGCATTGCGCCACTAGCGGGCATTCCGACTGCATGAGTTGCCGTACTTGCCAACATCACAGAATTTGCCCTCAATCCGCCACGTTGAAGCCGGCCTTCCGCAGTGAACGGACGAAAATCTCGACGTCTTGCGAACGGGCCAGGCGCATCGCAACCACGTGGCGCATGTTCTTCGTCCAAGCCGGTTGATTTTGCTCCAGCCAGTCACGCTCGCGATCAGCCTCGATCTTGTAACCTCCTTCGCTCAGAACGGCAGCCGCAACAATATGATAGATCGGGTTCGATCGGACGGGCGATTTCTTGATCCACATAACCGCCTGCGAATAATCGCCGCTGAAATAAGAGCAAAGAGCCAGATCCACCTCATAGTAGCCCAACGAGCGTGGATTTTTTTGGCGCGCCTCCGTTATCAACGCGCAGCCGTCATGCCAATTTCCGGAGACCGCCAGGCGCTGTCCGTATTCGCCCATGAACTCGGTATCGTTGGGATTGATCGCCAAACCCCGTTTGCCCACTCCCAATGCCAGGTTTATTTCCTTGCTGAAATAGAGCGCAAGCATTTCTCCCTGAAGCCCTCTTACGTTGAGAGGGTCGACTTCCACCGCCTGCCTTGCGGCTGCCAGCGCGCGCTCAAGCACGGCGGCGGACGATGTGGCGTCGGTGGGAAACTCGAAGCGATAGTCATCGATGTAGACAAGCGAAAGAAGACCCCAGGCGGTGGCGTAATTCGGGAAGCGCCGTACGGCCTTCTCGAGGCATGCACGCACGGATGCACGGGTGTCGGGGCTGAGCTCGACCCGATATGCATAGAAAGACAGCGTGCAGGAATATGCGGCCCAATCTTCGGGCGGATTGTCGACGTGGAGATTGGCGTCCGCCTGGAAGATGACGCCATAGGTTTGAGCCAAGCTCGTCGACACATTCCGCGCGATGTCTGCCTGAGCTCCGACAAGGTCCGCGACTTTCATCCGCCCATTATAACTGTCTGCCCACAGAACCGAACCGTCGGGTCGGTTGATCAATCTCACTCGAAGCAGAAAGGTATCGACCGACAGGCTGACACTTCCGGCGAGGACAAATCGTGGTGGCGAGGTCGACGCATCGCCGTCGTTAGGCGCCGACTCCATGACCACAATATCCTTGAACTTCGAAAGCTGGCTGACAATCTCTTGCTTCAATCCGCTCGCAATGGCTGCCGCCGCGGCGGTGCCGGTCAGATCTTCAAACGGCTCAACAAGCACACGGGGCGTTTCCGGCGCGCTTGACCTGACAGACACCCACGACCACGCCAATACCGATGCTCCAGCCGCAAGAATGGCTGCAAGCACTGCCGGGAGCAGGAACGCAATCCGCCCGACCGGAGAGTGGGTGATTGATCGAGAAACTATGGGCACCCGCGGCTGCGCCAACGAAGCCGGCGAACGAAGCGAGAAGATAGGAACATAACCACCCTTGGGAATCGTGATCAGGATTGGGTCTGTATGTCCGGCTGTCAGATAGTATCGCTCGAGCGCACGCCTGAGGTGGCCTGCCTCGATGCGAACGATCGGATCCGTCTGCGGGTCGAACGCCTCGCCGCGACCAAACACTTCCACGGCGATCGAATAGGCCTTGATACGGTCGCCTCGTCCCGACAAAGCCTCTTCCACCACATGGCTGAGGAAGCGGCGCTCGCGGCTGGTGGCATCGAAGTCCGCACTGTCGAGGATAAGGGCAAGTTGGGCGCGACAAGCCTCTACAGGGGGCTCGTGCTCCCTTGGTGCCGGCGTTTCCGCCTGGATCGCCATGTCCTCACTTGATCCCTTGCAACCGCCGGTTTTTGTTGTCGCTCGGTTACATGCTTATCCACGTAACTTACCTCCCGCTGCCCTTTCTTTGCAATACGATCGCGTCAGGTCGATGAACTGGCGTCATGAGCACAAGAGACGGATCGTCTGACAGGCACCGAGCGGTCTCGGCGGCAGTGCGCCGATACCCCCAGTTTGAATTGACGATCCATCGGCTGATGGACCGAAGCGAGAGTTTTCGCGATATTTGCGAGGAACTCGCGGATGCAGAGTTAGCGCTTTCGAAGGTCGATCAGGCCCCGCCGGCATTGCGCGAGGCCAGACGAGCCGAATGGCAAGAATTGATAGATCGCCTGGTTGGAGAGGTAGGAGCAGCAGTGCTGAATACCGATGCCGCCCGCAAATCGGGTATCAACCCGTGGCCGGCACGGTGAACAGCCATGAATCGCCATGCCGACAGCGCGGGAAGCATGCCGATGGACGGTCTTCGCACCCGTCAGGCACTCTCGTTCTCCCAAGCAACAAATCCGCAAACGACGGACACCTCAGGAGGGGACCCTGACATGATGACCTTCTATCGGACACAAGCCCTGGGTTGGGCTGTCCTTTCCTCCCTTTGGCTCGCCCATCCTGCCGGCGCCGCGGATGCGGTCTCACCCATGACGCCGGAGCTGAAGCCAGTCGTGACCGAACAGGGCTGGACGTTCTCCGTCGCGCCGTATTTCTGGGCGGCCGGGATGTCGGGAGACGTGGCGCAGTTTGGCCTGCCCACTGTCGAGGTCGACTCGAGTTTCAGCGACATCCTGAAGAATCTCGACTTCGCGGCCATGGCCGTCGCCGAGGCTCGCTACGACCGCTACAGCATTTTCGGCGACCTCATGTATGTGAAACTGTCGGGAGAAAGCGGCACGCCGAGAGGCGTCGTCGCCAACAGTGTCGAAGTCTCGTCGCAGACCTTTTCAGGGCTGGTCGGCGCTGGCTATTCGATCGTCCAGAGTGACGCCGGACGTCTCGATTTCGTCGGCGCCATGAGGGTCTGGTCCGTAAACACGGACCTGAACTTCCATGGCGGCATCCTTGACGGCGTATCCGGCAGCGACGGAGCGACCTGGGTGGACGGCCTGGTTGGCGTTCGCGCGAACTACTCGCTCACGCCTGAAGTCTATCTGACGGGTTGGGGCATGATTGGTGCAGGCGGCGCCAATGTCGACTGGGATGTCGCCGCCGCACTGGGCTACCGGTTCAACGAGCGGTTTTCGGCGGTCGCCGGCTACCGCGCGCTCGGCGTCAACTACCGCAATGACGGCTTCGTCTTCGATGTCGTCCAGCAAGGACCCATCATGGGACTGGTCATGCGTTTCTAGATTCGACAACAGGGAGGAAGAGATGACAACAAGATTCCGCAACTGCGCCGTCCTGGCCTTGGCTTTGGCCACTTTCGTACAGGTTGATGCGGTCTCCGTGGTCACACAGGGATCGATTTCATCTCAAGCGCTGGCCCGCGTTGGCCATCCTCTTACGCCCGGCAGTGCGGCGGGCGTCGCGCGGCGCACAACCCGGCGAACCATCCGCAGAACCAGCGTCTACGTAGCCAGTCTACCGGCCGGTTGCGTCAAGACTTCGGTCAACGGGACGACAATCTGGCATTGCGGCGCGAAATATTATCAGCACACGGGGTCGAGGTACGTGGTCGTCCTCGTTAACTGATCGGGCGCGGACAGCCACAGGCCAGGCCTGACCGATAACAGGTCGGTCCTAGCGACACCATCGTCCAAGCAACGACCGGTCGCGGTCGTGCGCCTCTACGACGCGCCCCGCGGTTCTAAGCGACGGGGCGGAAGGGAGATCGAACTGGTGAAATGACTTCCGAGCAACGCCCAGGAAGGGCACGGCAGTCACGATCCACAAAACGGACATTCATGAGCAAGAACGCAAACAAGGGAAGGTAATACTATGCGAATCTTCACGACACTCATCGCGGCAGTAGCACTTTCGTCTGCGACGGCGGCATACGCACAAACACAAAATCCGCTTCCCAAGGCCAGCGATGTGCTTGTCCGATACGGGGACGACGTCGAGGGCTGGACGATCTATACGAATCAAACGCGTGGAGATTGCTTGATCGTGCGCCAAGATGGGCCAAGTTCAGTACAAATGGGCGTTACCGCAAATCAGGAGGTCGGGTATCTTGGCGTGTTCACGAAGGTGGATATCGGTCTTAAGAACGGTACCAAGTCGGACATCTTCGTCTCCATCGACGGCCATCTCTATAAGGGTGTGGCCACCAGCACGAGTGGCGAACTCAAGGGCGGATATTCTGGCGGCTACATCTTGACCGACGATCCGAAGTTCAAGCGCGACGTGGCGAAGAAATATAAGATGACCGTATTTCCGGAAACCAAGGGGGCCTTTGTCGTCGATCTGAAGGGGACGTTCAAAGCAATGGCAGTGGGCCGGAAATGCCTGAAGCACTGACCGCCCGCCAGGCAAAATTCCCACCCATCTCGGCCATTGGCTGCTGCCAGCAGACACAGTCTTAACGCAGAACGCCAGGTTTCGAGATCGCCGCGGCCGGGGGCGGCCGCTCCCCGGTCCATCGGCCGGCGGGGGTGGGGGATCGCCTTGTGGGCCCCTTTCAGGCGCGCCCGAACGACACCCCTCGTTCGCAGTTCGGGACCACTATGGAAACGTCCGGGACATCGAGAGATCGAGCGACCACTGCCGTCCCGATGGAATTCCGGAATTAGCCGGCGGTCAAACGTTCGGAGCCGCTTCAGGCAATTTGCAGGTGTCTGGAACAAATTTGCATCGACGACGTTTCGTATCGCTAATGACGACGTTTCGCACACGGTAAACATTGCCACCAGCGAGGACGCGATCATGAGAGTCCCGTCAGGCATAGCGACCTCCCTCGTCGCAACTTTTGTACTTGCGAGTTCTGCTCCAGTTGATGCCGCGCCGGTCTTCGTGCCCAGGGCACAAAGCGCTCAGTCCGATGTCATCCAAATTCGGGACGGCTGGTACAGGGGTTATCGCGGCTACCGCCACTACCACCGGCACAACGACTTCTTGGCCCCGGGCGGCGCATTTGTCGCCGGCGCGCTGCTCGGCAGCATGATTGCCAACAGCAACGGCTACTACGGCGGGTACTACGGAGGCGGTGACTATTACGGGGGTCCGTACTACGGCGATCCGTATTATGTCGATCGGTATGATGTCGATCCGTACTATGGCGATCCATATTACCACGACCGATACTACGGCGATGGGTATCACTCAGACAGATACTATCGCCGATGTTCGCCCAGGGAAGCCGATTCCGGCAATTGTTACTAGCGATCGGTCGTCATGGGCAGGGCGCCGCCCTTCGACTGATTTCCATGTGATCGGCACAGTTTAAGATTAAGCCGCCGATGCGAGCCGTTTGAACGGCCTCGTAGTCAAAAAGTTACCCCGCCCTCCACGTAACTTACGTTCCGCTCCCGGCTCCATCCGGTAGTCTCGGGACAACACGAACCAATGAACGGGATGGAAAGCCGGCTGGCAGACAAAAGCGGTTCCGGCTGTGGTGTGCCGGTTGCGTGGCGGATCGGGAGTCCTCTCGCTGCCGCTGCCGTTCATGTCAGGTCCGCGGGGAGGGAAAAATGGACAGTCGATTTCGGCGACATCTGCTGAAAGTGTCGCTGGCGGCACTGACGATGCTGGCGGTGCATGGCCGGTCCCTTGCGGCTGACCTCCTCATTGCAATGCCGAACTGGCCATCCGGCCAGGCCGCGGCCAATATCATCAAGTACGGATTGAAGGAAAAACTCAATCTGGACGCCGACGTGCGCGAGATGGGCTCCATGACCGCATTCGCCGGGATGGATACCGGGGAGGTCGACGTCTATCCGGAAGTCTGGCTTCCCAATCTCGATGCACTCGTCAAGAAATACGTCGACGGGCGCAAGACCGTGGACCTCAGTCCCAGGGGTGTGTCGGCTACGCAGGGCATCTGCGTGACGCGCGAGACGGCTGACAAATATGGCGTCAAGGACATTTCAGATCTGGCCGATCCCAAAAAAGCGGCCGTGTTCGACACCGACGGCGACGGCAAGGGCGAAATGTGGATTGGCGCGTTGGGCTGGTCGTCGACGAGCATCGAGAAGATCCGGGCCAAGAGCTACGGCTATGAAAAAACGATGACGCTCCTTCAGATGCCGGAAGACATGGCAATGGCCGCAGTCGATGCGGCCGCGGCAACGGGGCAACCGATGGCATTCTACTGCTACAGTCCGCACCATATGTTCAAGCTCCATGATATCGTCCAGTTGACCGAACCGAAATACGATCCGGCCAAGTGGCACATCGTGATGCCGAGCGACGACCCTGACTGGCTTACAAAATCTGAGGCGCCGGTGGCGTGGGACGCATCCCATTTCTACATCGGGTTTGCCTCATCGATGGCCAAGCGCCTGCCGAAAGTGGCGGCCTTCCTCTCTCATGTCGACTTCAGCTCAGACGAGGTCACCGAAATGAGCTACGCATTGCAGGTCGATCGGCAAGATCCCGCCAAGTACGCGCAGGCCTGGGTTGCAAAGCATCAAGACCGGCTTAGCGCCTGGTCGAAGTAGAGGCAGGGACGACCATGACCTTTTCGCTCGCAAACCGGTCCGTCACTTCGAAAAGCAATGATCGCAGATTGGCTGGCCGCTGCCTCGTTCTCGGCGCCGCGCTTGTCATGACCGCGATCGTCGCGACACTGGCGTATGCCGCTCAGACGCAGGTGTTCGATCCGCAGACACATAAGTGGGTCGACTACGACAAGAAGAAAGCGCGAAAATACTACGCAGCCCACAAGGAGGTGCCCGAGGCATTTCGCCCGCAGATGGTCCAATTCCGCACCGCTGAGGTGCCCGGTACGATCATCATCGATGGCAACAAGCATTTTCTCTATCTTGTGCAGCCGGGTCAGCAGGCCATGCGCTACGGCATCGGCGTCGGCCGGGAAGGCTTTGGATGGGCCGGTATCGTGCGCGTCGGCCGCATGGCGGAATGGCCGACCTGGACGCCCCCGGTCGAAATGGTCGCTCGGGATCCGAACGCGGTCAAATATGCGGCAGGCATGCCGGGAGGTCCCGACAATCCGCTCGGCGCCAGGGCACTCTATCTCTACGAGGGCGATCAGGACACGATCTACCGGATACACGGCACGCCGGAGCCCTGGACGATCGGGCTCGACGTGTCATCAGGGTGCATCCGGATGCGGAACGACGACATCACCGACTTGGCGTCCCGCGTCAAGGTCGGAGCCAAGGTCATCGTTCTGATGCAGGGGGCGGCCCTTTACAAGGGCGTTTGAAGCGGCATTCGGAGAGGGCCAAGCAATGTCGGAAAAACGTGCAGTGAGAAGATCGATCCTGGTTGTAGCTCTTGGATTCATTACGCAGAGCTTGAGCGCTTGCGTCAGCACGCCGCCGCCTGCTCCGGAGCAGATGTCGAGGACGCAGGTTGAGACGGCTCCGGCGGATCTGCAGCTTCTTTGCGCCAACGCGGTCGCCAAGTCGAGCGGCGTCAACAGCGCCAAGATACTTCCGATCTCCTCGAGCAAGATCGATTCCAAAACTTATCAGGTCGAGCTCGATGCCGGCGGCAAGAAGACAAGCTGCCTCGTGGACACCGACGGCAACGTGAAATCTGTTGAGCCGGTTTGATTGCCTTTAGTCGAATTCGAATGTCTGAGTTCAGGTGCGGGCCACCGTTTTCCCCTCGACGTTCGGGAGGTCATGTCGCGGCGCCAGCTTTCCTGCCCACGCCCAGTCGGTCGATGATCAGCATTCAACTGTGCGGCGTGGTCCCCCGCGCCGGCGGTTTCGCGCGACCCRTCACGATCTTGCGCCAAATGGATAGCTGCACATTATATTAGACGCAGCTTATGATTAAGTCCCGCGAGATCGATGCCCACGCAGGGCTGGTGGGGACTATGGATAGAGAAGACCTAATCGGACAAGCGCGCTTAGGACATCCAACGGCCTGTCGGGGCTATGCTGCAGTGTGGCGCGTCCTGACCGCTGCCCTGCCGCTTTGGGTACCGGGGAAATGATCGGCGCCAGCATATTTGGCGCGCAGGGTTTTGAACGCATGATTTGGTTTAGCAGAGCAGGGGCAAAACATGAGCAACGATCGAGACTTCCCGGCTGAAGCCGGCATCAGCAACAAAATCACGCGGCGAGACGCATTGATGGCCGGCACGGCGGTTGCGGCGTCGCGACTGGCTACACCGGTTGGCCTGTCGGGCGTGCTCGCCGGGCTTGCCGGGGTTCAGCCTGCGGCCGCCCAGCCGGCGCTCCCCAACATCGTCTATGTCGTCGCTGACGACATGGGCTGGGGGGATGCCGGCTTCAACGGTTCCGATATCAAGACGCCGAACCTCGACAAGCTCGCCGAGGGCGGCGCTCGCTTCGACCAGTTCTACGCCCTGCCTATGTGCACGCCAACGCGCGCGGCATTAATGACCGGCCGCTATCCTCTGCGATACGGACTACAGACGGGCGTCATACCGGCAGCGGGCACCTACGGGCTTCCGGTCGACGAGTACCTCTTGCCGCAGGTTCTGAAAGACGCCGGCTACAAGACGGCCATGGTCGGCAAATGGCATCTCGGCCATGCCAAGCCAGAATTCTGGCCGCGGCAGCGCGGGTTCGACTATTTCTACGGCGCGCTGGTCGGAGAGATCGACCACTTCAAGCATTCCTCCCACGGCGTGAAGGACTGGTATCGCAACAACAAGCCGCTCAACGAAACCGGCTTCGACAACACGCTGTTCGGCAACGAGGCCGTGCGAGTTGTCGAGCGCCACGAGGGCAAGAGCCCGCTATTCCTCTACCTGGCCTTCACCGCGCCGCACACGCCCTTCCAGGCGCCGCAGGAGTATCTCGACCGCGTCAAGGGCAACGCAGACGAGAACCGGCGCAAATATGCAGCGATGATCTCGGTGATGGACGACGGCGTCGGCAAGGTGGTTGCGGCGCTCGAAAAGAAAGGCATGCGCGACAACACCATCATCGTCTTCCACAGCGACAATGGTGGCGTGAAAGACTCGCTGTTTGCTGGCGATTCGAAAGTCGGGGGCACACTGCCCGCCAGCAACGGACCTTATCGTGGCGGCAAGGGCACACTCTACGAGGGTGGCACCAGGGTCGCCGCCTTCGCCAACTGGCCGGGCAAGATCAAGCCGGGCGTTGTCGACGGCATGGTCCACGTTACGGACATGTATCCCACGCTTGCCGCCGTCGCCGAAGCCAAGCTGGAGAAGAACAAGCCACTGGACGGCATGAATGTCTGGGACGCCCTGAGCGAAGGAAAGCCGTCTCCCCGCGCCGAAGTGGTCTACAACGTCGATCCTCTGGCCGGAGCCGTTCGCAAAGGCGACTGGAAGCTTGTGTGGAAGGCCTCRCTGCCGCCGAAGGCGGAGCTTTTCAACCTCGCCGACGACAAATCCGAAGCTCACGATCTCGCCGCCGCGAACCCGGACAGGATGAAGGAGCTGCAAGGGCGCATCGTCGAACTGGCAGGCGAGATGGCCCCGCCGCAACTGCTTATGGAAGCAGTGCGGCTGACCTTCTTCGCGCCACCGGTAACGGCCGATCCATCGACACTGCTCAGCTTGGGGGACTGACGGCGGGTCTCCGGCAGCACGGCACGCGGGGCTCACCTGGTTACGCTGACCGCCGCCACGATCCGCGGCGTGGCAGTAGGCGTTGTCGGCGTGGCAGTGATCCAGGCGCTGCTCGTCGGTGCGCGAGATTGCGACCGAAGACGGAACCGTGCTGTTTCGCTCAACAACTACTGAAATTTCAAACTGACCCACTACCCGTTCCTCCAAACCATCGACAGGCAATCTGGAGAATGGTACCTTGGCTGGGCTGGCCGTGAGAGTCTTTGTGGGAGAGCCGAAATGGCGGACACGATACATCCTGCGGCGATCGAGCATTTGCCGATCTTCGTCACTGCGCCCGGCCAGACCGATTGGCTGTTCAATGTGGTCGTCGTCCTGATTTTGGCAATGATCCTCATCATCGGCAATCTGTACTTTCAACTCCATGCCCTTCCGGAACGAATGGCGCATGGATCGAAAAAAGTGCAAATGGAGATTGTGGCTGTCCTTTGTCTGATCTCGCTTTTCACCCACAATCATCTTTTCTGGATCGCGGGTCTGTTGCTGGCGTTCATCGAGCTGCCGGATTTCAAGACGCCGATGTCTTCAATTGCACGCTCGCTCGAGAAACTGTCCGGACGTGATCCCGCCGCCGAGGAGCGGGCGGAGGAGCAGGGGGAAGAGCAGGCGATGGTGCAGCCTGGTCCCGAGCAGAAAATCGACACCGCGCGCATGGATGCTCTGAGCCATGTTTGAGCTAATTCTCTGTTCGTTGCTCACCGTCTTTCCGGACTATCTTTTCCGCCGTTATGTGCAAGGCAAGCGTATCGGGCGCGAGATCAACCTCTATACGATGTGGTACGAGTTGCGCTGGGGCATCACGGCGTGCCTGGTGCTGACCGTTTCGTTGATCACCCTCATTTTTTACTATCATCCTTCGACGACAAACGTCTCGGCGATATTCCGCACTGTTACCATCCTTCCCCAAACCACCGGCCGTGTTGCCGAGGTGTTCGTTGACGTTGGCATAAATGCAAAGGTCAAGGCTGGTGATCCGCTCTTTCGGCTTGACAGTTCCGAGCAGGAAGCCGCGCTCGAGACAGCAAAGCGCCAAATAGCCGAAGCCGACGCCGAGGCCACGGTGGCGCAAACGGACCTTGCAGCGGCGGATGGGCTCATCCAGCAGGCGCAAAGCGCCTACCAGCAGGCCCTGGACGAACTGGAAATGAAGCAGCAGCTGGTGAAAAAGGACGTCGTTTCGATTCGGGAGGTCGAGCGGCTGCAAAACGCCGTGGATGGTCGCAAGGGTGGTCTTGATGCCGCCGTCGCAAGCAAGCGGACCATCGAAACGAAGATCAGCTCGCTGCTGCCCGCCCAGAAGGCCAGTGCGGAGGCAGCACTTGCGCAGGCACAGGTCGAACTGGATAAAACCCTGGTTCGGGCCGGCGTCGCCGGAACCGTCCAGCAGTTCACGCTTCGGCCCGGCGATGTCGTAAACGCAATGGTGCGGCCCGCCGGCATCCTGGTCCCGGAAGACGCCGGACGTGGCGCCCTAATTGCCGGCTTTGGCCAGATCGAGGCGCAGGTGATGAAAGAGGGGATGATCGCCGAGGCCACATGCGTCGGCAAGCCATTTACGATCCTTCCCATGGTCGTGACCCAGGTACAGGATGTCATCGCTGCCGGACAAATCCGGCCGACAGATCAGCTTGTCGACGTTCAACAGCTTTCGAAGGGTGGGACGCTCACCGTCTTCCTCGAGCCGCTCTTCCCGGGGGAGCTCGACGGCCTGCCGCCGGGCAGCAGCTGCATCGCAAACGCATACACCAACAATCACGACGCGCTCGCGGCAAAAGACATCGGCACGCTCAATTGGGTGTTCCTGCATGTGGTGGACACCGTAGCTATCGTGCATGCCATGATCCTTCGAATTCAGGCATTGTTGCTGCCCGTCCAGACTCTCGTGCTGGGTGGCCACTGAAGGATTGTTCGAGCAGACCGTGACGAGCGCGCTGCCGATTGCAATCGATCTGATCTTATCAAAGGCTTGGCTTTGCTTGGCCTCTGCCCTCTTTGCGCCAAGCGGCACCGCTCCGCAGGCTCGCGCCCCGATGCGCTAACCAGCGAGGTTCACAAGTGAAGGGTCGCACACGTAGCATACAGTTACTTACATTGCCCCTCGGCAGGTAATGCGCCAACATAACGCCAAGGCATGATCACTCGCCCGGACTCGGCGACAGAACATCGCTGACAACCAGGTTCACATACCTTGGAGGGACGGCAATGGAGATCAAGTTTCCGCGTTGGCCTGTTGGGACTGTGGCCATACTGACGTTCTTGATCTGCTCGGGTCCGCCCTCTTTCGCGATTGCTCAGGATCAAGCCGCCGCTACAGCCAGCGCAGCGGCTACCCCGGCGCCCGAACCGCTCGACGAGGATGAACTCGAAGTTCTGGTAGCGCGAATAGCGCTCTATCCCGATGAACTTGTCGCGGTGATTTCCGAAGCGTCGCTTTATCCATTGCAGATCGTGGAAGCGAACCGGTTTTTGGATCAGGTCGCCAAGAAGCCAGGCCTGAAACCGAAGGAGAGCTGGGACGGAAGCGTCATCTCACTGCTCAACTATCCCGACATCGTCAAAATGATGAACGACGATCTGGAGTGGACCCARGCGCTTGGCGACGCACTGACGTATCAGCAAAAAGACGTTCTGGTCGCCATTCAGCAGTTGCGCGACACGGCTGTCGCCAAAGGCGTGATCAAGTCGGATGACAAGATCAAGGTTGTCGAGGAGAACGACAATGTCGTCATCCAGTCCGCGAGCGCAGACACGATCTACGTTCCACGGTATGAGCCGCAAATGCTCTATACCACCGACTATCCGGTCGCTCCGATCTCCTATTATCCAGACTCCTACCCAAGTTATTATTACCCCACTGCGCCCTATTTCGCGGCCTTCGTGACAGGCGCCGTCTGGGCAGCGGCAGTGGATTGGGATGACTGGGGTGTGTCAGGAGGCCGCTGGAACGGCAACGATATCGATTTCGACTGCAACGATTGCTTCAACAACAGAAACGGCAAGGTCAATTTCAACGACGTCGACTGGAAAAACGTCGACCGTTCGAAAATAAATTTCGACAAGAACCAATTCGCCAACATCGACAAATCGAAGATCAGCAATCGGGTCAAGTCCGACGATCGCAACAATATGCGCAACAAGGCGTCCGATCTAAAAAGGGACCGAGCGAGCACGCTTGCCGGAAAGTCCGGCAAGGTGAAGGACGTCCGCCAACGCGAAATCAGAGAGGGCTTGAAAAACCGCCCCCCGGCGTCGAGGCAGGATTTCAAAAAGCCAACCAACAACAATCAGATTGCCGGGGCACGAAAGAATGATCGCCCTGCAGCCAAGGCGTCAGGGAGGATCGATCGCCCGGTTGGCAAGCCGAGGCCGGCAGCGAGAGTGGACAACAGGCCGAGGAATCCTTCGGGTCTTGGYAACGTCAGCTCCGGAAAACGTCAGCAAATTTCCTCCAACCGCGGTGCGAGGAGCATGGGAGGTGGAATTCGTAGCGGCGGCGGTGGCGGCAACAAAATGATCAGGCACGGCGGTGGCAGRCAGGGCGGCGGCGGGCGCGGCGGCGGCGGGCGCGGCGGTGGCGGGCGCGGCGGTGGCCGGCGTTAATAAATTTGGCGAGGAGAACCGACATGAAAACGTCCGTCCGGAGTCTTGTTCTACGTTCGCTGCTCGGGGCCGGAATGATCTTGAGCATTGGCGCGGGTTCCGCAAATTTTGCCAGCGCGCAGGAGGTGCACAGCCTCGAGGATTACGTGGCCAAAAAAGGTCCGCCGCTTTTCGATGATCCCTCGGCGGCTGTGGACGCGTTCAAGTCAGTCCTGGCAAAGGATGATTTCGATGGACTGGCCGTACTGCTTGGGCTGGATGCCGCAAAGCTGAGGACAAGTGAAGGCGTGATGGATACCTACACGCAGATCCGGCAAGGCGCTGCGAAGACGGTGATAGTGCGTGATCTTGGCGACCGCAAGGAACTCGACATTGGCGACAAGCTATGGACGCTGCCATTCCCCATCGCCAAGGGCAAGGACGGCAAGTGGGCTTTCGATACCCAGGCTGGCATCGAAGAGATCATCAACCGGCGCGTCGGGGAAAATGAGATCACGGCGATCGAAACGGTTCGCGCCTATGTGGAAGCTCAGCGTGACTACGCTTCAGAGGACCGCGACGGCGATGGCGTGCTGGAATACGCCCAGAAGCTGATCAGCAGCGAGGGCCGAGCCGACGGGCTATATTGGCCGTCCGACGAGACCAATGGCGTCAGTCCGGCAGGCGATTTCATCAACCAGGCGGCTCTCGACAAGGCGAAGAAAGGCAATGGCTATTTTGGGTATCGCTTCCGCATCCTGACCGGCCAAGGCGCGAATATCGCCGGTGGCGCCTACAACTATATCATCAACGGCAACATGATCGCGGGTTTCGGGCTGGTGGCCTGGCCTGTGAAATATGCCGAAACGGGCGTCAAAACCTTTGTGGTCAATCAGCAAGGTATCGTCTACGAGGCCGATCTAGGCCCGAAGACGGAGGCTTTGGCCGGCGCGATAAAGCAATTCAATCCCGACGACAAATGGCAGGTGACAGGTGACTAGCCCGGTTCGGAAACGGTGATCCCATCGCCAATGCCAACCTCGTCGGCAGAGGCGCCTTCATGATCAACCCGGATGGGTGGTTCACGACCCTAGTGACACAGCAGTTCAAATATTGCCCGCCACTAAATCGGCCGATCAAGTGCGACGTGTTGACGTCGTTCGCCGCCGTCATTGCTGTTCTTGCCGTGGGTGGTTCGGCTTTGGCAGCCAGCGTGGTTAACAAGGACAGCAAGATCCGAACGTTCATCGTGACGGAAGGCGGTAGCAAGACGAAGCTTGCACTGCATGCCGGCGAGACCGTGGAATTCTGCCCGAACGGCTGTTTCGTCACCTGGCCCAATGGTGACCTCGAGGCCCTGACCGGGTCGGAAACGATCGAGATTTCGGGTGGCGTCGCCCGCATCAAGTAAAGTCGGCGGCATGGCTTGCAGCGGCCGGGTACTCGACGACCTCTTCGTTGAATGCCTCGCTGTTTAGTTAGTAGCGGACCGGCGGCGCGCAGCCAGGCGAAATGTTGAGACGCGGGGCCTAGCAGTTGCGCAAAAGAACGGATTCCGGTACTTGGTTGGTGGTGTGGAGCAGCGTGCCGATCGGATCTTGGGTGCCACTGTCGAGGCAATCATTGTCAACTGACTTCGATTGGCAACAAGCAGTATCCGAGGCGGCTTGTTGACGTTGCACACGTGAGGGGGACGTTTTGGAAGCCGGCTTTGCAGGCGAGTTCAAATTCATGTGTATCCCCCGTGCGTTGCTGGCATTCGCACTGATCGGCCTGTCTGGCGGTTGCGCATCTCGTCCAACGAATGTGTTGTTGCCCGTAGCCGATACATCTCCGGCATCCAGCAAGGTGGAGATGCTGGTGACGACGACCCGCGCGCGCTCCACCAATCCGGCCGAGATGTATACGGGCGAACGCGGGATAGCTCCTTCATTCGCGGACGTTACGGTGTCGATCCCACCAGCGTCGGTGCGCAAGGTCGGCGAGGTCGCCTGGCCCAAGAAGCTGCCCTCAAACCCGGCAACCGATTTCGCGGTGGTGAAAGCCGAAGAGTTAACACGGGATGGCGCGAAGGAATGGCTGCACGCCACTGTCAGGAAGAGCCCGGACCACAGCGTGCTGGTATTCGTCCATGGCTTCAACAACCGCTTCGAAGACTCCCTTTATCGCTTTGCGCAGATCGCTCACGACACAGGCACCGACAGCGCTCCGATCCTGGTCACATGGCCTTCCCGAGGCAGTACGCTGGCCTATGGCTACGATCGCGAAAGCACGAATTACACGCGAGATGCGCTCGAGACGCTGTTCCAATACCTCGCTCGCGATCCTGAAGTGAAAGAGGTTTCGATCCTCGCCCATTCGATGGGCAACTGGCTTGCGTTGGAATCCTTGCGCCAGATGGCCATCCGCAATGGCGGACTGCCGGCGAAGTTCAAGAACGTCATGCTGGCCGCGCCTGACGTCGATGTCGACGTGTTTCGCACACAGATTGCCGACATGGGCAAACAGCACCCCCAGTTCACCCTCTTTGTCTCGCAGGATGACCGGGCGCTCGCATTTTCGCGACGGGTCTGGGGCAACATCCCCCGGCTCGGCTCTATCAATCCGGAAGAGGCTCCATACAAGGAAGAACTTTCAAGCAACAATGTAACCGTCATCGACCTGACGAAGGTCAAGTCCGGAGACAGTTTGAATCACGGCAAGTTCGCCTCGTCTCCGCAGATCGTCCAGTTGATTGGAGCGCGGATGGCTGCTGGCCAGACCCTGACAGACAGCAGGGTGGGCCTTGGCGACACGATCGTGCAAGCGACGACCGGCGCGGCGGCTGCGGCTGGCAGTGCTGCAGGGTTGGTGATTTCGGCACCCGTTGCAGTGGTCGATCAGAACACCAGAGAAAACTACGGCAACGAGGTCGAGAATTTGACCGGCTCTCGAAGGACACAGGCCAACAAGGGCTGTACTTTGCCAGCGACCTCCACGAAAGGTTGTAAGAAGTAATTGTTCCAGGCTAGGGCCGGCAACAAAGCTTTATGGATGCTCCATCTCGAAGTTGGTTCCAGCGCCCGTGAGAATGGCATTCGGACGGCAGCAAGCGACTCCGGCCGCCCCTGAAGAGACGCCTCTGTTGGTACCGTAGGGCTGGAAGGGGGAATGATGCGTCGCATCGCTCAAATCTCGTTCGCCATTATCTTGTCGCTCGCCATTGCCGCCGTAGCTGCCTGGGCCGGATTTGCCATGTGGTATCGCCTGCCTGCGGGAGAGCTCGGCCGGGCTGCGGCCTGCGCCCTTTTCATCTTGTTCGGCCTCGGCACGATCATCGCGCTGTTCAGCCGTTTTCGCTTCCGGGCGCTCGTCCTGTTTCTCGCCGCGTTTGCTGCGGTTCTGGTCTGGTGGAGCACCATCAAGCCTTTGGGCGACGCCGACTGGGCGCCCGATGTCGCCCGTCAGGTAACCGGGACGCGCGATGGAAACCTGTTAACCCTGAAAGACGTGCGTGATTTCGAATGGCGCAGCGACACCGATTTCACCGAACGTTGGACAACCCGAACCTACGACCTTTCCACGGTTCAGACCGCCGACCTCTTCATGTCCTATTGGGCTGGACCGAAAATGGCCCATGTCATCATGAGCTTTGGCTTCTCGGGTGGTGAATATCTTGCTTGGTCCATTGAGGTGCGGCGCCGTGTAGGTGGCGAGTTTTCGCCCATAGCGGATCTGTTCAAGAGCAATCCCTTGGTTATTATCGCGGCCGACGAGCGAGACGTGGTCGGTGTCAGGTCAAATGTTCGGGGAGAGGACGTCCAGATCTATCGCCTGAAAGCATCGCCTGACGCGGCCCGGACGCTTCTGCTGGAATACGTCTCGGACGCAAATGCGCTTTCCACGAAGCCTGCATTCTACAATTCGATCACGACGAACTGCACGACGACGATCGTCAAGATGATGCGAGCAGTCGGCGACGTGGTTCCATTCGACTGGCGGCTCATTGTTAACGGCTATCTTCCTGATTATGCGTACGACCGCGGTGCGCTCGATACCCGCTTGCCATTGTCGACCTTGCGGGAGGTGGCCCACATAGACGACCGTGCGCGGAAGTCGGGCCTTTCACCGGATTTTTCGAGATTGATCCGGGTTGGTGTGCCGTCTCCAGGCCTTGGCAGTTGATCTGGGAAGGGGCTCGCAGGTGGGCAAGCTGGTCGAGCGGCGCAGTTGTTATTTTGCATCGCCGAAGACGTGAGCCATTCAGCGCTTCCTCGCGGCGCTGCCTCTCAGTCAGCGATGGAATGTCGCCCAAACTTCTCTCAACACGCCCGCTCCGCTACGATGAAACACACCCGTCGAATGGGCCATTGTCGTTTGCATACTTGCTTACGGCGAGGCGTCAAATCGAGAGCTGAATGAGATGTTGGTTTTCTAAGAATCGAGCCAGAAGAAAGCCACTGTAAACGCCTGATAGACATCTCCAATCAGGCCTATCTCATAGGCGCGGTCGTTGCGCTCTGGGGCGACAAGTTCAGTGCGCTCGGACCCCGCGCGCGGGCAACAGGTCCGGACAGAAAAGAAGCTTGAATTGTGCGACGGTCGGGTGCTGGATAGCGAGACAGCGGCCTTGACTGCCGGAACTGGCTTCCGAGGCGCTGAAGAGGGGGAAATCGTGGACAAGACAGCGGATACGGACGTTACTTCGTTGATCTCGGGCTTCGAACAGCTCGCCGATCGTTTCGTCTCCGGACTGTTCGCGCGGGTTTCCGCTTTGGGCAACGTCCCCGTCGAGCTTGAAAACCTGAGGGCCTCGCTTGCAGCCGGGGGAACATCTCTTCTTGGGCTCCTGTTCGAGATTGTGTTGGTCGTTGCGCTCGTCGCCGGCGTGTACATCCTGCTTGCCCGGCGGTTCGCGAAGGCGAGTGCGACAAGCAGTGCATCGCGCAGATTCTTCGCGGGCGTGGCGGCTATTGTAGTGGCGCTGGTGATCGGCTTCATTGCTGCGCGGCTGCTGGCCGGTTCTGGCGTGCCTTTGCAAACCCTTCACCTTTGGACGGTGGTGACCGTGCTCGGCTTCGTCATTCTCGCCGCCGTCAGATCACTGTTGATGGCATCGCGGCGATCCGAGTTCGCGCAGGAGCGCTCCGCCCATCTGGCAGCGCTCGTGCGCGACCTCTCGCTTGCCATTGGCTTGGCGATCATCGGCACCACGCTGATCGCGACGTTGCGGCTCTGGACCGTCGGGCCGGCCTTGGGGGATCTGCTGCGAACAGGCTTCGCAATTCCGATCTACGTTCTGTTTGCATGGGCCGTATGGCGGCACAGACGCACAATGGCAGTCGCCGTCGCCGGTCCGCGCCCCAGAAGCCGCTGGCGCACCCGTCTCGCCAAAGTGTGGCCGGCAATCGTGATCGCGTTCCTGATAATCACCTTTCTCACCACTCAGGCCGCGCTGACCATGGGAGCATCGCTTCGTGGGTCGGCCGTTCTGCTGACCGGGTTGATATTTCTCGCCGCACCACATCTCGACGCAATGATCGGGAACTGGGCGCAACGCGGATTGGAGTCTCCTGACATCTCGATCTTGGCAGCGGCAGGCCGACAGACCGCCCGCTTCACCGTTGTGGCTATCATGATTGCCATGCTGGGAACGCTGTGGGCGACACCGCTGGCTGCCGGGTTCGGCATAGATCTGCGAGAGGTCGTCAAGGGCGCATCCGGTGTGGCGCTGATCATGTTGGTGGCGGCGTTTCTGTGGAACGTGGTCGGCGCAGTGTCGGTTCGCGCCTTGCGCGCGGAGTTGCCCGCCGCAGGTGATGACGAGGAGGCGCTGGGTGCGCCGCGTTCACGGCTGGGCACGCTGGTGCCGCTGATCAGCGCGGTCGGCAAATCGAGCATTGTGGCCTTGGCGCTGCTCTCGATCCTGGTGTCGATCGGGGTCAATGTCTGGCCGCTGATCGCCGGCTTGAGCGTGTTCGGGCTGGCCATCGGCTTCGGCTCGCAGACGCTGGTGAAGGACCTGGTCTCCGGGCTGTTTTTCCTGATCGACGATGCATTCCGCTTCGGCGAATATATCGAAACGTCGGGCGCCAAGGGGACCGTGGAAAAAATCTCGGTCCGGTCAGTTTCCCTGCGCCATCAGCGCGGTGCCTTGGCGACAATCCCCTATGGCGAGATTGGCAAGATTCAGAATTTCAGCCGCGACTGGATGATCGAGAAACTGACCTTTCGCGTTGCATTCGACACCGATGTCGAAAAAGTCCGCAAGATTTTCAAGAAGATCGGCCAGGATATGTCAGCCAACCCGGAACTTGCCGCAGATATGCTCGAGCCGTTCAAGAGCCAAGGAATTGGCGAAGTCGAGGACGGCACGCTGGTCATCCGGGCCAAATTCAAGGCGAAAGCGGGCAGACACTTCATGATCCGCCGCGCCGCTTTGATC
>NZ_JBFUDZ010000075.1:0-21667 GCF_056404455.1 Mesorhizobium sp. P2_D1
GGTTTGAATGGCCCCGGCCCGAGCTTCGATGCCAATGATTTTTCGGCCGCCATCAGCCTGGATTTCAATGCCGCCAAACACTTCCAGTTCGACAATGAGTATGGCCTGAACCTCGGCGTTTTCGCCGGTTATGCCTCGACCGATGTCAACCTCGGCGGGTTCCGGGGATTTGACGCCATCGGAGAAGGCACCAACAAGGCCGGCATGTTCGGCGGCTACGCGCTGTTTCGCAAGAACTACGACTACGCGCTGGTCTCCGCCTCCGGCTTCATTGGCGGAAGCGATGTGACGAGCGGCGTGCTCGGCACCACGGGCAGCTATGACACCGAGGGCTATGCGGTTACGGCATCGGTCGGCCACATCTTCAAGCTGAGCGAGCGCACCCGTTTCGATCTGCGCGGCGGCCTGCTTGGCGTTTCGTTCCGTGGCGATCCCTACACCGACAGCGGCGGCAACGAGTTCGGCAAGAGCCGGCTTTCTTTTGGCGCGATCAAGTTCGAGCCCGGCATCTATGGCGATTACACGCTAAGCAACGGCATGGTGATCAGCCCGTATGCGCGGGGCGAATTGCAGCAGCGTTTCGGCTACAAGAACACGACCGAAATCGACACCAGGGAGATCGACTTCGACGATGCCGATTTTTCCGCCGCGCTGTCGACCGGCTTCAACCTGAAGGTGTCGGAGTTGACCACCGTCAACGGCGAAGTCCGTGGCAAGGCGTCGTCCGACAGTTCCACCGTCGGCGCCAAACTCGGAGTGAAAATCGCCTTCTAGCTAATGCATGTCGCCCAAAGTGGCCCGGTTTTGGGAGAACGACATGAACGACATGCATAAAACGCTTTAGTGTGGCGGATCCGAAATTCGTGTCACCTGGAAATGGCGCACCGCGCAATCAGCAGATGCTCGCCAAGCGAGAGCAAGTGTTCTATGCTCTCCATCGACACCGCATGGTCGTGATGTCGATACGGAAGTCTGTTGTCATAGGCAGGGGGGTTCCATGTTCGAAGTCGTCGGATTCTGGTGGAAGTCACGGTCAAGAAGCCGGCTCGCCATAGAGACGCTTGGCTTGATCGTTGCGCTTTCCGTTTTGCTTTTGCCCGGACTGGGAAGTGCGAACGCACAGCCGAACTGGACGCTCGATCCGACCGCTTCGGTACTCACCTATCAGTCGGTCAAGAAGAACACGATCGTCGAAACGAACAAGATCAGGAATATTTCCGGCAGCCTCAGTTCGGCCGGTGATGCCAAAGTCTCCTTCGACCTCAACTCGGTCGATACGGGGGTCGACCTTCGCAATGTCCGCATGCGGTTCCTTTTCTTCGAGACATTCAAGTTTCCGACCGCTGAATTGACCGCAAAGGTGGATCCCGCGGCATTTGCCGACCTGGCGACCAAGCGGCGTGTGAAAGCCGTTCTTCCATTCCGTCTCAACCTTCACGGGGTCGACAAGGATCTCTCGGCCAACATCGTGGTGACCATGATCAACGACAACATGGTGTCGGTCGCGTCGGAGGCTCCTGTTGCCGTGCATGTGGAAGATTTCGGGCTGCTGCCGAACGTCGACAAACTCCAGCAGGCGGCCAATGTGACCAATATTGTTCCGACGGCTTCGGTGTCGTTCGATTTCGTGTTCACCGCTGACGGCAGCAAACCTGCCACTGTGCAAACCGTCGTGGCGAGTGCTGCCGACGTCGGCCCTGTCGCCACCGATGCGGCGAAGTCCAACTTCAGCGACGAGGAGTGCCTCAACAGGTTCGCGGTGCTGTCGCGCACCGGAGCTATCTATTTTCGAACGGCGAGCGCGCGGCTCGACAGCCAAAGCCGCCCGCTGCTTGCGGAGGTCGTCGGTGTCGTCGGCAAGTGCCCGGGCCTCAAGGTCGAGGTGTCCGGACACACCGATTCCGATGGGTCGCCTGTCGAGAACAAGCTCTTGTCGGAGCGCAGGGCTCAAGCCGTTGCCGACGCCATTGTCGCCGCGGGCATTCCTCGCACGCAGATCACGGCGACCGGCTACGGCGAAGATCATCCGGTTGCCGCCAACGACACGCCGAAGAACAAGGCGCTCAATCGGCGGATCGAATTTTCCGCCACCAAGCTCGTCAACTGAGGAAGGATCTGTTGTCCCGGTGAGTTTCGATCTGATTGCCCGTTGCGGTGGCCTTATGCGCGGCATCGGGCTTGTCGCGCTGGCACTGCTTTTGACGTTGTCGGCTGCCAGTGCCGAACGCCGTGTTGCGCTGGTCCTTGGCAATTCCCAGTATCAGCATGCCCCGGCGCTGACCAATCCAGTCCGCGACGCCCAGGCCATGGCCGAACGCCTGAAGAGCCTGGACTTTGAAGTCGTTTCCGGCTTCGATCTGACCAAATTGCAGACCCAGACGACGATTGCACAGTTTGCAAAGCAGGTTCGCGGCGCCGACATCGCCCTTTTCTTCTATGCCGGCCACGGGTTGCAGGTTTCAGGCAGCAACTACCTTCTCCCGGTCGATGCAGCGCTTGAGGACGAGACCTCGCTCGACTTCGAGGCGGTGCCCGTGGATTTCGTTCTAAGGCAGATGTCGCGCGAGACCAGCATAAGGTTGATCTTCCTCGATGCCTGTCGTGACAACCCGCTTGCCGAGGTGTTGGCAAAGACCGCCGGCGTCAAGGGAGCAAAAAGCGGCCTTGCCGAAATCCCGATCGAGAACGGTGGCGCCGGCACGCTTGTCGCGTTCGCCACCAGTCCTAGCCAGGTCGCCTATGACGGATCGGGCGAACACTCGCCGTTCGCTTCGGCGCTGCTCGCGCATATGGGCGAAACCAATGTTTCCATCACCGAAGCGATGAACCGCGTTACCGCCGATGTCTTCAAGGCAACCGCCGGCAAGCAGCGTCCCTGGATCAATGTCTCGCTGACCACCGAGGTCGTCCTGCACAAGATCGATCTCAACGCGCCGCTGATCGTGGGCGAGGCGACCGCTCCGCAACCTGAAGGCGGCTCGGAGGTGCGCAACGCCACGGCAAATCCGTCGGGCTCCGGTGACGACGCCCAGCTGGCACTCAATGTGCTGCGTCAGAAAATCCCGAAACTTGCCTCGGACGACCCCATCTTTTTCAACCACCCTATCGATTTCGGTGATCCGGAAATCGACGGCAAAAGCATTGCCGAGCTCATCAAGAGCAAGCCGCGCTTCAGTCCGGTGGAGGGATTGGACAAGTCGGTATGGGAAGGCAAGCACTGTGATGGCTGCCATCAATGGAACGAGGAGCGGCTGTGCGAACAGGCGAAAAATTTCGCCGCCAACGATGTCTCTGTCTTGCGCCTGCAGCATCCGCTTGGAACGCGCTTCAAGGTGGCGCTGGCCAAATGGGCTCAAGGCGGCTGCAAGTAAGGCAGGATGGGTGACGGACGCTGTGACGCTCTAATATGCATCCGCTGATTGGCGCAGCGCCTCGATCTCTGCCATCTGGATGCCCATTTCGACAAATGCCGAAAGAACGGAAAAGCGGTCCGCGAGCGCGACACGTGCCAGTCCGGCCAGAATCCCGGCATTGACTGCATGGGCGGCAGGAAAGGGTTGCAAGGCCGATGCCATCGTCGCGGCCCTGGCCGAACCATTGTCGCGCCATCCCGCCGCCAGGGCAATCCAGCCGACTGGCGTTGTTGGCGGTGTCGCCGCGGCTGTGCTGACGGCTGCCCGAAGGTGGGGACTGTCCGGTTCACCCACCCAGTCGCGGACAAGCGCGAGCAATTCGTGATCGCTCTCATCGAACAGGTCGGTCAGGTGGCTCAGGCATTCATGGGCCCACCAGACCGCGGCCCGCTCGGGAAGCAGGTAGGCACAGAATGTAATCGCTTCCTCGGGAACGCGTCCGGCGAGGAGGCCGCGGCAAAACTCGATCGGTTGCTGTTCGGTTGGAGGGGTTCTCATGTCCCGGGCAATAGCGGGACAAGCCGTGAAAAGATCCCGTGCCGTTTTGAATCGGAGCCCATTGGCCATGACCGCCGCGCTTTCATCGAGGAACTCCGGCCACTCAAGCCCCAGGCGCGGCGCGGGTCAAGTCTCAACCCGTGACACGGCAACAACTCTCGGCATTGTCGTGCCCCCAGCGTTTGTCGACAGACAATTGCCTGGGAATTTGGTATGATCACAGTCGCTCGAAATCTGGTGCTCAAACAGGAGGAGCCGCTATGCAGTGGAGCAGTTCAGCCTTTGTGTTGGCGGTCGTGTTTTGCTCGACCCACGCTTTCGCCGACCCCGTTCAGAAATCAGAAGACATTGTGAAGTTTTTTGCCGGTGCGGCCGATCTCGGCAAGTCGCGAGGAATTTGTGTCGGCTCCGAGGAGGAGTGCAAAAGCAAGAGCAAGGCAGGCGACGCGCCGGGAGAAAAAACCGGCCTCGACATGATGATCAATTTCGGCCTGGATTCGGCCGAACTCAACCCGACTGCGCGCGCTGAACTCGACGAGTTCGCCAAGGCCCTGAAGGACAACCGGTTGAGCAAGTTCAACTTCGTYGTCGAAGGCTACACCGACGCCACTGGCACGGTGCACTACAATGAGGGTCTGTCACAACGACGAGCGCAATCGGTGGCAGCATTCCTGACGGCCAGCGGCATCGACACAGCACGCCTCAACGCGATCGGCATGGGCGAAAAGAATCCGCGCAGCCCCAATCCGTACGATCCGGTGAACCGCCGCGTGGAAATGCGGATAAAGACGCAATAGCCGCCCAAACCACGGCGGTCCTTCGAATGTCGGCTGTCAGTTCTTGAGCACGCCGCCCACGACCACACCGGTGCCGAAGATCAGCGCCTTGGTGAGGAAGTCGTTGTTGTCCTGGCGCGGCGGAAGATAATCCTCTCGCGCTACGGTCTCACGGTTGCGCCGCTTCTGAACAACCTTCTGTTGTTTGCGAGGTTTCTGTGCCACCGGCCGCGACGTGCTGACCTTCTGCACCATCTGCTTTTTCGGCTGCGCCGCACGGTCTTGATCGGCGGCGTATCTGGCGCGCACGCCTTCCATCATCGGATCTGTCTGGATCACGAGGAACGCAAGTTGCTCGCGCGTCAAATAGCTGGTCTGCGGGAGACCGTTCTTCGCTTGCCAGATGCCGATCGCCTGTCGGGTCTGAGGGCCCATGTTTCCGTCGATGCGCCCAAGCTCATTGCCCAACGCTTCGATGCGCAATTGCAGGTCGATGCGCCCCTGGCGATCGAGGCCGATCGCACTTTCCGTCAACTCGGTGCCCGGTGTCTGCTCCATCGCGTCCGGAACGCCGACCGAGGTGCGCACGGTAGAACCGGAACTGGCGTTCGCCTGGTCCGCATCGAGTGCCGCGACCTGCCGATTTTGGGCCTTCGGGTCGTTCAATTCGTTGATGCTCAACCGCGCCACGGTGGCGAAGCGACCGTTCGGAAACTGGTCGAGATAGGCCTCGTAGAACGGAATGGAACTGCGCTTGGAAGCCTCGTCCCAAAGGCGTTGCTCGACTTCCCACGAAGGGGCATCACTGGCAGCAGGGACAGCAGCGGATGTCGCCGCGGCGTTCGATACCCCGGCCACGGGATTTGCGGCAGGCGCGGCTGGCGCGACGGGTTTGCCCAGGAAAACCTCGCGTCCGAGCGATGCGTTGTGCCAGGGCCTCTGGCGACCTTGCGTGGTCTCGGTCACTTCGCCGCGCACGCGCGTCAGCGCGCCCTGGATTTCGACGCCGGGTTCGGTCAGATGCCTGGCGAGCGCCGTTGAGTACGGACTGTCGGCCCCGTTGCCGTCGAAAGCGATGGCGCCGGGATCCGTTGCGTAGGCAATCAGGAGGCCGCCGGTTCCGATGCCCTCCGATCTTGCTTCGACCGGCGCCAAACCGGTGCCCAACGAGGTGGAACGGCTCTTCGGCATCGAGGCGGCCAACGTTCTTGCCAGCGGATTGTCGCGGCATGCATCGAGGATGATGACGCCGACCGCCGGGTCGGGCGGCAACGCAGCCATGAAGTCGTCGATCTGAATGGTACGGGTCTTGAGATAGGCCGGCGACGTCAGGTCGGCGTCGACCGGTATCAGGTAGTTCTTGCCGTCGACCTGCATGCCGTGACCGGCATAGAAAATGACCGCGAGGTCCGCGTCATAGGATTGTTCGGTAAACCGGCTGATCAGACTGTGCATACCTTGATTGTCCTGGTCGACCCCTTCGATCACCTCGAACCCGGCATTGCGCAGCGTCGATGCGATGAGATGGGCATCGTTGGCGGGGTTGGGCAAGGTAACCGCATGGACATAATTGCTGTTGCCGATCACCAGCGCGACGCGCTTGGCGTTGGGCGCGGCAGCCTCGGCGCCGGCGGCAGCCTGGGCGCCGAATGCGGCAAGGAAAAGCAGGACAATCCCGCTCAGAGAGACGGCGAACGCTTTCATGGATCAGCCCTCCGCCCACCGGGGCGCGCTGTTGATGTCTGCACATGCCAGGTTTCGTCAGCGACTGAGTCGCCTCTGCCAAAAAATGGCTCCTGGGCGTATGTGATCTTGACCGCAGTCCTGGTTCACAAACGGCCCGAAAAAAATGTCCATGGTATCAATTGGCAGCACGAACACCTGAGAGGCTCGTGCCGCGCCGGCAGGTTCAAAGCGTATTCTGTGCCGAGCTTATAAGGGCCGTGATGGCCTGCTTGTATTTTTCGAACTCCGGCGATGTCTGGCGGATCTCGGTGGTCGTTGTCTGTGGGCCGGCGTCGGTGGCCACGCGGCTCAGCCTTTGGCCCATTTTCCTTTCGGCCCAGTCCACCACGTAACTGGCTGTCTTGCCGGTGAGGAACGGGTTGGCCTGGATGACGGCTGATCCGAGCACAGCGCTCAGCTGCGCCGAACCCGTCGCCGACAGCACCTGATGCGCGCCTTCCATGCCCAGGAAATGACAGAGATACAGCCGGCCGGCGGTGATCTGGTGACCGCGCGCCCGAAGATAGGCCTCGCCTTCGCGCGCCAGATTGCGCACCATCTCACGCGAGATCGTGGCGTCGTAGCGCAGAGCGAGCAGGTCGGCGGTCGACAGCGTGCGCGCCAGTTCCGGGCGGTAGGTATTCATCATCCTGATCCAGGTCTTGGTTATGAACTGGCCGGCGCCGGTCGCTGAAGAATTTGGATTCTTGGCGCGAGCGCTGCCACCACTTTCGACATGGACGATACGGTCGGTGAGCGTTTCGACGGCGGAATCGTCCGACGCGATCGCGGTAACCGTGCCCAGGGGGTCGATGGCCTCGCCGTTCTGATAAAGTTCGAAATGCAGGTGAGGCCCGGTCGAGAGGCCGGTGGTGCCGATGTAGCCAATGATGTCGCCGGCTTTCACCTTGGTGCCGACACCGGCCGCGATGGCAAATTTCTGCATGTGCGCATAGCGCGTCTCGCGCCCGTTTCCATGCGAGATCTTCACCAGATTGCCATAGCTGCCGCCATCGCCCTGGAAAGTGATCTCGCCATCGAAGGCCGCTTCGATCGGCGTGCCGACGGGCGCCGCCCAGTCGACGCCCTTGTGGATGCGAACGGTCCCGAGGATTGGGTGCTTGCGTGGCCCGAAGGTGGAGGTCATGACCCCGTTGACCGGCGTGACCATGCCGTTGGTGACTGTCAGCGAACGAACCAGATCGTCACCCGTGACGCACGCAAACTGGCCGTCGCTCTGCCGGAAGACGAAACAGTCCAGGCTCTTTTCGGTGCCCTGGACGCCCACATACAGCACTCGCCCGGCACCTTCCTCCTTGCCGCGCGGCGTCTGCGAATAGATCAGCACAAGACGCTGGTCCTCGCTTGCAAAGGCGTCCAGGTCCTGTCCTCTCGAGAGATACATGATCGCTTCGCCGATCACCCCGGTCGGAACACTGTTGCGGGCTGCTGTCGAGTAGATCGCGTCAAGCAGACGGTACTGCCTTTTGTGCGTGCCTTCCGCCTGTGCGCCCGAATAGTTGAACAGATCCTCGCGGACCCAGGGATCGACGCCCGACACGAACGCGCCCGCGGCATTGCGCGTCAGCGTGCCGACAAACACGTTCTTGGCATAGATCGAAACCTGCATGAGGGACATCGTGGTCGTCTCGCGCGTCGGCCTGAAACCGCGCATGGCAACGACATAACCCGGTTCCAGACCGTCCCGGTTGAAAAGCGCCTTCAAGGCCTCGCCTGCGAGCTTGGCATCGTCGGCGGAGAAATGTGCATCGAGCGCAACGCTGTCCAGGCTGCGGTCGTTGAGGATCTTCACGAACGTGTCTTCGGTCGCCTCGAACCGTTGATACTCATTGGTGACGACTGCCACGCTTGTGTTGTTTTCGATCTGGGTCTTCTGGAATGCGGGAAGGGCGGCGTCGCCCGCATCGATCGTTTCACCCCAGCCGGCTTCGGGATCGTCGGCATCCGCCTTCTGGTCCGAAGCTGGCGCGGGTTCCCCCGCCGCGGGCGATGGCTCAAGATCGTTTTGCAGATCGCCGGTTGGCGCGGCAGTGGTCTTTCTCTGCGCCTGGAAGAAGGCAAAATCCTCCTGCGTCGACGGTATCGTCGTCATGAATTTTTCGCTGGCGCTAAGCATGACGTCGGACAGGATTTCGATCTGGGGCGAAACGTCGGCTTGATCGAGTTCCGCCGGGCGCGGGATCACGCGGCCCTTCGTTGCGGCGCCGGCATCGGGCGCGAGCGTGATCCACATCGGGTCCCCGGCCAGGTCGATAATGGCGGGCACGTAGACAGACGCATCGGCCGGCACATCGTCCACGCCTTCGACCGCGTGCAACTCCTCGTCTTCGTCGCCGAACGACCAATAGTCCGCGGTGAGATAGAAACCGGCGGCGATCGAAAACAGGACAACCACCGCGAGGCCGGCCAGGAGCCTGCGCCAAAGCGTGCGCCTGCGAAGGGCAGCGCGCGCCTGCTTTTTCTGCCTGAAACTCGTGTCGATATTGTGCGTCACGGATTACTTCCAGTCAGGAAGAAGGTCCACCGCACCTGTTCAAGCGTGTCGACTTCGAGAAATTGCGCCGCTATGTGGCCGCGCTGCCAGCATTCGTCGATGCCGCGTATCGAGAAACGTCTTCGCTCGATGCACATTTCGGTCGATCCGGTGAGGATCGCATGGCCGAACACGTCCGTTGCATAGATGTAGATGTAGCGGTTCGTCAGTTCCTCGCGGATGACGTTCACGCATTGATTTGCGCCGATGGTCCACCAGCCGTCGGTCTGGTCCGCATTGTCGACCTTCTGGCCGACGGCGAGATTGACGACATCGAGCGTCTGGTTGCAGACCGTGAATTCGGCGCGCGCCTCGCCGGATGACAGCACGGCCAGCAGTGCGGCGCCTGACAAGACCGCAAGCCTCATGCGGCCCGTCAGGGCGAGCAGGGCGGCTCGAATCGGACCACGCTGCTTTATCGGCAGGTCGGCAGACGATTGCGGCAAACACGAGCGGGGTTCCATCGGGCGCCCATGCTATCCGCCGAGCCGGAAATACTTGGCCGTGGCTGAGAACTGAGATCCGTCGGTCTCGATTTCTTCGAGAATCTTGGGGAGCAGCACCGAGGCTGGTGTGGGCGTGGAGAACGCAGCCGCCCGAATATCCTTGGGGCCGGTGATCACCATTATGATCTGCGGCACCGCCTTTCCGGCGGCCTGGTCGGCGGCGCCGAGACCGATCGGGATTCTGAAGGTGACCTTGTCCGGTTTTACGACGACGCGCTCGTCGAGATTGAACACCATGCCTTTGTGATCGATCAGCAGCACGCTGGAAATGAGCCCGCCACGCGTCACCAGCGTGCCGCTGATCGGCGTACCGTTCGGCACCGACGTCCGATCGAGAACAAGCTGCGGCTTGTCGGCCGCGGTCTGCCCCAAAAAGCGCAGAAAGTTGGTGACTTCGCATTGGCTTGGTTCAATGAGGCGGACGCTGATATCCGGCTCGACATGGAATCTTGCCTGGAAATCGCCAAGCATCCGCTCGAATGGCTGAACCTCCGTTCCAAATCCTTCGATCGCGGCGGCCTTGTCGGTTGCCGACGTCATGGTGGCATAAAAACAGTCGCCGCCGCCGAAGTCGCGAACCCAGGAGACTCGTTGCGCGATGTCATCGACGATCGGAGGAACCTCCGGCTTGGGCACGTTCAACCCGACGACAGGCTGGTCAGGCTGTTTGGCTACCGGTGGCGCAGGTTTTTGGCTCTCGGTGTTCGCGACATCCGGCTGGCTTGCCGTGGGTTTGGGCGCCGGCACGGTCGCCTCGGGTGCCGGCACGGTCGCCTTGGGCGCTGCCGGCTGGCTGATCTGTGGCTCAGGCTTTTGGCTCTCGACAACCTCTGGCTGGGCCGGCGGCGGCGTCGAGACCTTCTCGGCTGCTGGCGGGGCTGGAGCAGTCGAGACCGGCGGCGGAGCCGACGTTTGACTGTCGCTGGCCATCGTATCGGGCTGGACTGCCGGCGACACCTTTTCGGGTGGCGGCTGCGCCGCCGTTGCGGATGGCTTCGGGGGTTCTTCGGTCTGCGAGGGGACTTCGGCGGGCTTGGCCGGCTGCGGCTTTTGGGCTGCGGTAGCATCTTGCTGGTTTTCAGCCGGTGGTGCGCTAGACTCCGGTTGCACGGGCGGAACTGGTTTTGCCGGCTCAGGGGCGGTCCCGGCATTGTCCGTGGGTGCCGGCTTTGACGTTTCTGGTGCGGGCTTTGATGGCTCTGGTGCCGAAAGCGATGGCTTGCCGGCCGTCGGCATCGCTGGCGTCATGAAGCCGCTGAGATACAGGCCCGCGCCGGACGCGACAGCCAGCGTCGCCAAGGCAGCGATCGCGATGGTTCGGGTCTTTGTGGATTTTCCAGGGACATCAGCCGTGACCGGACGTGGTGAGCCGGCGAGCGCCGGAGACCGCGGTTGGGACAAATGCGCGGGCCGCACATGCGGGACGAAGGGCTGCCCACCTGAACCTGTTGCCGTTTCGGTGTCGTGCCTCTCGACGTGGGATGGCCGGCCCTGGGTCTTGGTGTCGGGCGAAAGGGTTTCCCCGGTTCGCGGCAAAGCCGGCCGATCGCGGGGTGTGATCGAAGTCGGCGGCGTTGTCTCCTCACTGTCGTCACGGGTCATCCTGGCGATTTCCGCCATGCTGATCGGCCGGTCTTGCGGATCCGGTTGCAGCATGGCTTCGACAATGTCGCGAAAATCATCGTCGATGTCGGAGAGATCAGGCACGGTCCGACGCTTTTCGATGACCTCGAACTGCGACCCGCTCATGTCGATCGGTTTGCCGCGCAAGGCGGCCACCAGCACCAGCCCCAGGCTGTAGATGTCGGACTGCTCGCTGACGTCGCCGCTGTAGAGCCCGAGCTGTTCGGGTGAAACGTAGTTGTACTTTCCCGCGAATTTTCCGCCGATCAAGGTCTCGCCGCCCACGGTCGCCGATCGTGCGATACCGAAATCGATGATCTTTGCGCGGTCGACCCGGCCCCCCGGCAGGATGATGTTGTCAGGAGACAGGTCGCGGTGTATCGCGCCCGCCTGATGCACCGCGCTCAGACCGGACGCGAGGCGATGGCAGAGCTTGCGCACCTCTGCCGTCGGCATCGCGCCACGTCGCATGATGTCGAACAGCGACTCGCCGTCGACGAATTCCATCGCAAGGTAGGGACGGCCGATCCCGGGATCGATCGTGAAGACGTGATACCGCACGACCGCATCATGGGACAGGCGATTGAGGATCAATGCCTCCTTGCGGAACAGGGACAGGATCGTCTGGTCACGGGCGAACTCGGGCAGGACGATCTTGATCGCGACGTGGTCGCCGGTCTGGATGTTATGACCGCGGTAGACCTCCCCCATGCCACCGAATGCGATCCGCTCATCAAGCTCGTAGATGCCGCTGAGTTGCGTGCCTACGGCGGTGTTGGCCATGCCTCCCGATATTCGCGTCTTGTCGTCGGCGCTCATCGGCCTCAACCTCCCGCTTTGTAGAGATCTGGACGTGACGATTGCCCATCGCGCCCGTCGCCGATCTTCACAAGCACGATCGTCACATTGTCAGTGCCGCCACGCGCCAGCACCGTTTCCAACAGTTTTTCGCAGGCCGCCTGAGGTGTCGCGGACACGGTCGCCGCCTCGATCTCGGCGTCGGTGACATGCGCCGTCAGCCCATCGGTGTTCAGCACAAAAATGTCCCCCGGCATGATTTCGCCTTGCTGGAAATCGATGACGATCTCGTCGCTGACGCCGACCGCATGCGTGATGACATTGCGGCGCGGCCAGGTGCGCGCTTCGCTTTCGCTGATCATGCCTCTGTCCACGAGCTCCTGAACTTCGGTATGATCCTTCGAGATCTGCGAGATCGAGGCGTTGCGGATCAGATAGACGCGGCTGTCACCCGCCCACAGGCAGGCAAACCGCCCATCCATCGCCAGCAGGGCGGCAACAGTCGAGCCGATGGTTATGCCGCGGGATTCGGATATCCCGCGGATCTCGGCATTGGCCCTGCTCAGCCTGTCCTCGAAGCGCGCCCGAAGATCAGGTGCGGAGCTGGCAATGCCGATCGTTGCCAGATGATCGACGATACTGGCCGAAGCGACCTCTCCCGCGTCATGTCCACCCATTCCGTCGGCTACCACCCAGAGACCAGTTTGTGGCTCGACCAGATAGTTGTCTTCATTGAGCTCACGGACACAGCCTTTGTGGCTTACCCCGAAGCTCTCAAAGGGAAGGGCGACAGTGTTCACTTTGCCACCAAGCGCTTCTCAAGCGTCCTCTGCGGCGCACTTTCAGGCGCTCGCTAGTGTTACTTTGCCACAGGCTCGAACATTAAAGTATCGAAAACTAAGATCTCTGCGTGGTCTGCGGATCCCCATCTCAAAACGCTTTCGGACAGCTGAACCCGGAAAGCGCGGGGAGCAAGAAGGGGTTGGTGCCGGAGCCTGCCTGGATCGTATAGGTAACGTCGCGGCCGCCGATCACGAAGCGTGCCTGCATATTGCTGTCGCTGCCGATGACGGCAGCCTTGTCCAGAAGCCGCTTCAGCGCCCACGGCCCTTCGAACTTGATGGCGGATTCGCGGCCTGGCATTTCCGGCGTCAGGCTTAGACTGGCGGACGCGGACGATGTACCGATCGGCCAGGTCACGGTGCTTGGCGCGTTACCTGTCTGGTTGCTCTGGACGATCTGACCATCGACATCGAGTATCGCCGTATCGGCGTCGCCATGCAGCGAGAATGGGGTGAAGGTGACGCTGACCAAGGGCACTGAACCGCCCGATGGAAAGAAGGCGCTGCGGATGTCCGCCGCCAGCTGGAAGTCTTTCAGGGTCGATTTCGACAGGTCGCGTCCAAAGCGCGCATCCTGTTTCCAGCTCCAGTCCTGGCCGGTCATGTCGATCAGCGATGCGAGGTTTTGTGCGAAGAACCGGTCCATCAGCCCGCCCGGCGCGAAAAGTTTCGCGAAATCCGCCATGGCAACATCCTCGGTGCCGTCGCCGGCGAAGGGATACCGGCCGTTGATCGCCGCCTCACAGGGAGCCGTCACCGTCTGGTCGAGCATCTGGTTCAAGTTTGCCACCGAGGTTTCGGCGACGTTGCCTTCAAACTCATCGGCCGTTGCGTTGACCATCCGGCCAAGTTGCTTGGGCAGACGCGAGACATTGGCGCGAAGGGTGGCTATCTGCAGCTGCAGGTTCGTATTGACGCGCTCCGTCTGCGAAGGAACTTCGGCCGCCAGTTGCAGGCTCTGATAGATATCGCTGAAGTTCTGGGTCAGGGCATCGATTGGGCGGTGTCCGGCAGGGCCGTTCACCAGGGCCTGGAAGGGTCTGAACTGCGCTTCAATGTTCGCACCTGGATTCGGGTTCTGTGTGTCGGCCGCCCTTGTGCCGGCGCGACTTTGCGATTTGCCGGTCGCGATTTGTATGCCGATGCGGGCCAGACCCTTGCCCAGATCTGCGGCGTGCCCCGGCTGGTTTTGAGCCGTACCTGCTTCTTCGGCGCCAGGACCGTTGCCGTCACCAGGGTCTCGCGTCAGCGCTGTTTCGTTGGCGATCGCCGCAAAGAGCTGGTTTATCGGCGAGGTCGGGGAGGCAGCGGCAGAAAGCGCGATGTAGTGCGGCTTGTCCGTCAGCATCGCTTTGAACTTCAACTGGTCGAGGACGCTGTTCCACGCGGCTGCGAACTCCTTCCCGTAGCGATCGAGAAGTTCGGGGCCGAGCTTGAGCAATTGCTGATCGATGTCGCCTTGCTCACCGCCTCCGCCGAGAACCCATTGCTCGTCGACAAGCATCTGCGCAATGCGCGAAAGTTGCGGGAGATAGAAGGTGTGGAAGCCGGCATAGGTGTAGATACCGGGAACACGAAGGCCTGACAGATCGCTGCCGTTGATGCGCTCGAACAGCACTTGCGCTTCCGGGCCGCCTTTCAGGGAAACAGAAAAGTCGTCCAGTGCTGCCGCGTATATCGCTGACCGGATCAATGCGGACGCTCGATCGGCAAGGCTCATGCGCCCGAGAGAACGTTGGGCGGCTTCGACAAGCGGCTGGTTGAGTTCGAAAACCGGATCATAGGCGTCGTCCAATGCCAGCATGGCGCGCAGGTGCTTTTCGAGTTGCTCCCGTCCTTCTCGGTTGTTTTCGCCTGGATATCGGTTCTGCTCCCAATCCTGCTTCATCCAGGAAACGATCAACGCGTCATCGACCTTCGGCGCCTTGCCGCCAAGCATCAGATAGATTTTCAACGGTTCGTAGAGCGCGACGGGATCAGCCATCTTGGCCTGGATCGTCCGCTCGGCCTGGATCAGCAGGCGTGATCGGAACATTCGTTCCAGCCCTTGCCGATAAGCCGTTTTGGATGCCGAAAGAAGTCTCTCCCGCTGACTGAGGCCGAACGTCTCCTCGATCGGAGTCGGCAAGTCACCGGTTTCGAACCCGGCCGGCAGATCGCGCAACTGGTCGAGCGGCCCGATGACGTTTTCGAGGTCGACATCGGTCACCGTCGTGCTTTCGAGCAAGGGTGCCGCCGTCTGGCGGTACTGGCCCATGGCCAGACTTGTGGAGGCGATCAGCGACCGGTTGGCCGCGACGCTCAGGCCGAGCGTACCCAGTGCAGCAGCAGCGACCAAAGCTATTGCGCCGAGGCCGCCAAATCTGGCGATCGCTGCGCGCCTTGCAGCCGCTTTGTCGTACGAAACCCATCCGGATTCGGCAAAAATGACGTTCGTCAGCAGATCATGCAGAAAGAAGCTTTTGCCGGTCCCGGAAAGGTGAGGGCGGGCGTTGCTGCCGAAATCGCGGCCGATTGCGCCCAGCACCTGATCGATCGGCGTTCCCTCTTGCGTGCCTGACGAAAAATAGAGTCCACGCAGGCTCACATTCACCTGGCTGCGCGCCGGATCGAACAGGCCGGCGACAAGACTGGTAATTCGCCCCCGCAGCGCGCCGAACTGCGCCGGAAAGCCAAAGATGGAGATGCGCGTGAGCGGATCGGCCTCGTCCTGGAGGCGGTCGGCCATCTCGTCTGCCAGTCGGTTTGCCAGCACGTCGAATTCGGCAGGAGCCTCGGCGGCCATGTTCCTGTCGCGCTCCGCCGTCTGGAACGTCGCGCCCCACACTTTTCGCCTGCGCGGTTCGTCGAAATCGCCGAAGTAATCCATGAACCCGGAAACAAGATCGGCCTTGGTGAAAAGCAGGTAGACTGGAAACTGGATCTTCAGCGTCTCGTGGATTTCCCTCAGGCGGCTGCGTATCTCGACGATGTGGGCGTCGAGCTGCTGATCGTCGAAGCTCATCAGGTCGGCAAGGCTGATGGCAAGGATGACGCCGTTTATCGGTTGTCTGGTGCGGTATCGCTTGAGCAGCGACAAGAAGGCGAGCCAGCTCTTCCTGTCGCTCTCGGCATGGGAGTCCTGCGTCGTGTAGCGTCCGGCGGTGTCGATCAGCACGGCCTGGTCGGTAAACCACCAGTCGCAGGAGCGTGTTCCGCCAACGCCAGCCACCGGCTGGGCGTCCCCCGAACCGGCAAGCGGAAAGTTCAGACCCGAATTGACCAGGGCCGTTGTCTTGCCGGCACCCGGCGGGCCTATGACGACGTACCAGGGGATCTCATAGAGGAAGTTGCGCTTGCCGCTTGACCGTTTGAGCGCCGCCACGGCCTCATTCATCCGAGCTTCGAGCACCCGCGAATCGTCATCGCGGTCGTCATTGTGTGCGACGACGGTCTCGAGTGCCTTTTGCGCCTTTCTCGCTTGCCAGAAGCGCAGCCCGTAGAACAGCGCCAGCGCCGCCACGATCACGCCGATGATGGTTGCGCGCAGCCAGGCGGGCCCCAGTGGCCGGGTATCTGCGAAGCGGATCAATGGCCCGCCAAGCCACACTGCCGCCGCGAAGCCGGCCAGCGCGATAACGCTGAACATCCGCAGCAGCCAACGCGTCATGGGCGCTTCCAACAGGCCGTGCTCACAATGTTTCCTCCCTGGGGATCATCACATCGACACGGCGGTTCTTGGCGCGGCCTTCCGGCGTCGCATTGTCGGCGATCGGTTCGTCCTCGCCCTTGCCATCGACCGTCAGTCGCGAGGGATCGCTGAATTTCGGTGCCATCATCGTTTCGACAGCCTTCGCCCGGGCGACGGAAAGGTCGAAGTTGGATTTGAACGGGCTCGACTTTCGCGGTTTCACATTGTCCGTGTGGCCGACGATCCGGATTTGCCCGGGCTCGGGTTGCAGCGCCGCGGCGATGTCGGTGGCAATGGGCTGGAACTCCGGCTTCGCCTCGGCCCTGCCGGACTGGAACAGCAGGACATTGTTGATTTCCAGCACGATGAAGTTGCCCTTCGTGCCGATGGTCAGCCCGCCGCCTTCGACTTCCTTGGCCAGTGCTGAACGAATGCGATCAATCTGCGCGGTGGCTGCAGGTGGGGTGGCTTTCACCGGCTCGGCCAATGGCGCCACGCTGGCGCGCTCGATGGCGACTGGTGTCGACGGGTTGAGTGCCAGCAATTCACCGGCGGTGGCGTCGCCCTCATTGGTGATGAAGACCCGCAATGCAAAAAACGCCGCTGTCAGCAGCGCCGTCGCCGCTGCCGCAACGACCCAGAGCGGCAGGCGGGCCGACGGCTGCGCCATCGTCGCCGCCAGGCCCTGCCAGCGCGGCGAGATGTCCGCGCCTGCACGCGCCCTGAAATAGCGAAGCGTCTCGTAGACGTCGCGTCGAACGCGTTCGAGATTGTTGTCTTCGCGCCTCACGCCTCGGTACTGGCCCTCGAAACCCAGCGACAGGCAGGCATGCATCAGTTCGAGCAGGTCGTAGTGCGTCTCGGGATTGGCCAGTATCGTGTTCAGGGCTTCGTAGAAGCCTGTGCCGGTGATCTCGGTGTGAAAGAACTGCCGCAGCATGGCGTTTTGCGCCCAGTCGTCGCTCTTGGGCCAAGGCAGGTTGCCGATGAGATCGTCGGCGGTTTCGCACAGAGCAAATTTCGCGATCCGCGCATCCTCTTCGGGAACGCCGGTCTTCTCCATCGTTCGGTCGAACTTTTCGATCGCGTCGGCGACATGTTGCGCCAGGGGCTCCGCTTGTCTTTCCACGGGCATCATCCTGAGCTGCCCGAACAGCATCAGCAAAGGTGCCGCCGCCGCGAGAATAGGGTTTGCCGCGGCGTATTTGACCGTGTCCGCGGCGCCGAACAGGATCGCCTGATCGACCGCCCGGGCCGGAGCGGCGGCGGAAGAGGCAGCACCTGCCGCGGCGCCCAAAGCCGCACCTTGATAAATCACGGTTCCGGATGCCCAGCCCGGCGGTGTATGCCGCCCGACCCCAGGATCGAACACCGTTGAATCCTTGACCGGAGAGGGTTGGCCTCCGTCAGCGGCAGGTAGCTCGGGAACTGGTGGCGATTTTTTCTCGCGCCGTGGACTTGCGCGAATGACGGTCTTGCCCGCCAGGCCGAAGGGATCGTCCTTCGAGCTCATTGCCGACCGTCCGTGCAGGCGGTGTGGCCGCGATCGGGCGAGATGGGCGCAAAACGGTTGCTGGTCAGGGAATGGAAATACGATCCCCGCCGGCCGTGGCAGTGTCCGGAGGACGATTGACTGGAAAACGCTATCCCACCGTCACATGACATTTGCCGCAGACCCCCAGCTCAATGAGTCTTACCCGCTTGGCGAACTGTCGTACGTGATCGTAATCTCAGAAATCGTCGATTGGAACCGGATGCCAGGGGTCGAAGGGACTTTTCTTCGCCGACTGCTGTACCATGCGTTACTTGGCCATCCGTTTTCTGGCCACGCGTTTCTTGGGATCGCCTATTTTTGCTTGTCGGCTTTGGCGTACGCCTCGCTGAAATAGGCCAGGAATATGTCCAGCATGCCGTTTTCGTGTGCTTCCTCCATGGTCCGCCATGTCGCGACATAGGCGTCCCAGGCCTGGCTCTTCTTCGACGTAAACGACGTAGGCGGGAGTTTCTTGCTGATCGCCTCGGGCGACAGGTCGTCAAGCAGGCGGGAGAGCGCGGTTTGCATGGCTGCATAGGTGGCAAATTCGTGCGTCTTGAGATCGTGGAATGCATCCTCGATGCTGCGCCTGGCATCAAGATAGCCGGCCCTGCGACGGGCGAACATGATTTCGAGGATGTCGTCGGTCCCTGGAACGAACTTCAGCGGATTGTTGTCCGCGGCGCTGATCATCGTTCGTTGTGTGCTCTTGGCCAACGTTTTCGCGGCCGCGCGGGCTTTCAGCAGCAAGGTCAGTTCTTCGACCACCGCCCGCAGGACCGCGCCGATTTCGGCGGCAACTTCATGCGGGTCGCGCAATTGAAGCAGTTCCGGCGAAATGCCGGCTCCGATTGCGATCTCCCGCAGCACCTCGTCCCTGGTCGAGGGCAGCGGTGTCGGGGTCGACGAGGACGCCGACGCTGGGATGCGCTGCCCGGACCGTTGCTGCGCAGGCTCGAAGAAAGCCCCGCCTCCGAATTCCAGCGGCCGGCCCGTCGCGACCGGCATTTCCCGCGGTGTCGAATTTTGGTTGGCTTGGGGATAGCCTGCCGTGGCGCGCTCCTCGTCGATCGACACGACGATGACATAACGGCCGATCAGCATCCTGTCGCCATGGCCCAGCCGATGCGGGCCGGTCATGCGCTGGCTCGATCCGTTGATGAAGGTCCCATTGCGCGAGACATCGTGCAGCCAGAACGCGCCTGCCTCGTACAGAACCTCGCAGTGCCGGCCCGAGATGAACTTGTCGGGATCCGGCAAGGTCCAGTCACAAGCATCGCGTCCGATTTCGAAGCCGCGATCGCGCGCTGCGTAGCCGGTCGGGATGCCGGCGGGCAGGGCGTCGACATTGCTGATTTGCAGACTGATGTACATCCAGGATCGCCGCGGATCGTTGATCGATACTGCACCATTCTAGCAGTTTGCGCGTAGAACAGCACAGCCGCGTTCCGAGCCGTTGCTTCGACAGGGCAAGTTTCAGGCGCCACCGGCCCTCTTTGGTCCGCAGGGCAACATGTGGTAGGCTCCAGATGGCCTGGTGCGACGGGTCGAAAAAGTTCCTCAACAGAGTGCGGGAACTTCAATCCTTCGCGCCGGCGGCCGCGTCCAGGAGGGGCACGACCCATGCCGAACGAACGTGCCACGGTTGTGCAGACACCGGTTGGCGCCGACCTGTTGACCTTCACGCATCTCATCGGGCGCGATGAGATCAGCCGTTGTTTCGCCTATACGGCCGGGTTCGTAAGCACGGACCCCAATATCGATCCGCTCAAGATGCTGGGTGGTCCGGTTTCGGTCGAAGGCGAGTCCGATCCGAAACGCTGGTTCAGCGGCATCGTATCCGAGTTCCGGCTCACCCGCATCGAGGACCGGCTGGCCTATTACGAAGCGGTTGTCAGGCCGTGGCTCTGGTTTCTCGGCAACACCACCGATTGCCGTATTTTCCAGAACAAGAGCGTCGTCGACATCGTCAAGGACATCTTCAAGAAATACAGCGTGGCGGAATTTGATCTGCGCCTGCAGGGATCCTACCCGCCGCGCGAATACTGCGTGCAATATGACGAGACCGATCTGGATTTCGTGCAGCGACTGCTCGAGCATGAAGGCATCCTGTATTTCTTCGAGCACGACGAGGGTAAGCACACGCTTGTCCTGGTCGACGCGATGAGCAAGCTGAAGCCTGCGCCGGGCTACGAGAAAGTGCCCTATCATTTTGAAGGTCAGGGTTCCCGGCGCGATGTCGAATACATCACCGAATGGATACCGGGCAGTTCGGTGCGCCCGGGCGCCTATGCCCACACCGATTATGATTTCAAGAAGCCGGGCGCCGACCTCATGGCCAAGTCGACCCAGCCGTTCAGCCACAAGCTGGCGGCGGGCGAGAACTACCGCCAGCCCGGTGCGCATCTCGAAATGGGCCGGGGCGACAGCCTGGCCGCGATCCGCCGCGAGGAAATCCAGGCCGTGCACCAGCGCATCGCCGCGGTCGGCACCGTGCGCGGCCTCTATTCGGGTTGCAAGTTCACGCTGGACGGTTTTCCACGCGAGGACCAGAACCAGGAATATCTGGTGGTCAGCGCCGAATACAGGCTGTTCGACCCGGGCTACAGAGCCCTTGCCGACGTCGACAGCGAGAACTTCCAGGTGATCCTCGGCGTGGCGCCGACCGCCGTGGCCTATCGCCCGTCTCGGATCACACCACGGCCAATCATGCGCGGACCCCAGACCGCGACGGTGGTCGGACCATCCGGCGAGGAAATATTCACCGACAAATATGCCCGCGTGAAGGTCCAGTTCCATTGGGATCGTCTGGGCAAGAAGGATGAGAACAGTTCCTGCTTCGTGCGGGTCTCGCAGACTTGGGCCGGCAGCGGCTGGGGGTTCATCCAGATACCGCGCATCGGCCAGGAGGTGATCGTCGATTTCATCGAGGGTGACCCGGACCTGCCGATCATCACCGGCAGGGTCTACAACGCCTCCCAGATGCCGCCTTACGGTCTGCCGGGCAGCGCCACGCAGTCCGGCTGGAAGTCGGACTCCTCCAAAGGCGGCGGCGGCTACAATGAGCTGATGTTCGAGGACAAGGCCGGCTCCGAACTGGTCAATTTCCAGGCGCAGAAGGACCACAACCTTCTGATCAAGCACGACCGCACCAAGCTCGTCCAGCACGACCAGTCCGACCGCATCGACCACGATGCCAAGCACTCCGTCGGCCACAACCTCGACGAGGACGTCGGCAACAACAAGACGGTCAAGGTCGGCGTCGACCAGACCACGAACATCGGCTCGAACGACACCGAGACGGTAGGCGCCAACCGTTCGTTGACGGTCATGGCCAACGAGACCATCCATGTCGTGTCGAACTCAACGGAGAACATCGACGCCAATCATTCCCAGACGGTGGGGATCGTCCAGACGATTACAGTGGGGGCGGCTCGCATCGATACGGTTGGCGCTGCCGAGACCCGAACAGTGGGTGGCGTTCAGACCAACACGATCGGCGCAGCCCGCTCGGTCACGGTCGGCATCAGCCAGAGCCACACAATCGCGGCGTCCGACAGTTGGGAGATCGGTGCAGGCCAAAGCATCCAGATCGGGGCGGATCAAGGAATAAAGATTGGTGGCGGTCAGTCGGCAGAAATCGCCAAAAAACGATCCACGAAGATTGGCGAAGACGATGCAACTCAGATTAACGGTGCGCATGAGCAGAAGATTGGGAAGGGCAGCCT
>NZ_JBFUDZ010000076.1:0-21463 GCF_056404455.1 Mesorhizobium sp. P2_D1
TGCCCGACAAAAATCCCAGCTCGCAGGCTTGCTCACAGTGATCTCCACTGCCTCCGGCGGACAAAGGTTCTGAAATTGCTGCCGGCAATATGCCGGGAGCGATCGTCGCTACGTGATCACTGAACGACCGAAATAGAGCCGGAAGCAGTAGGTCCGCTTGTGGTGGAGGGAACAACGATAGCGGACGTTGAACTTCCAATGTCCGATGTCATCAGTTGACCCGAAGCGGACACTCAAATGGGTGGGCGATCATCACCCGCTCTGCCCCACAAGCCGACCCTTGCGAGCAGATCTCAGGATCACCCTGGCGCTTGGCAGCTGAGGTTCTGCCCCTCATCTCCAGTGCCTGCTAGTCAGCCTACAGCACCGATACGGTGATCTAGAGAACGGCAGCAGCTTCGCGGATGACCGAGGTTTCTAGGCCTTCAGCGATCTCGCTAATCCGAAGCTGATTCCGATAGTCAGCTCGGAGCTCATGGCCCGACCTTCTTGAGAGCTTGGCCAACTCCGTTGCAGCACGCACCGCCAACCAACACGCGCCCTGACTTATCGCAGTATCATAGGCTCTAGTTAGGACTTTCATCCCTCGGGTCACATCCGCCTTGGCGACCAAGCAACCCTCAATACGTTCTATTTCAGCCTGCGCCCATTTCTCGCCGGTCTTGTCCATCGCCTCGACAGCATTCTCGATTGCCGCGAGACCCTCATCGATCCGTCCATGCCGGAGGCAAATGTCCGCAATCGACGAATAGAAGTGCGGCAAGTGCAGCTCAGAGCCAGTCGAGCGCCATCGGTTCATGCCGTCTCGCAGCATTCTGAGTCCTTCGTCGGGCAGGTTGCTGCCGATAGCCCAGCCGAGCACCGTGCGAGCACCTCCGGACCAGGACGCCAGCCTGCGGTTGTCAGCTAATATGAGCATTCGTTCAGCGATCTCACGGCACTCGGCCGGCTCATTGCGGAACCGTCGGGCAATGGCGAGATTCATGAGGATAAATGCCAGATTGAGCGGATGATCGAGCCGCTCCGCGGTTTCAACGCTTGACGCACAATTGGCGAGCCCGGTGTCGACCCGCCCTGCGAGCACCTGCACCACGCCCAGATAGCTGCGACAGATCGCGGGGCCGTCCTCTCCATATCTTGCGACATCGAAATCCCCATTGGAGGTCGCCCAGGCATTGATTCCGGCCTCGGCTTCCCGTGCGGCATCCCCAATGGCACCGAGATAGAAATAGGAAGTGGCGAGCGCCCGATGCGCCAAAGTCGTTTCCTCAACGTTTTCTCCGCACGAGGTTTCGGCAAGGAGTTGCTTGGCCAGGTCTCGGCTCCGGTGCAGGTCAGGCCGGTCAAGGTAGAAGTTCCAAAGCGAACGTCGGACAAAAAAGAGGTTGGAGGTGAGGCCCGTGGATATACAAAGCTCTTCGGCACGGAGAAAGTTCGCTTCAACCTTCTCCGACGCATATCCAGCTGACGCGTTCAGCGGGACGCCCATTTCAATCCGGATTCTAAGTTCAAGCTCATTTGTATCGCCCGAGCTAGTGACCGCTTCCAAGGCATCCAGCGCGCCCGTGAAATGCGCGACCGCCTCCGGATTGGCATATCGCGCCGCGGCAGCGCGCCCTGCTTGGAGGAAGCATTCAGCTGCCTCAAGATACCGCTTTGCCGCTATGAGGTGATGTGCAACCAGCTCCGGTTCGGCCGTCGGCTCCATGCCGAGTTTGTCGGCCAGCCGGCTGTGTATGTCCTGGCGCACCGATTTCAACATACTGTGATAGGCAGCATCGCGAACGAGCGCGTGCTTGAACGTATATCGTGCGTCCGAGCCCCTTCCGCGCCGGAAGACGAGCTCGGCATCCACGAGCTTATCGAGTGCCTCTTCCAACTGGGCAGCGCTGAGCCGCGTGACCGATCCGAGGAGGTCGTGGCGGAATTCGCGGCCGATGCATGCGGCCATTTGCGCAACTTCCTTGACCGGCTGCAATCGGTCGAGGCGGGCCATCAGCGAATCGTGCAACGTTAGCGGAATGTCGAGATTTGCGAGTGTGGCGTGATCTTGGTCGAAGACGGCTGCGCGATCGAAGTGGCGGGCTTCGAGAACACTCTTTGTCAGCTCTTCAATGAACAGCGGCACACCATCCGTCGCGGCGATGATCTTGTCCACAATGATGGCTGGTAGTCGAATATCGCCAGCGAGTTTCTCGATGAAAGCGGTGGTCTGTTCACGGCCCAGGCGATTAAGCGCCAATTTCGTCACTATGGGATGTCCCCCAAAACCGTGTTCGAAGGTCGGTCTCGTCGTCACCATCATCATGACCCGAGCGTGCTGAATCCGTTCTACACATTGATCCAACAATTCGAGCGTTGTCGCGTCAATCCAGTGGATGTCCTCGATCACGAACAACAATGGCAGCCTTGCTGCAGCGTCGAGGATGTCGTTCAACAATCCGTCAAGCGTTCGCGCTCGCAGCTGCTGCGGGTTCAGGCCCGTCAAAGCATCGCTCTGGTAGTTTTGAAGATCGAGCAGGGAAGCGAAGATAGGCAACAACGGATTCGCTGGACCTTTGGTGCCTTCGAGTTTTCTGACCTTCTCTTCATCCCCGTCGGCTTCTTCAATACCGACAGTGCGGCGGAGTTGCTGAACAGCTGGATAGAGCGGCGAGCCAGAGTAATACGGCGAGCACTGATAGCTCACCCGCACATGTTTCTCTTGAGAGACCGCGTCTATCAAGGCGCGGGTGATGCGAGATTTGCCGATACCCGCCTCGCCGCTGAGTAGCACGAGCTGGCCTTCGCCCCTCTTCGCTTGCCCCCAACGTTCGAGAGCAAGTCCGAGTTCGAGGTCCCTTCCGAACATGATTTGAGGAGCGCTCGTGACGCGCGCGTCATAGCGCGTCTCGACGGCATGTTCCCCGACAACCAGAAACGGCGAGAAGGGTATCGAAAATCCCTTCAGCTCGATAGGCCCCAAGCTCTCAACCGCGAATATTCCGCCGAGCAACTTTCTCGTGCTCTCGGCGACCACCACATATCCCGGTTGGGCCAGGGCTTGCAGCCGAGCGGCGAGATTGGGCGTTTCGCCAACGACGACTTCTTCTTGTGCGGACCCAGTCCCGATGACGTCTCCGACGACACACAATCCCGTGGCAATTCCAACTCTAGCTGCGAGTGGCACTTGACCGGGAGTGCGCAAACTGGCGACAGCTTTCACTATGGAACGTCCAGAGYGGACCGCCCGCTCGGCGTCCTCCTCGTGGGCGTGTGGCCAGCCGAAGTAGCACAGCACGCCGTCGCCCATGAATTTGGCGACGTAGCCATCATAACGGGCGACCTCTGCGGCGACCAACGATTGATATGCGGCTATGACCGAGCCCAAGTCCTCAGGATCGAGCGTCGACGCCAGTGCGGTCGAGCCCACGAGGTCGACGAACATGACTGTGAGGTGGCGCCTTTCTGCCTCACTCCCCTCTCGCTTAGGTACTACACTTTGGAGAGCATCCCACTTGGCATCGTCGTCTGCTTTCAGCGGCTGGGCCGGTGGATGCGAGAGCTCGGCGATGGCGGTCAGGATTCTTCTCCGGTGACCAACAGATTTTACGCCAAGCTCCCGAAGGTCATCGTCGGAGAGCTTTGGTAGAATTGCCGCTTCAATGTCGTTGTCGATGAATGCGCCGGCATACTGCTCAAGGCCCAAGCCTTGCAGCCATGAAGCGATCCCCTTGCCGCCCTGCTGATGATCCATCGAGGCAGTCAAGCGCACATGCTCAAAATGTCAATCGGACCACGTAAGAATGCGTCACCCTTTGTGTTCAGGTGCGGACGAGCGGCGTCCGCACTGCACCAAAACGCCCCCAATCCGATTGCCTGGGATCACGGCAGTTCCAGGCGCAACCGCGACCTTCAGCGTGATCGCGTGCAATGTCTTCTGTGGATGGCTCCCGCGATGCAAGGGGTGATTTGACGTTTTTGACGATTGGGTCAGGTGCGGTCTTCTGTCCGGCCTGTTGATGCAGTCGTTCATGTTGACCGCTGGCCTTGATGGTATCCGCGAGTCAGGTCCCACTCTGCTTTGCGGGCAATGACGCCCACGACATTCGCACGGGTTATCCCAGCTCCCGGTATGACCGGTTCGCCATCACATCTCATCGCCCTTGCAACTGGTGAACTTCCTTTTCCTTCTTGGGTCAATGTGGTTGGCGCCTAGGGGGTATCTGCAATCCGCCGCGAACATTGAGGGTGAAGGCATCGCCGCTGTCGTAGCCGGCCTCGGCTCCGAGGAAGAAACTACAGCCGCTATCAGCTTGGTAGGCCATGTCGGCTCCGACGCACCCAAATCCTTGCGAAACCTGTATTAAAACGTTCACGCCGCCGGCTAAATCAGCAGCGCGCGCTGATAATTCGCCAGGCGAGCTAAATCCTGTGTAAGCTGGGAGTCTGGTTTTTCGCAGGGTGGACTATGCACGTTTCGCCGGGGCTAGGGCTTTGATGAGGAGCGGCGAAGCGTACGGTCGAGATTTCGCCAAGCGTTTCGGGGCAAAAGAAGCCCCAGCACTGGTATCGAAAACCCTTCGCAAATCGGAGGTAGCCGCAACTTACTTGCGGCAATATTCACCAACCAATGAATTGTCGGACCCCCAGCCGGTGGTAGACGCCTATTTTGCAAGCTACGTCATGCTGGACAATCCAAGCTTCCGCCTCTGGGAGGACGGCAAAGCTGTTCGGGAGGCGCCAGTGCTGGCCGGACAAACGACGTTCATCGACCTGAGGCTTGCCCCTGTTATGCTCGTCAACAATCCAATGGACGCGCTGCATTTCTATATCCCGCGCGCGGCGTTTAACGCAGTTGCGGATAATGCCGGCGTGGCGCGTATCGGAGATCTCGTCCATGAGCATGGCCGCGGCGCAGACGATCCCGTTATGCAGGCGCTAAGCGCTGCTTTGATGCCAGCATTCAGTGCACCGGATCAGGCAAGCCGGCTATTCATCGACTATGTCACGTTGGCCGTCGTGGCGCATGTCGCGCACCGCTACGGATCGATGAAAGCCCTGCCGGCCCGTGGCGGACTAGCACCTTGGCAGCTGAGACGTGCCATGGAAATTCTCGATGCGCATATCGAGGGCGATATTTCCCCCGAGTGGCTGGCGTATGAATGCGGGCTGTCGCCCAGCCATTTTGCCCGCGCCTTTCGGGCTTCGACCGGCCTGCCGCCACACCGTTGGCTACTGCAACGGCGCGTCGACCGAGCCAAGAATGCGCTCACTAACACCGGGATGTCGCTTGTAGCGATTGCGCTGTCCTGCGGCTTTGCTGACCAGAGCCACTTCACCCGCGTCTTCAGCCGCCTTGTCGGCATATCTCCAGGCGCTTGGCGGCGTAGGAAGCATGACTCGACAGATCGCCTCGTCTAAGCAGAGCTTCGTGCGCAAATTCGCCAAGTGCAACGAAAACGGGCAATACGGCTGAAAACGGAGGAACGAGGATTGCCCCGATTGCGTGCGCTCAGCACGGTCAGGGAGGATTTTCGTGCAAAAGAAAACCAAAATTGGTAGGCGCCTCACTAGGTGGCTTGGAGCCGCCGCACTGGTAGTGGCCGCGGTGAGCAGAACCACGTTAGCGGCGGAAGCCCCTGCGGCACCGCCAATTCCGCCAAATCAATCAGCGCAGGATCTGGTCAACGCCCTGCATTCAGCATTTGGCGAGCATCATGCTCGCGCCGTCCACGCCAAGGGGATCCTGCTGGAAGGCACTTTCACCGCATCTGCGGAAGCCGAGACGCTCAGCCAGGCATTGATCTTCTCCGGAAAAAGTCTGCCGGTGGTCGCCCGGTTTTCCGACTTCACAGGCATACCCGAGATTCCCGACACGATTGGCGCAGCCAATCCGCGCGGCTTCGCGTTCAAGATCAAAGCAGAAGACGGCGACGAGGTCGATGTCGTGTCCCACAGCTTCAATGGGTTTCCGGTCGCCACCAGCGATGAGTTCGCGGTATTCCTGCGCGACATCGGCGCAAGCGGCCCGGGAGTGGCTCACCCAAACCCGATCGAACAGTTCCTAGAGACACATCCGATCGCCAAGACTTTCGTGTCGACGCAAAAGCCGCCGCCAGCATCTTACGCCACTACGGCATTTTTTGGCGTCAACGCTTTCACCTATAAAAATGCCGCCGGCAAGGCCGTGCACGTGCGCTACCGGCTCATTCCGCAGGCCGGCGAACTTTACCTAACAGCCGCGGATCTCGCGACCAAAGGACCCAATTATCTCCGCGAGGAGATTCTCGAGCGCATCGCTGCGCAGCCGATAGGCTTCGACTGGTATGCACAGATTGCCGAGGACGGTGACAAGATAGAAGATCCATCAATCGCCTGGCCTGAGCAGCGCAGGCTGGTAAAACTCGGTTCGATTACAATCACGAAGATCGTCGCCGATCAGGCGGCTGCAGACAAAGGTACGCTGTTCCTGCCCGGCCAGCCACATTCTGGGATCGATCCTGCCGATCCGATGCTGACGCTGCGCAACGAGGCCTATCCGATCTCGTTCCAGGAACGGCAATAGTCCGATGGACGAGGATAGGTCATCGCCGCCATCCGCCTATATGCCAACTATGAAGGCCTGCCGCGTCCACAGGTTTGGTCCACCCGAAGTCATAACGCTGGAGATAATTGCCCGCCCACGGCCCGGCCCGGGAGAAGTTCTCGTAAAGGTGGCAGCCGCCGGTGTTGGACCGTGGGACGGTTGGATACGTGCCGGCAAGAGTGCATTGCCGCAGCCCCTACCATTGACGCTTGGATCGGATTTATCCGGGCTCGTCGAGGCGGTTGGACAGGGCGTCGAGGCATTCCGGGTCGGCGACTCTGTGTTTGGCGTCACAAACAGGCAGTTCACGGGAGCATATGCCGAGTTCGCCGTCGCATCGGCTAGCATGCTTGCGCGGAAGCCCGGCAGCGTGACGGACGTCACGGCTGCGGCGGTGCCAGTGATCGCCGTTACCGCATGGCAGGCGCTTTTCGACCACGCCCAGCTGCAACGCGGTCACACCGTGCTGGTTCATGGCGCGGCAGGCAACGTTGGTTCGTTCGCTGTTCAGTTCGCACGGCAGGCCGGATTGCGGATTATCGCGACAGGCGGTGCCAGAGACCTCGCCTACCTCGGCGAACTCGGTGCAGACGAGGTGATCGACTTCCAGTCCCGTCAATTCGAAACAAAGGTTAGCGGCGTTGATGCGGTTGTCGATCTGGTGGGCGGAGATACTCAGCGTCGCTCATTCCAGGTTCTCAAGCCAGGCGGCTGTCTGATCTCCGCCGTTTCGGTTCCCGACCAGGCCGATGCAGCCCGCTACAGGGTCCGCGCGTCGTTCTTCCTGGTCGATGTGACGACGCAATGTCTGGATATGATCGCCGGCCTCATCGACAGCGGTTCGATCAGATCACGCGTGGGCACAGTCCTCTCCCTTGGCGAGGCGGAGTTGGCCCATGAAATGCTCGAGGGAACGCGACCTCGCGCAGACGGCAAGATTGTCCTCAACATTAGCAACTGATGGAGATCCGATGCGCCTTAAAAGAAAACTTACGATCGTCGCGGCAAGTGTGACCCTTTGCCTAGGGTACACCCTTACTGTCCACGCAGACGACGACAAAGTCTCTCCAGTCTTTGCAGGAAAATTGCCAAACCTTCCCGGACAGACACTGACCGTCCTGCGCGTCGACTACCCGCCAGGCGGCAAATCCGGCAAGCATCACCACGCGGGATCGGTGCTAGCGTACGTGTTGTCGGGAACGATCCGTTCTGAAAACTCTGCGACCGGCCCCTCAAAAACCTACAAAGCAGGCGAGACCTTTTTTGAGCCTGCCGGCAGTGAACATCTAGTCAGCGAGAATGCCAGTAGCACCGAAAGCGCGAGCCTAATTGCAATCTTCGTCGCTGGAGACGGTGCGATTCTGAAGACTAGCGATTGAACCTTGAGCGGCGCGCATGACCCGCAATAAACTGGAAATGTCTGGTTTGGAGATAGCACTGAGAGGCCCTGAAAGACTGCATTGAGGCGCATCGCTGACCGACAGCTTTGGGCCGCTGGCAGACTCGCAGCTTCTGGATGCAAATCTTCGCGAGCGGACATTAATGAGCGGCGTGGGCAACGTCAGGATCTGACCGGATCCTGACGTTCGCTTCATGACTGTCTACGGACTGAAACCAGCCTTTCTGATTCCATGTCGTCGGGTTGGAAGGTCATTCATCGCGCCAGTATGGGTGGGAACAGCTGAATTGGCGCGAGCCAATCAGACGGCGTTTGGTCTCCGATATCGTAGTATTTTCGCCCTGATGCAAGGTCATCGGGTTCTGGCCCCGAAGCGTGGCTACGAACTGGCCAAGCGAGCGGTCCGGCTGAATGGCCATCCACGACGTCTGCTTCTGGGGCGGAGACGAGTTCACCTAGAGGCGCATTTCGGACGTCCAGAGCTAGGTCTTGAACTGTACCAATGGTGCCCATTGATCACACAGATTCAGAGAAGGTTTGTTTCGGGTTCGTTTCCCTCTACCAACTGTGTTCGGCAAACGACCGTTTTCCGCATAGTCCGCGAATGCCACCTGGCCAAACGGCATTCTCCGGTGTTGGTGTATGGAAACTGCGTGCGGATTTCTATTGTTCGGATAACGCTCCACTAGCGGTACTGCACCTTTTCCAACAGTGCGAGAATATCTAGTTTAGAGCCAACGCAGTGAGCTGAACTCTAGGTCCGGTATGGAAGCAAAGCCGCCGACAAAAAACGTAGCACGCTGGCAGTTCGTGCTCACGCGCTATCTGGCGCACGTGCTAGAAGTCGATGCCATCAATGCTATCCAAATACCGAATCTAGTATCCCGCTTTGTCCATAAGCAACCGCAATTCGGGCTGAGGCGCGACCCAGAAAGTTCGAAAAGCTTCCAGGAACCCCAGTCGATCGCGAATTGTAGAACTATCTGACGACCGGTTTGGGCCGAAAGCAGGCGGTCCGGTTCCAGAATTAACTAGCGGGAAAGGCGCCATTTTGCTGGCGACCCCATCTCAGCCGCAACGACGTTGCTGACGCGTCGCGCCATAATCGGACCTCGGTGCGACTGCATAGGAACAACAGTGGGCCTCATGGCAGATTGAAACCAGCGTAGGGTTTCAGCGGGACGATTTCGAAGTCAAGCGTCCCCGCCCTCGCCAGCGGCAACGTCGCCAGCATCTCGCGAACCTCGATCTCGTCCCTCGCCTCGACGATCTGGCACGCACCGGGCATATCACCGCGATGCCAGATCTGGCGCGTGAAGCCGATGCTATAGAGATGGCGGGCCTGTGCCCCCTCGCTGGGTACCAGCTGTTCGAAATCAGCGTCGCTGAATTGGTCCGTTCGGCGTCGAGACAAAACAAGAAATTGCATCGGCCTGGTCTCCGAAGACTTACGCAACGGCTGCGATCATGTGGCGGGCATGCGCAGACCGGACGCCCTTGATCAGATCGGCGCCCTTTTCGCCGATCATCATCGTCGGCCCATTCGTGTTGCCGCTGATCAGGACTGGCATGATCGAGGAGTCGATCACCCRCAACCCGTCGAGTCCGCGCACACGCAGTTCGGGATCGACGACTGCGGTTTCGTCGACGCCCATCTTGCAGGTGCCAACAGGGTGATAGTCGCAGCAGGCATACTGCCTGATGTAGGCCATCAGTTCCTCGTCGGTCTTCGCAGCCGGCCCAGGCAGCCGTTCGACCTTGACGAACTTCGCGATTTCACTTTGCGCCAGCACCTCCCGGATGATCCGTACTGATTTCAGTGCCATGCCGCGATCGTAGGGATCGGATAGATAGTTGGGGTCGACCAGCGGCTCGCCGGCGGGGTTCGACGAGCGCAGCTTCACCGAGCCGATGCTACGTGGCCGAAGGAATGTCGAGTTGATGGTAAAACCATACCCGTCGAGCCGCGTCTGGCCGCCGCGCACCACCATCGCTGGCGCGATGTGAATCTGAAGGTCGGGCCGCTTCGCTCCCTCACTCTGGAAGAAGCCGCCGCCCTCAACGATCACCGAGGCGGCAGGGCCATTGCGATAGAGCAGCCAGCGAATGCCGTGCAGGAGCGCCTTGGGATAGCGATCCTGGCCGTCATAGCTGATCGGGTCCTTGAGCGTCAGATGGACGTTGGTGCAGAGATGATCCTGGAGGTTCCGCCCGACACCGCTGAGATCGGCGATCGTCGCGATCCCGAGAGCTTTCAACTCGTCGGCCGGTCCGATACCGGACAGCATCAGCAGGCGCGGCGAATTGATGGCTCCTGCCGATACGATCACCTCGTTTTCGGCCCGCAACACTTTCCGCGATTTGCCCTCGGACAGTTCGACGCCGACGGCGCGGCCGTTCTCGACAACGATCCTTGTGACCCGGGCATGGGTCCTGACTGTCAGATTGGGCCGCCTGCTGACGGGATGCAGATAGGAAACAGCGGACGAGCGGCGGCGGCCATCGCGACAGGTGACCTGGTAGAAGCCGGCGCCATACATGGTGTCGCCGTTGAAGTCGGGATTGAACGGCAGGCCATATTGTTGCACGGCGCGGACAAAGGCCCGGGTCAATGGGTGCGGGCCGACCTGATCCGAAACTGCAAGTGGACCGCCCTGCCCGTGATAGCGATTGGCGAGCCGATCATTGTCCTCGGATTTACGGAAATAGGGCAAGACATCCTCATAAGCCCAACCGTCATTTCCGAGTGCTGCCCAATTGTCGTAGTCCTCCTTTTGGCATCGGATGTAGATCATCGCGTTGATCGAGCTTGAGCCGCCAAGGGTCTTGCCTTGTGGATACCAGATGGAGCGGTTGTCGAGGTTCTTCTGCGGCACCGTGTGGAACCGCCAGTTGACGCCCGGCCCAAACAGCTTACCGATGCCGCCAGGAATATGGATCATCGGGTTCCAATCCCGGCTGCCAGCCTCCAGCAGCAGGACCTTGACGTCAGGATCCTCGGACAGGCGGTTTGCCAGCACGCAACCGGCCGAGCCCGCGCCGACAATGATGTAATCCCACATAGTCTGCCTCCACTCGCCCGAAGGCGCCTTCCCGTCAGCGCGACGAAACCCGACCGCGGACATTGCTCCTAAATCCTATTTGCCCCTGAAGGCCGGCGCCCGTTTCTCGGCAAAGGCTCGCAGCCCTTCAATCCGGTCCTCCTTGCCGAATGCCTCGACAGTCAGCCGATGCTCGATCTCGAGCCCGCTTTGCAGTTCTGTTTCGAATGCTGCCAGAACGGCCTTCTTGGCATAGGGCGTGATGGCAACCGACTTGGCGGCGATCGCAGCGGCGATCTCCAGCGCCCGTGGCAGGAGCCTGTCGGCCTCCACGACTTCGCTGACCAATCCTTTGCGCTCGGCGAGGCTCGCATCGACCATGTCGCCGGTCAGGACCATCTGCATGGCAAAGGATTTGCCGACGAGGCGTGGCAGACGCTGCGTGCCGCCATCGCCGGGAAACGAGCCGATCTTGATTTCAGGAGTCGCGAATTGAGCTGCTTGCGAGGCAATGACGATGTCGCACAGCAGCGCAAGCTCCAGCCCCCCGCCCAGCGCATAGCCATTCACGGCGGCGATAATCGGCTTGGTGAAGCCCTCAATGGCGCGCCAGCATGCCAGCCGTTCCGGGTCGGCATAGGAGGCGACCCCGCGTTCCAGCATGTCAGAGATGTCGGCGCCTGCCGCAAAGGCGCGACCGGCACCCGTCAGCACCACGCAGCCGACCTCCGTGTCGGCGTCGTAGCCAGAGAGCAGGTGGCTCAATTCGGCCAGCAGCGCTTTGGACAACGCGTTCAGCTTGTCCGGCCGGTTGAGCGTCAGCAGTCGGATGCCGGGCGCCGGTTCCACTGCCTGAACGAGGCGGTCCATCATCGATCAGGCGACCTTCCTGTAAAGCGTCTCCGCGCTCAATCCGGCAGCATTCAGCAGTCCCCGGATCTTCTCGATCTCGGCGGGGTTTGGCTTCATCAGTGGGGGCCGGACGTGAGCTTCGTCCAGTCGCCCGAGCACCACCAGCGCCTCTTTCATGCGATTGTGCATATCGAGAAGCGGCGCGTCATAAAAGGCCCGCACCGTCGGATAGATGCGGTCATTGATCGCCTTGGCAGTCTTGAGATCGTTCGCCTGCACGGCGCGAAACAGCGCAACCTGAAGGCTGGCGATGACGCTGCCGGCGCCCGACAAGAGCCCGTCGCAGCCAAGCGCCAGCGAGCCGAGCAGCCAGGCGCTGTGGGTGGTGAGGGTGTTGACCGGACGGTCGAGCGCTTTCAATTCGCGGATCTGGCGTTCATGCAAATTGCCATCGCCGCACTGGTCCTTGATCGCGACGATCGAGGGAAAACGACGGCAGAGGTCGAGCAATGTCTGCAGCGGGTAGGCAAGGTTCGATGCCAGCGGATACTGGAACAGGATGATAGGAAGGTTCGAAGCATCGGTGATGCGCTTCAGATGCTCGACGATCATCTCTGGGCGCAGATGCCCACCGAGCGTCATGAAGTCCGGCGGGAAAACCAGCAGCGCGTCGGCACCCGCCCGATCAGCATAAGCGGCGATGCGCGCGGCCTCGAGGCTGGAGTTTGTGTAGACACCGACAATGGTCGGAACCTGATCCTGCAACACATCCTTGGTTACCACTATCGCGCGGTATTGCTCGTCGATGGTGAGCGCGTGCACTTCGGCCGCATGACCGTTGATGGTGATGCCGGAAATGCCTTCGACCGAGGAGACGTCAGCGAGGTGCTTGCGGTATGCGCTCTCATCGACAGCCAGATCGGTGGTGAACGGCATCAGGCACGCGGGAATGACGCCGTGGGCAGCAAACGGTTTCTTGTCGCTCATCATTCAGATCCTATTTGAAATTCGGGACGCCGCGTCAGTGCGGCGTCCCGTTGCCCAGGGAGGACTTAGAAGCCCTTGCCGATCATGTCGGCGATGTTGTCCGGGGTCACTGAAACCGTCGGCAAGGTGATCGTCTCCGGGACCTCTTCACCCTTGGCCACCTTGTAAGCGGTCTCGATGCCTTCCGGCGCCACGAACGGATAAACGAAGGTTGCGGCGAGCTTGCCCTGTTTGACCGCCTCGAAAGCCGTCTCCTGGCCGTCGATACCGACCACCGCCACTTCATTGAGCCGGCCGGCGGCCTCCAGCACCTGGATTGCGCCGAGTGCCATTTCGTCATTGTGCGCGTATACCGCCTGGATCTGGCCTGGACCAAACCGCTGCACCATGTCTTCCATGAACTTCACCGCCTTGTCGCGGGTGTAGTCACAGTTCTGCGATGCGACCACCTTCATGTCCGGGTGCTTTGCGATCGCTTCCGCAAACCCCTTGTTGCGATCGATGRTGGCCGATGCCCCAGCCGTCCCCTGCAACTCGATGATGTTGCCCTTGCCATTCAGTTTCTTGGCAAGGAATTCGCCCGCGCCAACGCCGAGCGGCAGGTTCTCGCCGCCGACATGAACAGTCACAGGCGTGTTGACCTTGCGGTCGAGAGTCACAACCTTGATCCCGGCATCCATTGCTTCCTTGACGACCGGGGTCAGTGCCTGCTCGGTCAGCGGCGAGATCATCAGCACCTTGATGCCTTGTGCTATCAGGCTTTCGACGTCTGCCACCTGCTTGGAAGCATCGTTGTTGCCGTCGGTAACGATGAGATCGACATCCGGATAATGCTCAGCGGCGTACTTCTTGTTGCCCTCCACCATGGCGACGCGCCAAGGATGGTTCATGGTGCCTTGGCTGAAGCCGATCTTGATCTTGTCCTGAGCCAGGACCGCGCCCGGCATCATGGCGCCCAGTACCAGGGTGGCGGCAAGTGCTGTGGTGCGTAGGAAATGTCTGCGACTGGTCATTTTTTCACTCCTCCATTGTTTTTCGTTTCAGGCTCCAAAGCGCGACGGCCGGCCCGTCTGGCAAGTGCTGCCGCGCATGGATGTCAGGACCGTCTTTTGTGACGGTAGACCTCGAACATCACCGCGGCGATGATGATGGCGCCCTTCACGATCTGCTGCGTGAATGGCGATATGCCTAGTAAATTCAATATATTAGCCATGACAGCAATGATTGCGGCGCCGATCACGGTGCCGATGACGCCGCCTTCGCCGCCAAACAGGCTGGTGCCGCCGATGACGACAATCGAGATGGCCTCGAGTTCGAGATTGGTGCCGGCGGTGGGCTCACCAACGGTCAGCCGCGAGACGAAAACCAGGGCGGTCAGCGCCGACAACACGCCGGAGATGGCATAGACCGACATCAGCACGCGCGGCACGTTGATGCCGGCAAGCCGCGCCGCCTCGGTGTTTGAACCGACCGCGTAGATCTGGCGACCGAAAGGCGTGTGTCGCAGGACAACGAAAGCCGCGGCGGCTATGGCAACGAAGATCCAGATCGGTACGGGAATACCGAAGAGAAAACCGCTGCCCAGATAGGAGAAGGCATCCGAAGCATCGCCAAGCGTCTTCGGCTCGCCGTTGGCAATGGTCATGGCAATGCCGCGCCCCATCACCAGCGTGCCGAGGGTCATGATGAAGGGCGGCATGCCAAAGAAAACGACGCCAGCTCCGTTGATGGCGCCGAACAGGGCTCCCATCCCCAGCGCCGCAATCATCGCCAGCGGGATTGGAACGCCAGATGAGAGCATCAGCGCGGTGGCAACCGCGACGACACCGACGATGGAACCGACGGAAAGATCGATGCCGCGTGTCAGAATGACGAAGGTCATGCCGACGCTGACGATGCCAAACAGCGCGACCTGGCGGCCGACATTCAACATGTTGCCGGTCTGGATGAAGCTCGGCGACAGATACACCGCGAAGGCGCACAACACGATCAGGACCCAGAGCAGGCCAAGGCTTTGCGCCCAGCCTCGCAACCGACCCACCGACCCCGGCCGGATCGACGCCAATCCCTGTCCCGTTGTCATCTCAGCCATTCCTTCCTCCCGATTCGTGCGCCATTGCGAGGGTCGATTGCTGTTGCAGCAGCCAGGCCACCGCATCGGCCAGCCCGCCCTCGTCGCAGGATGGTCCAACGAAATGCGCGAGCCGCTTGGCTTCCGGGACCGCGTTTTCGACCGTGACCGCCGTTCCGGCCCAGGCCAGCATCTCGAGATCATTCTCGGCGTCGCCGGCCGCGGCGCAGTCCTGCGCCGCCATTCCGAGTTCGGCCGCAACGGTCGCGATGGCAGTCTTCTTGGAGATGCCGAGCGGACCGATCTCGAGCAGACGTGGATGCGAACCCGATACCGACAGGCACCCGCCAAGCTGCACGCGCAGAGCTCCAAAGGCTTCACGGTCTGTGGGCAGCGCGGCGACACACATGATCTTGCCCGGTTCCCCCGGTAGGTCTTCGAGCGCCTTCGCCACGATCAAAGGCTCTGCGGTCACGCCGGCTTCGCGTGCGATGATCGGGTCTTCGGCAAGTGCGTGAATGGCTTGGCCGGTGAACCACATCGGTCGAACGCCCGCCGCTTGCGCCGTGGCCATGGTGTACAGCGCATCGGTGCGACCGATCCGCTGCTCGGACAGCGCAACGCCGGTCGAGACATTACCGATCCAGCCACCGTTAAAGCAGATGGCGAGGCCTGCAATCCCAAGCTTCTCCGCATAGGGCTTTACCCCGAGCGGCGAGCGCGCCGTTGCCAGAACAATCGTGATGCCAGCCTCTCGCGCCTCGCGAAGCGCGTCTGCCACACGCTGCGGCAACGCATGGTCATGCGTCAGCAAGGTGCGGTCGACATCGGTGACGATGAGGCGCGGAATGGTCATCACCCGCCTCAGACCGGAAACACCGGAGCGCGCGGCCCGGTCTGAATGAGAAGCGTCTTGAGTTGGGTGAACTCTTCAAAGCCCGCCTGGCCCATCTCGTAGCCGAAGCCGGATCCCTTCACCCCGGTGAGCGGCAGCTGCGGCGCACCGTCAATGATTGTGTTGGCCTGCACCCAGCCGCTTTTCAGCCGCTTGGCGACGGTCAGGACTGTGTCGATATTCTTCGACCAGATGTAGTTGGACAGACCATAGGCAGTGTCATTGGCCAACCGCACCGCGTCATCCACCGTATCGAACCGTGTGATGCTGAGCACCGGGCCAAAGATCTCTTCGCGGAAGATGGTCATATGCGGTTCGACCCGGTCGAAAATGGTCGCCTCGTGAAAATGACCGACCGCCCCTGCCGCTGCGTTTCCGCCGAGCACCAGTTGGGCGCCTTCCTCGATCCCGCTTTTGACGAAGCCGGTCACCTTGGCCAGATGGTTGCGATCAATCAGCGCGCCGACATCCGTGTCGTCGTCGAACGGATCGCCGACCTTCATCTTGCGGGAGCGCGCGACCACCTTGGCGATGAAGTCGTCGGCGATGGCGGACTGCACGAACAGCCGAGAACCCGAAACGCAGCACTCACCATTGTTGAAGAACACGCCCATCAGCGCGCCGTCCGCCGCGGCGTCCAGATCCGCATCGGCAAAGACGATATTGGCCGATTTGCCGCCCAGTTCGACCGAGGATTTGACCAGATGACGGGACGTGTTGCCGACCACACGGCTGCCGGTGCGCGTCGAACCGGTGAAGGAAACGAAGTCGATGCCCGCATGCCCGGTCAGGTGGTCGCCGGCGGTTGCGCCATAACCGCTGACGACATTGAAGGCGCCGGCCGGCACGCCGGCCTCGCTCGCCAGCGCGGCGATCTCGAAGGCTGAGCCTGACGTGAACTCCGATGGCTTCAGCACCACAGTGCAGCCGGCAGCCAGAGCGAACGGGACTTTCTGCGCCAGGATCAGCGCCGGGAAATTCCATGGCGTGACCAGCGCCACGACGCCCACTGCCTCGCGGCTGATCAGCGCCGTCTTGCCATCGCCGATGTTCGTGTAGGTCAGGCCCGCCATCTGCATGGCCAGCGAAGCTGCATAGCGTGTCAGGCCGGCTGCACCATCAATATCGCCGCGCGCAAAACGAACTGGCTTGCCGACCTCCTCGACCTCAATCCTGACCAGCCGGTCGCGGTTGGTGCGGATCAGATCGGCAAGACGGTTCAGGACCTCGGCGCGCTCCATGCCGCTCATACGCGGCCACGGCCCTTCCTCAAAGGCGATGCGCGCCGCCTCGACGGCAAGATCGACATCTTCGGGCGTGCCATCGGCATAGCGGGCGACCACGTCACCTGTGGCCGGCGACCGGCGCTCGATCGAACCGGAACCCGAACCATCGACAAACCGCCCGCCGATAAATTGGTGATAGCTGCGCGTGCTCATGTCGTTCCTCACTGCCAAACCGCATGGGCCATGATTGTTTCCTCGGTTGCGTCCTCGCCTTCTAGAACCGCCGAGATGGCGCCCTCGCGCATGACGATGATGCGATTGCAGAGGCCAAGGATTTCCGGCAATTCCGACGAGACCATCACGACGCTTGCGCCGCGCTTGGATGTCAGTTCGGCGAGCAGGTCGTAGATTTCGCGCTTGGCTGCCACGTCGACGCCGCGCGTCGGTTCGTCGACCAGCAGGATTTCCGTTCCCGCATGCAGTTGACGGGCGATGCCGCATTTCTGCTGATTGCCGCCCGACAAGGTGCGGACCTTGGTGCTGGGGCTCGGCGTCTTGATGCGCATCTGCTGGATGAACAGGGAGACAGCCTCGTGCTCGCGCCAGCCACTGATCAGGCCACTGCGGGTCAACGGCGCCATCTGGGAAACGGTGACGTTAAATGCCACCGACTGGTCGAGGAACAGCCCCTCTGTCTTGCGATCCTCGGGCAGCAGGCCGACGCCATGCGCAAGTGCCCGACGCGGCCCGTCGATAGCGACCACTTGGCCGTCGATCCTGATCTCGCCGCCGTCGATCGGATCGGCGCCGGCGATAGCGCGCAGCACCTCGGTCCGGCCCGCTCCGGCAAGACCGCAGATGCCGACGATTTCGCCGCGCCTGACATTGAAGGAGATATCCTTCAGCACGCCGTTCCGCGATAGGTTGCGTACGTCTAAGCGGATCTCGTCGCCGGGCTGCGAGCGCGGTGGAAATACGTCCTTGAATTCGCGCCCGACCATATGGCGGATGAGATCGGCCGTGGTCGTCTGGCCAAGCGGCATCGAGGCAACGACCTGGCCATCCCGAAGCACGGTGACCTCGTCGCAAATCTCATAGAGCTCCTTGAGGCGATGGGTGATGTAGATGAACGAGACGCCGTGTTCGCTGCTCAGCCGCCGGATCGTCTTGAAAAGATGTTCAAGCTCGGAGTCGCCGAGAACAGCGGACGGCTCATCGAGCACCACGATGCGAGCCTCGCGGGCAATCGCCTTGGCTATCTCGACCATCTGGCGCTGCGCGACACTGATCGTGTCGATGCGCGCTGCCGGATCGACACGGAAGCCAAGCCTGTCGAGCACATCCTGAGCTGCGGCTTTCGCCCGGCGCCAGTCGATCGTGCCCAGACGCGTTTTCGGCAGGCGACCGAGAAGAACATTTTCAGCCACCGTAAGATGCGGAGCCTGGGCAAGCTCCTGATAGATGACCGCGATTCCGAGCTCGAGCATCCGCTCAGGCGTCGGCGCCGCCACCACATCTCCGTCGATGGCCACTTCACCTTCGTTGGCCAAGAACGCGCCAGACAGGACGCGCATCAATGTCGACTTGCCGGCCCCGTTTTCACCGATGACGCCGTGCACGCTTCCCTTGCTGACGGCGAAGCTGACATTGTTCAGCGCATACACACCCGGAAAGCGCTTGTGGATGCCGCGCATTTCGAGAACTGCGTCCTTCATCACGTCGTCTCCCAATTCGAGAAATCGTTTTCTCGATCCCTCAAAAAAAGCTCACAGGCGATGCATCTGCATGCCGCCGCCGATGTGGTAGATGTCCCCGGTGCTGAAGGGCATGCCGCCAATGGCCAACGTCGCCACGCCGCGGGCGATGTCTTCGGGCTGCCCCCACCGCCTGATTGCCGAGAGTTGTCCGGCCTCGACCTGCCCCGAATACTTATCGTAGACATCGGCGGTCATATCGGTCTGGATCAGGCCTGGGCGAATCTCGTGCACTCGGATGCCTGCGTCCGCCAGACGAATGGCGAACTGCTGGGAAGCCATCGACAGTCCGGCCTTGGATATGCAGTACGGCCCCTTTTCCGGCGAGACCAAGCCTGCGTTAGCAGAGGTGATCGTCACCACCGAGCGTTCGAGCCGGGCTTGCGGCTGGGAAATCATCGCGCGCGCTACGGCCTGGGTGAAGAAGAACGTGCCGCGCAGATTGATGCCGACCAGCCGGTCGAAGCTCTCCTCGGTAACATCGAGAAGATCGCCGCGCACGGAAACCTGGACGCCGGCGTTGTTGACCAGGCACGTGGTTGCCCCCAGATCGGCTTCAATGCGCTCTATCAACGCCGCATTGTCCGAGGTCTCGGATATGTCCTTGCGATAAAAGGCGGCATTTCGTCCGTGCGTGCGGGCAAGGTTGACTGTCTCGCTGGCATTCTCATCGTCGACTATGTCGACCACAGCGATATCGAAACCCGCCTGCGCGAGTTCACAACAGATGGCTCGGCCGATGCCGCGACGGCCACCCGTCACAATGGCAAGTCCGCGGTTGATGGAGGCTGCGTGCTCGGGCACAGCAACACCGATTGCAGCCGGGGAGACCTGTTCCAGCATCACGAAGCCTTCCTTGCCACTGCATCGTCCTTTTCGCGGGATGCGATCACGGCCTTCGACGCCAGCAGCCGCTGAACCTCGTCATCGGCATAGCCAAGCTCATCCAGGATCTCGCGCGTGTGCTCGCCGATCTCCAAAGCGAGGTATCGCAGCGCGGGCACCTCGCCGTCGTAGCGGTTGGGATGGTTGACCAGGTGGATCGTTCGGCCACGCACGTTCACCTGCCGGAACACTTGCGCGTGGCTGAGCTGCGCGTCGGCCAGCAGATCGTCATAGTAATTGATGGGCGCCCACCAGATGCCATGGCGGTCAAAGCGCTCGGCGAGTTCGGCCACCGCGAACCGGGCCGTGGCACTGGCGAGCCGGCGAGCATAGTCATCGCGTTCGACGTAGCGGTCGACACCGACTACCTCGCGCAGACCGTCGCTGTCGAGCGCTTCGGCCAGCACGGAAGAATCGCAAAGCGACACCACCACATGGCCATCGGAGGCAGGATAGACACCGTAGGGCGCGGCATGGAACCACGTCGCCAGATTCGCCTCGCGGTTGAGCACCTCGCGGGTCATGCCGCCGGCGAAGTAATTGACCAGCGCCTCGCCCTGCAGGTCGATCGCCGAGTTGATCAGGCTTGCCTCGACACGAGTCCCCTTGCCATCCCGCAAGCGGCGCACCAGCGCACCCAGAATGCCCATCGCCAGCAATGCCCCGCCATGTTGGTCGACGATCGCCGCACCGACCGGCGTGGGGCCACGTTCCGGAGTTCCGGTGACGCTCATTAGGCCGGAACGCGCCTGGGCGAGAAGATCCTGGCCGGGCTTCGTCGCCATCGGGCCTGTTGCGCCAAAACCGCTCGCCGAGGCGAAAATCAGATTGGGATTGATGTCCCGGAGTGCATCATCGTCAAAGCCGAGCTTGGCGAACACGCCCGGCCGGAAATTCTCCATCACCACATCGGCGCCGGCGATCAGACGTCGGGCGACTTGCTTGCCCTCGGTGCTCTTCAGATCAATGCCGATGGAGCGCTTGTTGCGGTTGGCGCAGAGATAGAAGCCGCTGACTCCTTCCACGTAAACGTCAGCACCCGACCAGCGGCGTTCATGGGCGCCATCGATAGGTTCGACCTTGACGACATCCGCTCCCATGTCGGCGAGATATTGGGCGCCTGCAGGACCCTGCAGAAAATGGCAGAAGCTGACGACTTTGATGCCGCTGAGCATTTCTCTTCCCTTGGTTCTGCGCTATAAGTTGCGCATTTGTGAAATCGTTTTCACGCCTTTTCTTATAGCTGTCAAGCCTAATTTGAAACGCTTTCTCAAAGAAAGATGGTGTAGCCTTCAGAAAAGAAGTGTGTCATCAGGAAAACGGTTTCTCGAAAACCGTCGGATTCGAGGCTCAATGGATATCGAGGATGGCGGCGCAAAGCTGATTGATGTGGCCAGGCTTGCGAACTGTTCGCCGGCTACCGTCTCCCGCGTGCTCAATGGCAACCCCAACGTGAACGAGGTCGTGCGGGACCGTGTTGTCCGGGCGGCGCGCGATCTCGGCTACGTGCCCAATGGTTCCGCCAGAGCTCTGCGGTCGACCCGGACAAGGTTGGTCGGCGCGATCATCCCCACATTGGACCACGCCATCTATGCCACGATGGTCGATGGACTTCAGGCGCGGCTCTCCGAAAAAGACGTTTCGCTCATCATCAACACCTCGGGCTACGACATCGATCTTGAATACGAGCAGGCACGTCTGCTGGTCGAGCGCGGCGTCGAATCTGTGGTTCTTGTCGGGTCAACGCATCGGCCARCCACTCTGGCCATGTTCGAACAGAAGCGC
>NZ_JBFUDZ010000077.1:0-38203 GCF_056404455.1 Mesorhizobium sp. P2_D1
CGACCACGGTGTCGGTATTGCCGCCGGCAACGACCACAGGCGCATCGTTGGTGCCGGTGATGGTGATGGTGACGGTCTCGGTCGCCGTCGCACCCTTGTCGTCGGTGACCGTGGCGGTGAACGTCTGGGTGTCGCTGGCGCCCTCGGCCAGATGATCGGCCGCGCCCTGATCGAGCGTGAAGGTCCAGTTGCCGGCCGCGTCGATGGCGAATGCGCCATAGGTGCCCGTCGTCGAGCCGCTCCAGGCCGCCGTCGCCAGGTGGTCGACATCCGAAGAGGTCAGCGTGCCCGACGCCGACGGCGTCCCGGCGACAACCGTGCCGTTGTCCAGGTTGCCGGCCTCGACAACCGTGCCGGCATCCTGGCCGACCGCCGTCGTGATCACCGGGCTGTCGTTGGTGCCGGTGATGGTGATGGTGACGGTCTGCGTCGCCGTCGCGCCCTTGTCGTCGGTGACCGTGGCGGTGAACGTCTGGGTGTCGCTCTCGCCCTCGGCCAGATGATCGGCCGCGCCCTGATCGAGCGCGAAGCTCCAGGCGCCCGTCGTCGGGTTGATCGCAAACGCGCCATAGGTGCCCGTCGCGTCGCCGCTCCAGGTCGCCGTCGCCAGGTGGTCGACATCCGAGGAGGTCAGCGTGCCCGACGCCGACGGCGTCCCGGCGACAACCGTGCCGTTGTCCAGATTGCCGGCCTCGACAACCGTGCCGGCATCCTGGCCGACCGCCGTCGTGATCACCGGGCTGTCGTTGGTGCCGGTGATGGTGATGGTGAGCGTGGTCGAGGAGGTAGCCCCATTGGCATCCTTGACCGTGTAGGTAAACTGATCCGTCGCCGTGGCGCCCTGGGCCAGTGCATTGGTATCGGCATCGGCATTGTTGAGCGTATAGGTGTAGCTGCCATTCGACCCGATGATGACCGAGCCGTAGGTCCCAACCACTGCCAAGCCGACATTGCCGGCGCCGCCGTTGACGGCCGAAACCGTCTTGCTGTCGCCACTGTCGACGTCGGTGTCGTTGGTCAGCACATTGCCGATGGCGGAGATGTCGCCGGCGAACGGCGTGTTGCCGGGGTTGACGCCGGCCTCGGTGACCGCATCGCCAACATTGGTGTCGGCGACGGCGATCGGGCCGTCGTTGGTGCCGGTGATGGTGATGGTGAGCGTGGTCGAAGAGGTGGCCCCATTGGCATCCTTGACCGTGTAGGTAAACTGATCCGTCGCCGTGGCGCCCTGGGCCAGCGCATTGGTATCGGCATCGGCATTGTTGAGCGTATAGGTGTAGCTGCCATCCGACCCGATTGTGACCGAGCCATAGGTCCCAACCACTGCCAAGCCGACATTGCCGGCGCCGCCGTTGACGGCCGAAACCGTCTTGCTGTCGCCAACGTCGACGTCGGTGTCGTTGGTCAGGACGTTGCCGATGGTGGAGGCGTCGTCTGCGAACGGCGTGTTGCCGGGGTTGACGCCGGCCTCGGTGACCGCATCGCCAACATTGGTGTCGGCGACGGCGATCGGGCCGTCGTTGGTCCCGGTGACGGTGATGGTCAGCTGCGCAGTATCCGTAAGCCCGTGCGGGTCACGGACGGTGTATGTAAACACCTCAGTGACGGTGACCCCGTTCGCCAGCGCATTGGTGTCCACGTCGCTATTATTGAGGGCGTAGCTATAGGTGCCGTTGGCATTCAAGGTCAGTGAGCCATAGGTGCCCACCAATGCAGATCCGACCGTGCCAACACTTCCTGATCCGGATTCCGTACCTGTCCGGACCGCCGACACGACCAGCGACGCCTGGCCGTCGTCGGAATCCGTGTCGTTGGTCAGCACATTACCTGCCGCCGAGGAGTCACCCCCAAGGAGTGCATTCGCCGGGCCAACGCCGGCCTCGCGCACCTGGTCGGCAGCGTTAGTATCGTTGAAACCGACGGGCGAAGTTGGATCGAGACCGACTGAAACCTGCTCGATCGCGGAGACCTTGAGATTGATCGAAGTGAATGTAAATTCTGCTTGACCTGCCTGGCCGGTATTCGAGTTCGAGTTTGCGGCAATAAAGGCACGAAACTGGGCAATTTCACCGTTAAACGCCGCCATAAACGACGCATTGGCGAGTTGGTCATTGCTTAGATAGATAACGAGCGTATCGATCTCGGCAGTGCCTTTGGCAGCATTGCCGTTGCCGCCGTCGTAGACGTCGTAGCCGGAAAAGGCCGTTTGTCCGGCCGTTATCCCCGTGCCGAAGAATTGGCTGCCAATCTTGTACTGATTTTCCCACGCTCGATAGATAAGCGTGTCCGCCCCAGATCCGCCCAAGACCGTATCGAAGCCACTCCCTCCATCGAGCGTGTCGGCGCCTGACCCGCCATTCAGGCGGTCGCTTCCAGCGCCCCCCAAAAGCACGTCGTCTCCGCTACCGCCGACCAGATTGTCGTTGCCGATCGTGCCAATGGTCGTTGCCATGTCCTAACCCCTATCTCGCTCGTTGTTCTTGTCGGCCAAGAACTGCCGACGTCGACCTGCCGCCTGTGGCGAGGTCGCTCAAAAATTGTGAAGCTGTGCAAGCAAGTTCGCCTTCGCCAACAAACGGGTTAATCCCGGGCGAGAGCGCCAGGGCCAATGAGTTCGCGTTCAAAGCAATGACATTTGTACCGACACCAAAGGCCCACGCTGGCGAGCCCGCCCAATACCTGATGTCGGCTGAAACCTTACAATCGGCGTCCCCGGGTCTCTTTGTGTCGGCCGAGGCTGGGAACCAATCATCGATAGGACAAAGTACGATCCCGGTGAAATCATTGCTCAACGGATCGAGAGAAACAGCGGCCTGCGGCGTGGAAATGAAGATGGTCGTATTTTCGGCAAGACCGCAGGGCCTGTCCCCGGTCGACCAAGTATTTGGAAACGATGTCGCAGTTGCGTTGGCATCTGTGCTCTGACAAGAAGCCATTAAACCCCACCCCCTTTTACTTCACACCAGCACAAAACAGATGCCCCATCATCTATTTGTGTGCCGCATCCGACGGCTATCTAATCTCCATTTAAACGTGTTGAAAGATCGATATGCTGTTTTAACAAACGTCTATTTTCAGCGCATAAGTCCTCAAACGGCCAGTTATCAACATGGCGGTCCACAGATAGATCTTGGCCAAACAATGGTAGCTGCGACGACTATTCTGGCCGCGCTGCGTTCCCCTTTAGCCCTTACGGCGTCGCCATTTCCTGATTGCCCGGTCAGGTCTTGTGTTAGGCGACGCTTATATTAGCGCATTCTTAACGCTAACGAAGAGTAAGCGTCAACATCCAAAAAGAGGTACAGTTAACAGCCAAAAGCATCAGCAGGGGAGCCGGCGCTCGCGCGGGAAAGTGGCAGCACGATCGCAAAGAACAAGTCTGATCGAAACGCGGTGCGATCCCTTCTGCCGCTATCCGACGAGGTTCCTAGTGTGGGCGCGCTCGTCGCTTTACCTCCATGGTCCCGCTCAGAGCAATGGGGTACTTGCCGGTGCACCAGTCGTTAATGTGCAGTTCCCTACACGACGTCCATTGCTCGGGGCGGCGGCGTGACGCCTCACCTAGACACGGAGAATGTGCTACATATTATGATACAATCACCCATCGCGTAGCGGTAGGTCCGCCGTTCGCCTGCTTCTCGGTGCTACCTAGCTCAACTCGTTGCGCGAAGGAGACAGGGTCACTGAGTTCAACTGTTTGGCTTCGGCGGAACGATACGGGAAGACATCTGATTTTAGCCCACGAAAAACCCAGTAAAATCAGTGATCTGAGTATGTCCTCCCGGCCCACCATAACCATTGATTTTTGAGGCGGCAAATCACGGCTCTGACGCAGCTGCGGAATAGAGAAGCAGAGAGAATGCTAAGCCTGGACGTCAAATCGCGCCGAGCAGACTCTGTTGTGGACAAGAAAACCCGGCGGCAACCCGCCGGGTTTCGGTTTCGCCGAAGCGAGACCTGTTAGAAGTCGCGCTGGAAGCGGAGCATACCACCGATGCTGTTCTCCTTGTCGGCAGGCGTAAACGCGGGGTTGACAAAGTCAACATCGCCAAACCGGCCTGCATGGAGATAGTCGACTTCGGCCGTGACCGTGAAGCCGGGAACAACGTTGTAAGCGACGTTCGCTGCAACGCCGAGGTTCTTCCAGTCGTCAGCAGACACCTGAAGGTTGAACGAGGTCTTCTCGTTGAATTTGTAGGTGCCACCACCCCAGACTGCCCAGTTGCCGCCCCACTGCTTGTAGAAGCCGCGACCGTTGGCCGGGAAAGCCAGGGTCCCGTCGCTGAGGTTGTCGTCGGTGCCGTAGCCCGCCATGACCCACAGTTGCAGAGCGTCAGACACGTTCACGTCCAAGCGGGCCTTGAAGGCGACTTCTTCGTAGTTGCTGTCATAAGCGACGACACCGGTGATGGCGCCCCAGCCCTGCGTCCACTTCACACCGCCGACGACATGCGGAACGTAGCTGTCGATCGTGTAGGCGCCATAGCCTTCTTCGAGCGAGACGACGGCGGAGAAGCCGTTGCCAGCATCGAAGTAGTACTGGATGACGTTGGTATCGAAGACGCCGTACGGAACCAGCGTATCCTGGAGGACGTTGCCGGCGTAGCCGACGAACGTATCGAAGGCCGATTCGTCCTTGCCGACGCGCAGACCACCGAGCTGGATCCAGGCGAAGTTCAGCTCGGTGTCCTTATTGTGAGCGTCGTTGCCGAACTCGTCACCGAAGCCGTTCAAATTACCGAATCTGAAGCGGGTCTCGGTGTAGGTCTTCAAGGTACCGAGTTCGGTTTCCTGGCCGGTCCAGGTCTTCAGCGTGAAGCGGGTGTTCTTGAAGTACGTGCTGTTGTCATCTCCATCCTGATGATCCGCAGATTTCGCACCGTCGAACGAGCCGGTGTCACCGATGCCGATGTCGTAGCGGACATAGCCGCCGATGCGCAGGCAGGTTTCGGTGCCGGGGATGTAGAAGTAGCCAACGCCGTAGACATCGCAGATCTTGACGTATTCAGCGGGTTCCGGCTCGGCGACGACGACGGCGTCGGCGGCGCGCGCACCGGAAACAGCGATTAGAGCCGCAGCGGAGCTGAGAAGAAGGCTCTTGACGTTCATTTTAAACTCCAGCTTCAAAGTGGGTGCCGTGAATCTACCGGCCTCCGAAAGAGATGAGTCACACTCTTTTCCAAGTGCGAGATTTACGCTCGCGCTTAGTCACCACAATCGAAATCGGCCGCAACGAAATCAGTCGAGACGACATTGCCCAAACGATGTGACAAAAAAGGTACTATTTCGTTTCAACCCTAGGCCGCAGTAACGATTTAACTATCTGAGCCAGATAGCGATAGCGGCGCGTTTAACGAAGAAGCCCATGAAGTTGGCCAGCAGGTTGTCGTAGCGGGTTGCGACACGGCGGAACTGTTTGAGCTTGTTGAAGAAGCGCTCGATGATGTTGCGCTCTTTGTAGAGAGTGTCGTAGGGACGTTGGACCTTGCGGTTGCGCTTCGGTGGGATGACGATTTCRGCTCCTGTTTCAGCGATCTTTTCGTGCAGGTGGTCGGCGTCATAGCCCTTGTCGGCGATCGTGGCACCAGCCTCGAAGCCATCGACGAGATCATGGGCAAAGGCGWTGTCGTTGCGCTGTCCGGGGCTGGAGATCAGGCGAACCGGTAGCCCGAGCGCATCGCCGGCGCCATGGATCTTGGTGCTTAGCCCGCCTCGAGACCGGAGCGCACGATCTGGAACGTGTTTGAGGAAGAGCGCGGCAAATTGGTCGACTACCGCGGCCCCTTCGATGCATTCCACACGGTCCCCGCCTCGGTGTCGAAGACATGCACGGTGCGCTTCTGTCCCGTCGACGGCCGTCGGCCGCCCGGTGGAGATCCACGCCTATGCCGGCAAGATCGTCATTCGCCAGGACGGCGGGGTCGTCGCCGAACGTGTCCGCTCGTTCGGGCGCGGCGAGACGATCTATGATACCTGGCATTACGTCCCTGTGCTTGCCCGCAAGCCCGGAGCGCTGCGCAACGGCGCGCCGTTGCTCGAGACCGAGCACCGCGGCGGCAAGCAGGGCCGTATCGTCGACTACCTCACCCGCTCGACTTCGTCGTGCTCGATGAACTCGGCTATCTCCCGTTCGCGCAAGCCGGCGGGCAATTGCTCCTCCACCTGATCAGCAGGCTCTACGAACGGACCTCGATCATCGTCACCACCAACCTGGCGTTCGGAGAATGGCCCGCCGTCTTCGGCGACGCCAAGATGACGACAGCGCTCCTCGACCGTCTCACCCATCATTGCGAGATCATCGAGACCGGCAACGAGTCCTGGCGCTTCAAGAACCGCGCCTGATCACCCAATCAGCTGCCAAGCGCAATCCGCGCTCGCCCGGGCTGCGCAACCCTGACCAGGTCCGCCCGGGCGAACGTTGACCGCTCCGCACTACATAAAGGGGGTCAAAATTGGACGCCGATCGGAGGGCAGTTTTGGAAGCCGTTTGACAAACGGGATCTGGCGGAAATGTGTGACCGAACACCAACAGGCGGCGAAAAGTTCGCATTTGAAGGTGGAATTGCGCCGACAGCATTCCTCAAAAATCAGTGCTGCAAGTCATATGCTTGACCCGTCGATCGTAGTTGCTCAAGTGTTTTTCCAGCGCAACTTCCCGACCCGTCTGCGCCCACTGGATCGGCCTTGCCTCTTACAGTTATGGTGCCGGCCAGCCTGTCCGGCGAAATATAGACGGCAACCCCGTCTTGGCTAATTGTGGACAAATAGAAAGCACGATGCAGACCGCTAACCTCGCAATGCACCAAGAAGGGAAAGTCATCAAATGATCCCTCGCTGGAATGCGCGATGGCCGCAAACTGCGATAACGCAATGGCAGCAAAAGCTGCTCTTACGCGAGGATTCCGCCAAGACGCGACATATGCCATTGATTGGAACCCCGCTTGCTCGCCGTTATCCTTGATCGCCCGGTCGTGACGGTGGTGGTGCGGACAACCACGCCATTCCCACATCCGCCCTATGAGCGGCTCTTCGAAAACCAAGTTCCGCACATAACAAGTTTCGCGCATATAGTGTCATTTGGCAAGTTCAGGCCCAGCGAGTGCAATCGGAAAATAGCGCTTCATGGTATGTGTCCTCCCAAAAATCCCGCCTCAGTTGGGGCGCCTTCGGCTGCCTAGTGTCTCGCCCTTACTCTAAAAGTTTGGACCCTTGTTCCACGGGCGCCGTGCCTGGGGTGTCGCCCAGAACGCTTCACCGTATCTGCCTTATATAGTCGTGCGGCGAACAATGCATGGATCGGCTCTGCATCGCGGATTGTGCGGGCATCGTGGATGTCCTTGATGGGCGATGAAGTCAATCACACGTGGCCGCAGCCTCAAGCGCTTCGGCACGGGAAGGTTGGTGCAAATCGGCGATCCGTCGAACAGAAGCGTAGAACCTTGGATAATCGCCGGAGCACAGATCGAACAGGCGAAGAAACGCCGGAACCTGTTCGCCGTAGACAGCGGTCGCGGCGAGCTTTGCGTTGTTGATCGGGGCATCGAACCACGCGTCGTACCCCCGGTATCCGCCCCAGCGCCTGTCGCGCATTTGCCTGTAGCGCGTCCGGAGCTTGTCGATCGTGGCTGCCTTGGCAGCCGCCATCTGCTCCGGGGTACGGGGACTTGCATAGACCTGCCCCAACTCGTCCCGCGTTTTCGACAGCAGTCCAAGAAAATCGGCACGGCGCTTGCGATCGGCTTCGTAGCGGCGCAATCCGGCGCGATCGCCAGCAGCGCGCAGCCATTTCCTTACGCCGGTGGTTTCGACGGCAACCGCGAAAGCCTCATTGAATGCGGAATCGTCATTCACATAGATGCGCTGATGCGCCAGCTCATGAAAGACAAGGCTTGCGAGATACGTGTCATCCTGACGAAGCATGGTGCTTAGCAGCGGGTCACTGGACCAGCCCAGTGTGGAATAGGCGGTGATGCCTGTGACATAGACGTCCAGCCCCTGTCGATGAAGCTCGACAGCGGTGTCAGTCGCGGATTTCCGAGCAAAGTAACCCCGGTACGGAACGCAGCCGAAAACCGGAAAGCACCAGGTTCGTGGCGTCAGGGAGAATTGTGGCGCCGCAAAAACGGCCCAGGTCACAGCGTCCCGACCGATGTCAACATAGCTGCGGTAGCTGCTGTTGTCGGGCAGTGCCAGTTCATCTGTGGCAAACCGACGTATGGCGCTCGCCGACGTCAACTTGGCGCGCAATGCCTCGGGCGTGGAAGGATCATGGATCAGTTTTCCAACATTTTCGCGCGCCGCCATGATCTGCACATGACCCTCCAGGGACTGCGCGTAGTAGGAAATGCTTGTGCAGCCGGTCACCCCGGACGCCATGATCATCGCGGCAAGCAATCGAAAAACGCGCTTCACCAGCTTGCCCACCTTCTCCCCATGGAGCAAATATCCCCATTGCCCCGGTCTCAAACAGGCGCACCAATTTTCGTCAAGGTCTGGAAGGGGTCGCGGGGTCGAAATTTCGACTTTGGCAGGTTTGGCAAATGCGGGCCATTCGCCTACGAGTTGACGGATGTCCCATCGCGAGACGGAGTCCGCAAGATGCGGACTGTCCACTGGGGTGCCAAATTCCCCCAAGCTGCCGGCCCTATCTCAGTCCTTCGATGTTACCAGTAGGTGTGGCTGTTCTGAGCGCGGAGCAGACAGGACGTCACGATGCGGATGCCGCGACCTTGGAAGGCACACCGCGTCCGAACTCGACGTCCCAGCTACGCTCCACGGGTGCGGCTTCGCCACTCAATCCGAGTTTGGGGAAAAGCAGTTCGGCGACGTTGAACGCCTCTTCCAGGTGCGGGTAGCCGGACGCGATGATCGTTTCGATGCCGATGTCCTGATACTCGCGTATGCGCGCTGCAACATTGTCGGGATTGCCGACCAGCGCCGTTCCCGCGCCGCCACGCACCAGCCCAGGTCCAGCCCACAGATTCGGGCCGACAACCAGCCGGTCGCGCCGGCCCTGATGAAGTGCCGACATGCGCTTCTGCCCAACGGATTGCGAGATGTGGACAAATCCGTTCTGGGCTTCGGCGATAAGGTCGTCGGTGACGTGGCTGATCAGCCGGTCGGCGGCAGCCCAGGCCTCATCCTCCGTTTCGCGTACGATCAGATGAATGCGAAGGCCGAAGCGGATCGTGCGGCCTTGTGCAGCCGTTGCTTTCCTCACGCGATCGATCTTCTCGGCAAGCTGGTCCACCGGTTCGCCCCAGCTCAGATAGGCGTCCACATGCTTGGCGGCGATCGCAATGCCGGCATCGGAAGAGCCTCCGAACCAGAGTGGCGGATGGGGTTGCTGAACCGGCGGGAAGGAAATGTCGGTGCCGTGGGCAGAAAGGTACTTGCCCTCGAAATCCGCTGGCTCACCCGAAAGTATCCGCCGCCAAATGGTCAGGAACTCGTCGGTTTGCGCATAGCGCTCGTCATGGCTGAGCTTGTTGCCGTCGCCGGCGAGGTCGGCTGGATCCGCACCGGTGACCACATTGAGCAGGACGCGGCCGCCGGAGATGCGGTCCAGGGTCGCGGCATGACGCGCAAACAGGGCCGGTGTTCCGCTGCCCGGCCGAAGCGCCACGAGGAACTTCAGCCGTTCGGTGAGCGGGATCAGCCCGGCCGCCACGATCCAGGCGTCCTCACACCGCGTCCCGGTGGGCAGCAGCACGCCCTTGAAGCCAAGCCGGTCGGCGGCCTGGGTGATCTCCTTGAGATAGCCGAAGGTTGCCGGGCGGTGGCGCTCGTCGGTGCCGAGATACGGTCCATCGCCATGCGTCGGCAGGTACCAGTAGAGGTCGAGCGGCTTGCTGGGCATCGGATTGTTCCTTCAGCGATTTGGAATATGTGGGCAGGCAAGCGTCAGAGCTTGCCCTTCCAGGGGATGAGACGGTGCTCCAGCCAGCGCATGCCGCTGGTGAAGGCAAAGGCAAGGATGGCGATGACGATGAGGCCGACGAAGACGACGTCGGTGGCGAGGAAATTGGCGGCCGACATGATCATGTAGCCAAGGCCTGACTGGGCCGCGATAAGCTCGGCCGCGACCAACGTCGACAATCCGGCACCGATGGCAATCTTCAGACCGGTCATGATTTCCGGCAATGCGGACGGCAGGATGATGCTGGTGAACAGTTGCAGCCGGCTGGCGCCGAGCGACAGCGCGGCGTTGATGCGTTCAGCCGGCACTGACCGGACACCGGCCTGTGCGGCAAAGCAGATTGGGGCAAAGGTTGACAGCGACAGGAGCACGATCTTGGAAGTCTCGCCGATGCCCAGCCAGATGATCAGCAGCGGCAGGTAGGCCAGCGGCGGCAAGCCCCAGTAGAGATCGATCGGCACGCTGAAGATGCCCTTGACCCAACGATTGAGGCCCATCAACAGGCCGAGCGGAATGCCCAGGAAAATGCCGACGCCGAGCGCCGCCGCGATACGGCCCAGGCTTGCCAGTGTGTGGTCGAGAAGCGTGCCGTTGGCATAACCCTCGGCCCAGACGGCGCTGAACTGGGTCAGCACCTCGGCCGGCGACGGCAGGAACAGCGGCGACGCCCAGCCAAAGCGCGCGGCGATGAACCACAACGCGATCAGCGCAGCCAGCGTGACCAGGCTGATGCCGAGCGTGCCTGTCGACGCGGATCGGCGTGGCCGCAGGGACGGCCTGCGCTGGGTCGTCGAAGGTGGGAACGAAGTCGGGGAATTGGCGGCAAGCGTCATTGCAAGGTTCCTGTGCGGGCGCCTTCCGGCTGGTGGATCAGCGAGCGGATTTCCTGACGCAGTTCAATGAAACGCGGGTGGGACTGGATCGGCCCGATGTCGCCGCTCCTGGCAAACTCGCGGACGAAATCGGCCTCGAACCGGGCAACGATACGACCAGGCCGAGGCGACATCACAACGATGGTCGTGCCGAGCGTGAGGGCTTCCTCGATGGAATGGGTGATGAACAGGATCTGCTTGCCGGTCTTGGCCCAGACCGAGGCCAGAAGCTGCTGCATTGTCTCGCGCGTCAGGCTGTCGAGGGCGCCGAACGGCTCGTCCATCAGCAGGATCTTCGGATCGGTGGCCAGGGCTCGCGCGATGCCGACGCGCTGGCGCATGCCGCCGGACAGTTCATAGGGCGGCTTTTCGGCGAAATCGGCGAGCCCGACCAGTTCCAGCAGACGCCTCGATCGCTCATGGCGTTCGCCGCGCCGCACGCCCCGGTATTTCAGGCCGAGAGCAACGTTGTCCAGCACATTGGCCCAGGGCAACAAGGTATCCTTCTGGAAGACGACACCACGATCGCCGCCGGGCGCGATAATCTCCTTTCCATCCAGAGTGATCGTGCCCTCGGTGAGCGGCAGGAAGCCGGCGATCGCGTTGAGCAATGTCGACTTGCCGCATCCGGAAGCACCGACGGCGACGACAATGGAATCAGGTGCAATGTCGAGCGAGACGTGATCGAGCGCGTGAACGTCCTGGCCGTCGGAAGCCGGAAAGGTGACGCTGGCGTCGCGAATTCGAAGCATGGTGGCCTCCAGGCAGTCTGGCTGGCGAGATTGCCGCCAGCCAGAGCCGAATGTCGTTCAAGGATTTTTTAGTTGGAAGCCTTGGCGGCCTCCGCATATTGCGGATCGGCGGCTGAGGCGTAGCTGTCCTTGATGGCGGTGATCTTCTTCTGGTCCTTCAGGAAGCCCGCAGTGTCCTTGAGGATTTTCGCGACAGCGCTCTTGTCGCCACCGCCCAGCCATTTGTCGGAAGCCTGTTCGTCGAGCGGCGGAACCACCGTCGTCTTCAACTGCTCCGAATTCTCGGCCGCCGTACCGCCCTGCAATTTGGCGATCGCCTTGGCGCTTTCGGAGTCCGGTCCCCAGGAAGCCGGGTTGGTCAGGTAAGAGGTGGTATAGCCGTCGATCAGCCGGACATACTGGCCGAGGAAGTCGGGATTGGCCTTGGCGAAATCGCCGGTCACGACAAGTGCGCTGAAGGTCGGAGCGCCACGATCGGCGACCTGGCCAGCTGTGAGCAGGACCTTGCCGTTCTTCTTGAGTTCGGAGAGTGCCGGATCCCAGACGAAGGCGCCATCGATGTCACCGCGCTTCCAGGCCGCGACGATTTCGGGCTGAGGAATGGCGATGACCTGGGTTTCCTTCTCCGTGATGCCTTCCTGCTTAAGTACGGCGAGAAGCTGGTAATGGTCAGTCGAGACGGGTGCTGCGGCGAGCTTCTTGCCCCGCAAGTCGGCCGGCGACTTGATCTCGGGCCGCACCACCAGGGCTTCGCCGTCACGAGAGACCGAGGAGATGTAGAACGCCTTCACGTCGATGCCCCTGCTGACGGCGGCGGCGAACGGGCTCGATCCGACATCGCCGATCTGGACGTCGCCGGATGCAATGGCGGCGAAGATGTCGGCGCCTGAATTGAAGCGGCGGAATTCGATGTCCCAGCCGGTCTTCTTGGCAAGATCGCCATTGGCAATGCCTAGATTGTACGGATTGGCACCCGTCTGGTAGGCGATGACGACTTTCTTGTCGGCGGCAAGCGCTGCGGCGGAGCTGGCCGCCAGCGCAAGCCCGACAAGGGCAGCGGAAATCAGTTTTCGCATGGTATCTTAATCCTTTGAAACAGAGGGCACAGCTTCGATTGCCAGCCCTGAACGAGGGGCTGAGGATTAAAGTCCACTAATATTATAGACTTAGATAGGAATGAAATTCCGAAAGGCTGGCCCCTCGATAAAAAAATTACGGCTTCGATGCGAACGGCCCCAACGGATCATTCTCACGCAAACCCGAGGGGCCGGTCCGACGCATTATTTGTGGGGATCAGTCCGTTATCGGGGGTCGAATTTCTCTCGACTGCCGCGGCCCTAGCTTGAACTAACTCTTGCTGTTCACCGGCTTGCGATTATGGTTGGCCAGTTTCTGAGGCGGCAGGGGAAACAGCATTTTGCCTCGTCGATCAGCTCGATCGCACCTGCTTGGTCTGATCGCGGCCGCGGTGATACCGGTCTGGCTCTTCGCGGCCTATCTGCTGGTCCAATATGCTGTGCATGAGCGGTCCCGCTTCGAACAGGACGCCCGCCAAACCGCCCGGCAGGTTTCGCTCGTTGTCGAGGGCGAACTAGCCAATCTTCAAACGACTCTCAACGGTCTGTCGAAATCGCCTGCTCTGGCCAACGGCGATCTGGAAACCTTTCGCGGCGAGGCGCTCAGCCTGGTCGAAGGGACGGACCGGATCATCGTCCTGCGCGATTTAGGTCGCAATCAGTTGTTGAATACAGGGATCGGGCACGGTGAAGTTCTGCCGCCGGTCGAACCGATGCCGGCAGGGGATCTGGAGAAACTCAGAGCGTCCGGCATTTTCGTCAGCGACGTCTTTGCCAGCAAGGATTCCAAAAACTACCGCATAGCCGTTGCCATACGGGTGCCGGCGCCGACGGGCGAAGATCTGGTCCTTTCGATTTCCATCCCGACCGGACGCATCCGGGATGTGATGATGCCTGCTGCTCTTGAGGGGTGGACGGTTGGTGTTGGAGATCGCCACGGAAGTTACGTGGCACGTTCCAGGTCGCATCAGGAGATGAGCGGCAAGCCTGGATTGCCGGAATATCTGGAAAAAATCGTTGGCCGCTCCGGCAGCTTCACATCCCGCAACTTCGAGGGCACCACGCTGCTGGCGGGCTACTACCGATCCTCCTTTTCCGATTGGTTCTATACCGCCAACGTACCGCTTTCCGAGGTGCAGGCGCCGCTATGGCGCTCGCTCGCGGCAATTTGCGGGATCGGCCTGCTGGCGCTTCTTGTGTCGATCGCTCTCGGCTACGTCGTGGGAAAGCGCTTCACTGGAGCGACCACCGACCTAGCTGCCCGCGCTGAGGCGCTTGGTCAGGGCCGCGCAGTTGAGCCCTTGTCCACCACAGTTGCGGAGTTCGGCGCCATTGCGCAGGCGCTGGTAGACGCCGAGCGCGCCATCGCCGAGCGCCGATATGAATTGGAGACAGTACTGGAGACGGTGCCGGCAGCCGTCTGGTTCACCTATGACCCCCAAGCCCTCCAGGTCATTCGCAATCGCTTCGCGGCGGAACTCATGGGTTTGCCGACCGACGCCCGCAAATCGTTTGGCGCGCCCGACCTCGTGATCAACACCGTGGCGGTCAAGGACGGGCATACGGTGAGCCGAGAGGACCGGCCTCTGAGCCGGGCCATGCGTGGCGAGCTGACAGACAACGAAGAATTCGCCTATACGCTTCCGTCTGGCGTGGAGCGCTTTCTGCTCTCGAGCGCGCGTCCGATTCGCAGCCCGGGCGGCAGCATAATTGGTGCCGTGCAGATCAGCCTTGACATAACCGACCGCAGACGCGGCGAAGAGCATCGCAAATTGCTGGTCAACGAACTCAACCACCGCGTCAAGAACACGCTTTCGGTGGTCCAGGCAATCGCAAGCCAGACGATCCGCAACGCAACCACTTTGCCCGAGGCAGGACGGGTCCTGTCCGACCGACTCATCTCGCTGGCGAAGGCGCACGATATCCTGACGCAGAAGAACTGGAGCGGCGCCGATCTCCATGATCTGGTCACAGCCTCGATCAAGCCACACGCTCCGATCGAACGATTTCAAATCAGCGGAGGCAAGGTTTGGCTTCCGCCCAACGTCGCCCTTTCATGTGCTCTAGCACTTCATGAACTTACGACAAATGCGATCAAATATGGGGCGCTGTCGAATTCAAACGGCAGGGTTTCGCTATCCTGGAAGCTTGTTGGTCAAAAACAGCAACGCCAACTTGAACTCGAATGGCGAGAGACTGGTGGCCCGACCGTCGGCCCCGTCGAGCGCAAGGGGTTTGGCACCCAGCTCCTGGAGCGCATATTCGACTCCGATTCCGCGGGACGCGTGGTGCTGACTTTCGAAAGATCGGGACTGGTCTGCCTTTTCCAGGTGAACCTGTCTGAGCCGAATGAGGCTGAAGCACATTTTCCAGGCAGCGAAACTTAGACCTCGCTGTTCAGTCCAAACTATTTTCGGGTGCGCCAATGGCGCATGGCGGACCCTTGGAAGTCATTCGCTTGAGTTGATTGCCGGCGTGTCGCTTCTGGCACCGTGTGATTTCAGGCTGCGTCGCAAGAACGGCGACAGATGGGATCGTCAGACCATCAATCCGCAGTCTTGCCCAATGTGTCGGCGACGACCGCACCGCGCTTGCCCATGGGCAGGGCAGGGCCCGTGGTCGAGTCAACGGCCGTCTGATGTTCCATCTCCGCGTTGATGGCGGCGCCGGCAATAAGGATGATGACTGAAATCCAAGTCCACATCATCAAGCCGACCACCGCGCCAAGCGATCCGTACGTGGCGTTGTAGTTGGCGAAATGCTGCAGATAGAACGAGAAGAGCCACGATGCCCCGATCCAGACAGTGGTCGCGATCAAGGCTCCCCAACTCAGCCATCGCCACTTGGCATACTCTCGACTCGGCCCGAAGCGATAGAGCAGGGAAATGCCGGTCAGCGTGGTGCAAACCAGGATCGGCCATCGGGACGCCGCAACGAGCGTTTCGGTCCAGGCATCAAGGTAGAAATAGCGCAACAATGCCGGAAAGACGCCCACGGTTAGCAACAGCACGATGCCAATCAGCAAGGCTCCGACCGTAAACAGGATCGACATCAGGTTGAGGGTGATGAAGCTGCGTTTCTCGCGCTCTTCATAAGCTATGTTCATGGCGTCGAAGAGCGCCTTCATGCCGCTGTTGGCGCTCCATAGCGCGATGCCAAGGCCGATGAAGAAGCCGGTTCCGAGAGCACCCGGTTTCTGCTTGGCCAGGGCCTGCAATTGGTCGCGAATAAGATCGAGCCCGCCCGATGGCAGCAAACCGCCCAGATAGGCGACATGATCCGCGACCGTGACAGGATCCGCGACGAAACCATAGATCGAAATGAAGGCCGCCAGCGCCGGAAACAGGGCGAGCAATAGATAGAAGGTCGCGCCTGCCGCGACCAGCAGGACCCGGTCCTTGTTGAATTCTTCCCACAGCCGCCAGAAGATATCCTTCCAGCCCAGTGCCGGGATCTGTGATGGCCAGGCAGCATCGCGTCCGCGGCCTCTAGGCTCCGACCGCAGGGTGGCTTTGCTGCCCTCTGTGGTTGATGCAGCTCGACTGGCCGCTTCCCCATCGATGAGTGAGGGTTTCGTTCCGGTCGGCTGCTGTTTCCCTTCCGCCTTCGAAGCCACTGTGCGCGCCTCAATCAATCCCGCGTTCAACAGATGTCGTTGGGCGCCGCCAGCGCGGCAAAGTACCTCTCGCCTGATCCGGCTTTGCTTAGCCGTCCAGCACCGCCTTTCAGATCGGCGCAGCTACGTCTCTTTCTGCGCGCTCTATTAGGCGACAAGCTATCCCCTAAGGACGGCCCGTCGCTGCCGTGAATGGAGCGACGGGCGTTATGATCAGTCGCGCTTCCGCGGGTCGGAGAATTCGAACCTACCACCCCTGCCGGCCATACCAGTCATCGATATCGCGACGGGCTCGATCCTTCTCGATGCCGTAACGCTCCTGGATCTTGCCTTCGAGCTGATCGCGTTTACCGGCGATTCGATCAAGATCATCGTCAGTGAGTTTGCCCCATTGTTCCTTGATCTTACCCTTGACCTGCTTCCAGTTTCCTTCGACGCGGTTCCAGTCCATGACACAGGGTCTCCTTCGTTTCACACAAGGCCAAACGTCGTCCGAAGAGGGAGGTTCCACGATGCCCTCGCTGTTCGGACTTTCTCAAAACGCTGTGTAGATGGCCGGAGCCTGTTGGGCTGGGCAGGCGGCAGGAACCATCTATCTCGCGGGCCGTTGGGTCACAGGAAGGACATCCGACAGATGGTTGACGAGCAAGGAAGGCCACCGGCTGCGACGGACGRCATGGCTCGTCGTCTGGCTAGCGAGACCGGCATCACCGAAGCACAGGCCCGTGAGCTGATCGAATTCCTCGGGCTCAATTGGGCATCGCTCTTGCGGGAAGCGCGGATGCTGAAAAACAGGAAGCCTTAGACCGCAACTTTCTGACTGGATCATGTGGAGCCTGCCGGCAGCCAAGACAAACGGCCGAGCTTTGAGCCGTGTGATCCCGCTGCGATCTCTGTAGCGGCACTGACCGGCTTCACTGGCATGCCCGATCACCGCGCCCGCGATGGCTCCAGCGGCACCGCCAACGATCGCGCCTTTCACGGGATCACCGGCTACGGCGGCACCAATTGCCGCTCCGCCCAGACCACCGACTGCAGCGCCCTGCTCGGTGCGCGAGCATGCTGCGAGCGGAATGATAAGGCTCAATATGAGCAATGTCTTTTTCATGAGTTGTCCTCCAGCGGCCCGACATTGAGCCCGGTGATAAATGCGCGATTTGTTTTTTCGATCCATCGATTTGCTAAATTAGCTTTTGATTGCGCGAGCCATCTTCAGCGAGGGCAGAAACGGAAGACCACGTACTGCTCAAGCACGGGCTGCTCGGCGCATCTGTCCGGCGAGGAAAACCTTCGCATCTAGAAAAGGCGGCATGGGCATTGGAACATTAGACAGTTCCAAGTGTTCACTCGATGCGAGGGTTGCCACCAAATCCTCAAAGGCTGGGCAAGAGAGCTTGGTCTGCCAAATCATTTTGAGGAGATCGAACCGTGCACAGCATTATCTATCTCGTCGGGCTCGTCGTCGTCGTCCTTGCCGTTCTGAGCTTTTTTGGCCTCAGGAGGTAGCACAAAGCCGACATGACCCAGACTGTTGAACCGCCAATATTGCCAGAGGGTAGCCCGGATCGGGAGATCAATTGTGAAGTCGCACTGGAGACCGCATTTGCTGCTTTGGTAACTGCCTCACAGGCGCAGGGATGGACACCCCACGAAACGGCCGTGACCCTGTTGAAGATTGCCACACAACATGGCCAGCAGGTTCAGGCTCTCGTTGCTGCAATCAAGAGCGAGCCGAAATGAGTCAATGGGTTGGCAACGCGGTAGTGGATCAGTTTGAACTCTGAAGCGCTGGTTATTTCTAGCGGCTTCGACCGCCGTCAAAAGGTCGCCAATTTATGGATGTCTGCATCGCCCGAACACGGGACGACAATATCAAAACCGGCAAGAGCGGCTTGCTGCTCATCTCAGACAACTATGATGCCTTCGCCGCGCGTGTGTTGGCGGCAAGAAGCGCGGTTCGCACTCTCGATCTCATGTACTACCTCTGGCATGACGACCACACCGGCCGCTTGCTTCTGCAGGAAGTTTTCCGGGCCGCTCAGCGGGGCGTGCGCGTGCGAATGCTGCTTGATGACGTCAACCCGCGCAAAAGTGATTCTGCATATCTGGCGTTGAGCAGCCATCCAAACATCGAGCTGAAGCTGTTCAATCCGAGCGGCGTCAGAGCACGCGGCATTGTACGCAGCATGGAAGTTCTCCTGCGGCTTTTTGCATTGACGCGCAGGATGCACAACAAGGCGTGGATAGCCGACGACGACATCGCCATTGTCGGGGGGCGCAATGTCGGCGATGCCTACTTTGATGCAGCAGAAACAAATTTCCGCGACCTCGACGTTCTCCTCCTCGGCCCCGCCGTGCAGCAAACCGCCGAAATTTTCAAGGCTTTCTGGACGTGCCAGGACGCAAAACCAATTGGCGCGCTCGGTCCAGCCGCTGCGACCACGCAGGCCGAATTGTTTGGAGGAAGCGATGCTGAAACCGAGTCAAAACTTTTGAACGGGATCGGCGACCATGGGACCGTCGCTGAGTTCATTGCGGCCGGCAACGATGTGCACTGGGTGGAACGTGTTCGAGTGATTTCCGACCCTCCAGAGAAAGTGCGCGGCTGGAGACGTCGCAGTTGGCTGTTGAAGGAATTGCTTCCGATCATTCAGTCAGCGCGCAATTGCCTGGAAATTGTGTCTCCCTATTTCATTCCTGGCAAAAGGGGTTCCGCAATCTTGTCGGACCTCGTCAGCAACGGCGTTGAAGTTGCGGTTCTGACCAATTCATTGGCAGCCACTGATGTCGCAGCGGTCCACGGCGCCTATGCAAATTATCGCAAGCGATTGCTCAGGAACGGCGTCAAGATTTTTGAGCTTCAGCCCTTCAGCCGGCGGCAGGCGATCTCGGTATTTGGGTCCAAGGGCGCCAGCCTGCACACGAAGGCTTTCAGCGTCGATGACAGGACCGGTTTCGTCGGCTCCTTCAATTTTGATCCGCGATCGGTGTCGTTGAACTCGGAAATGGGAGTGCTTTTTGAGGATGAGGAATTGGTCGCTGAACTGCGGCGCAGGTTCCAGGCAGAGATATCACCGGAAGCGAGTTATCGGCTCGAACTGAAAAACAACGCGCTCCACTGGCATGGATGCGACGAAGGCAGGCCGCGAAATTATACTCACGAGCCAGAAGCGGGGATTTTCCGCCGCATCCTGGCGATCCTGGTCCGCCATCTCCCAATCGAGTCCCAACTTTAGGCAGCAAAGCGACCATCGAGTCTCACCCTGCTACCGGTCACTCGCCCACGGTGCTCGAGGCATGTGCAGCGTAGGGTGAGCCCAAGCGCGTAGATCCCTGCGTTAACGCGTCTTCGTGCCGAGGGCAGCAGCCGGGTTGCCTACACGGAGTACACAACGATCGAACTAGACCAGAGCCCACAGCGCAGTCGGCGCGTCAGAGTCAAAGCTCGACTTTGGCGACGTTGTCTTTGTATTCGTCTTTGGGATCGAACCCGAGCAACATCTTGATCCCTGCCATTACGCTCGATCCATCCAGCCAAATCTCTGCCTCCCGCGGATCGAACCGCAGCAACGCTAGCCTCGGATCATCTTTCCCGCCCTCAAACCATGCGGCCACAAAGCGATTCCAAAGCCGATCGATCGTTGCACGGTCGTTGTCGAGCCAAAGATTCCCCTGCACTGTGGCGAACAGATCGTGGCCTTTGGACGTGAAGGTCGCGGTCGCTTTGCTGCCATCCGTCAGACCCTGAACAAGTTCGGTGTCTTTCGCCGTAAAGAACCAGACTGGACCATTTCCGTCAGTCTCCATTTGTGCAGTCATCGGACGAGGAATGACCTTGGAGTTATCGAGTCCGATCATCATCGTCATATCGGACTTCAAGGATGCCCAGAACCTGGATTTGAGTTCCGCGGGGGCTGGCATAGGCGTTTCCTTTCGAATTGGCGAAAGGGGACAAACGACTGTTGGGCATGTCGGTTCCGACGGGGCCGGCGATTGGTGAAAACGTTCCTTGCTGGAGTGATAAAACTGTTCGGTCTCGCGTGAGATTCGTACCAGGGAGATGGAATGATGCCATCTCGCTTTTCGGTCGACGACCCTTCGACCGATGCCGCTCGGATCTAGGTGCGGGCAGGGTGCCTGCTTCGCGCGGCCATCTCGGCGACTAGCGCAGTTCACCGTTTCACGGAAACGGCGAACCGCTCTACCTCTTTGTTTTGACGCAATTCCCTGAGGGAAAGCGCTACGCGCTTTTCCCGGGAAAACCGTTTCACACTTTTTCTGGAATTGCTCTAGTGCGCCCTATCATAGCCGCAGGGCGACCTTCCTTCCTTCATGGAATGCGTAGGGCGCCTGGCGTGGAGCGGCGGCATCGCCTACCTCTATGAAAGGTTGCGATGTGCCTTTCAACTCTTTCGCCAGCCAATCCGCCGCCACGTTGGTGGTTGCGAGAACAAGGCAATCGCCCGGTACGAAACTTTCTTCACGGGTGTTGTGGTCGACGACGGTCACGCCGTCCCCGTGCCATTCCAGAACGCTGACGTCCACGAACCATTTGACGCCAAGCTGGCGCAATGTCCGTCGCAGCGGGAAATCGGCAGCTGTCCGCTGCAGTTCCTTGCCGACCAGCGGATCGGGCGTGAGAATGGTCACTTGATGGCCATCCTCGGCAAGTTTCCAGGCTGTGCCACCGCCGCGCCAGCCTCCGCCCTCGTCAAGCAAAAGCACGCGCTTGCCGGGTCGCGCATGGCGGGCCATCACGGATTCGATCGAGAAGACATTGCCCTTTTCGATGCCTGGCAGGCTCGGCATTGCCGGCAGCGCCTTCTGAAATCCGCTTTCGGGAGACACCGACCCCGTGGCCAGGATGACGGTATCGGCTTGGAATGAGGGGATTTCCGACGCCTCGACATAGGTGTTCAGCCGAACGTCGACGTTCAATTTCTCAAGCTGGCGCTCATACCAACCAAGAAGGTCGAGGATTTGCCCTCGGCGCGGCTGCAGCCCGGCGAGCAGAAAGTTTCCGCCCAGTCTGCTGGAGGCTTCGGCCAGCACCACGTCGTGACCCCGTTCGGCGGCAACGCGTGCCGTCTCGAGGCCAGCGGGCCCGCCGCCGATGACAAGCACCCGTTTTTTGATGACGGCGGCCGTGAACCGGTCACCACCCCATTCGAACTCGCGTCCTGCCGAGGGATTGATCAGGCAGCTGATCCAGTAGTCGCGTGAACGGCGGCCCCAGCACATCTGGTTGCAGGATATGCAGCCGCGCACATCGTCCGGCCGGTCTGCCGCGGCCTTGCGTGCCAGATGCGGGTCGGCGATCTGGCCCCGCACGATCGAGACCAGGTCTGCAGCCTTCTCGCCGAGCACCGTTTCGGCGTTTTCGGGTGTCCTGATATGGCTTTCGGCCACCACGAGGGCCGTCTTGACMACGCCCTTGAGGGTCGCCGCAAGATCGGCGCCAAGCTTCTCCGGGTAGAGAAAGGTCGGCATTATCTTGTAGAAATCGAGGTAGCTGCCGGTTCCGCAGGTCACGTAGTCGATCAGCCCCTGCTCATCATGCAACCGAATGATCTCCGCCAGTTCCTGGCGACCGAGCGCGACTGTGTAGTCGGGCTCATCGCTGACCGAAAGCCCAACGATAAAATCTCGGCCGCATGTTTCCCGGATGCGGGTCAGGATCTCGCGCGAGATCCGCGTGCGGTTTTCGAGCGAGCCTCCCCATTGGTCTTCGCGTTGGTTTGTCCAGGGCGTCCAGAATTGATCGATCAGCCCGACATAGGCAGCCCAGACTTCGACACCATCGAAACCGGCTTCCCGGCAGCGGCGCGCGGCCTGAACGAAACCGTCGATGGTCTCCCAGATCTCATCCTGCGACATAGCGTGGGAGCCGTCGCTGTCGTGATAGCTTGGAAGGCCCGAGGGCGACCAATGCGCATGAAATGAGTTGTCCGAATCGCCATGCGCACCGACGTGGTAGAGCTGCTGGATGGCGATCGCCCCGTGGTCCTTGATCGCCCGCGTGACCTGCTGGAAATGAGGAATGACGCTATCGTCGCCAGGCCGGAAATTGCCGCGTGTCAGCACGGCGGCCTGATGGACGGGCATGGGTTCGACAACAATCATGCCGGCCCCGCCAATCGCTCGTTCGGCATAGTAGGCAACGTGTCGTTCGGTCGGCACGCCATTTTCGGCCATGTTGGCGGTGTGAGCCCCAAACACGATCCGGTTTCGCAGGGTGCGACTGCCCAGCTTTACGGGTGAAAACAGATGCGGAAAGAGTTTTGACATTGTATCTCACCTGCGGGTCGGAGGACGGCCAAGCGCCTCGTGTGGCAATCAGGAGGCTTGTCCCATACTCACGGATTTCTGAAGCGCTGCAGCAAGGCCGTCTGCCACGGCCGCTTCAAACCCACCTGCGCGCATGGCCTCGATTGCTGCTGCGGTGGTGCCGCGGTAGTCGAGGAAGGTCTGGACGATGTCTTTGGGATTGTCTGCGCGAGCCTCGAGGAGTTTTCCCGTTCCAATCAGCACCGCGCTGACGCTCCTTCGGGCAATGTCCGGGCTTATTCCTCGACCGACGGCATCGTCCATCATCGCTGCGGCCAGGAGGGCCGGAAAAGCCGGGCCGGATCCGGTGAGGCCCGTCAGATAGTCGATATCTGCTTCACTTTTGACTTCATCGGCGGCACCACAGGCCTCCAGAATCCGACGGGCGACATCGCGGTCATCCGCAGTGACACCCCGAGAGCCTATCCAGGGAGTATAGGAATTGCGCACCTCAGCCGCAGCATTCGGAAGCGTGCGCACGACGCGTTCGGTCTTGAGACGTCGAGCCAGTTGGTCGAGAGGCACTCCGGCCATGACCGACATGGCGAGCTTGCCAGACGCAGAGATGTCGATGGCAGGCCAGTCCTGGGGGCGGACCGATACGATGATGACATCGGATCGATCGGCCAGTTCCTGATTGTCCCTGGTCCATGCAGCGTTTGGCAGAAAGCCGGGTTGCCCACTTCTGTAGGAAAGCGTGAGGTGCTCAGCGGCGACTATCTGTGCATCGATGATGGCCTCGGCGATGGCCCGTCCAAGCCAGCCACCTCCACCAATTACTCCGATGCTCAAGGGTTCGCCCATTGTCGAAACTCTTCCTCAACCCGCCGAATGGCCATGTCTGGCGAAGAACCGATCCAGCTCCCGCTTCTGTGGGGCCTCGCCCGTAAAAATCTCAACGTAGCCGGGAATGCGCTTCATGCGGACCGCGAGATCTTCCTTGGTCTGCATTGAGATGTAACCGATCTGCACGAGGTAGATGGTGCGCGCCCGAACGTCGGCTGAGCTCTCCTCATAACCGAAGCGGACGAACATCTGGCTCATCGCGTCGAGGCGCGTCTGATCGGCTGTCTGTACCTCCGCCAGGATCTCAGGAGATTGAAGCGCCCAGCTTCTGACTGCGAACTCGAACTGGGAGTCGAACAAGGTCATGTCGAGCCAGCAGTCGAAAACGTTCAGCATCGCTTCGGCCACCGTCTCGGCATAGGCCCCAGCCTGCTTGACGAGGTTGCCGGTATTCTTGTCCCGCCAGCGGGCCACGAGGGCAGCCAGCAACTCTTCTCGATCCTTGAAGAACCAATAGAAGCTCGTGCGGGACAGGCCCAACTTCTTGGCCAAGGGCGAAATTCTCACCGTGTCGACGCCGGATTCGAGAAGCAAGTCGTAGGCGGCTTCAAGCCACCCCTCTGGCGATCCGCGCCATCCGCTGTCGTTCGAAATCTGCTCCATGGGCGACCAACCTAACAAAATGAAAAAGTGAAAACCAGAAAAATGTACACCTGTGTCGATTTGATCGACCTAAGAGAACTCAAACTTGACATATCTGTACATTTTCAAATAGCGTTTGCGCCTGCCATCCCAGCCCGGAGTCCGTCAGATGTCGAACGATCCCCTTCTGCAGCCGTACAAACTCAAGCATTTGACCCTTCGTAACCGCATCATCGTGACGTCCCACGAGCCGGCCTATCCGGAGGATGGGATGCCGAAGGAGCGCTATCTTGCCTACACGGTGGAGCGGGCGAAAGGTGGTGTGGCGATGACGATGACGGCTGGGTCGGCGGCGGTCTCGAAGGACAGCCCCCCGGTTTTCAACAACCTGCTCGCCTACAAGGACGAGATCGTACCGTGGATCAAGCAAATGACCGATGCTGTGCACGAAGAGGGCGCCGCCATCATGATCCAGCTGACCCATCTCGGACGGCGCACCCGCTGGGACAAAGGCGATTGGCTGCCCGTTGTGGCTCCGTCCCATCATCGTGAAGCCTCACACCGAGCGTTTCCCAAGAAAATTGAAGACTGGGATATCGAGCGCATCATCAAGGACTTCGCGGACGCCGCCGAACGGATGAAGGCAGGCGGCATGGATGGCGTCGAGCTCGAGGCCTACGGCCACCTGCTCGAACAGTTCACGTCTCCCCTCACGAACGAACTTGACGGTCCTTATGGCGGTTCGCTCGATAATCGCATGCGCTTCTGCATGGATGTCTTGAAGGCGATCCGGTCACGGGTGGGCGAGGACTTCATCCTGGGCGTGCGATATACCGCGGATGAATGTCTCCCCGGCGGCACTGGCAAGTCGGAAGGCCTTGAAATCTCCAAACGCCTCAAGGAAAGCGGACTTATCGACTACCTCAACGTGATCCGCGGCCACATCGACACCGACGCGGGCCTGACGGACGTCATTCCGATTCAGGGAATGGCGAACGCCCCACACCTTGATTTTGCGGGCGAGATTCGTGCCGCGACCAACTTCCCGACCTTCCATGCGGCGAAAATTCCGGATGTGGCGACTGCGCGCCACGCGATTGCGTCGGGCAAGGTCGACATGATCGGGATGACGCGCGCTCATATGACCGACCCACACATCGTGCGGAAGATCATCGAAAAGCGCGAAGACGAAATCAGGCCCTGCGTCGGCGCCAACTATTGCCTTGACCGCATCTATCAGGGCGGGGCGGCATACTGCATTCACAACCCCGCCACTGGTCGCGAGCTGACCATGCCGCACATTGTCGCCAAGGCCGAGACACGCAAGAAGATCGTCGTCGTCGGCGCAGGTCCGGCCGGCCTCGAGGCCGCCCGCGTGGCGGGTGAGCGGGGACACCAGGTCGTGGTCTTCGAAGCCGCGAGCGGACCGGGAGGGCAAATCCGCCTGACAGCACTGAGCCCGCGCCGCAAGGAGATGATGAGCATCATCGATTGGCGCATGGCCCAGTGCGAAAAACACGGAGTGAGCATCCAGTTCAATAGCTGGGCAGAAGCGGAAACCATCGAGGCTGAAAACCCGGACGTCGTCATCATTGCCACGGGCGGGGTGGCGCACACCGACGTCCTTTCGAAGGGCAACGAGTTGGTGGTGTCCTCATGGGACATCATCTCCGGAGACGTGAAGCCGGGAACAAACGTCCTCATCTACGACGATGCGGGTGACCACGCGGCCCTCCAGGCCGCGGAATTTCTTGCGGGCGCCGGGGCGAAGGTTGAAATCATGACGCCGGACCGGTCCTTTTCACCCGAGGTCATGGCAATGAACCTCGTGCCGTACATGAGGTCGCTTCAAAAACTCGATGTGACCTTCACGGTCACGTATCGGCTGGAGTCTGTTGAAAAGAACGGCAACCAACTCATTGCCCATGTCGGCAGTGACTATGGCGGCGTGTCCAAACAGCGCATCGTGGATCAGGTTGTCGTCAATCACGGCACCATTCCGCTCGACGACATCTATTTCGAACTGAAACCGAAATCGACCAACCACGGCGAGATTTCGCACGATGAACTCATCACCGGACAACCGCAGTCGGTGGTGCGCAATGCGCAGGGCCAGTTCCAACTCTTCCGCATCGGCGACGCCGTTTCAGCTCGAAACACCCACGCTGCGATCTACGACGCACTTCGCTTGGCGAAAGATATCTGACTGGCGGGGCGGACAAACTCGTCCGCTCAATCACAAGAAGGGTTGGCCCGGCATCACCCGGCCACTCCAACGACGCCGCAACTGTCGTCAACCGGCAATTGGTACGGAATCGAACTATCGATTGATCTGCATCTTGGACGAGATCAAAATGAGCCGGAGGTGATCATGGGGAAGGAGCCACATGAGCATCGCCAGACGCACAACAGGACCTGTCGGCACTGCCAGGGACTTTCTGGCGGTAGAGCTGGCAAGTTCGCGGTACGGCGATATCATCTCGGTCAAAGCGGCAATCGAGGCAACCCGCAGGGACGCGCCTTATCTGCAGGATACAGATGACGAGTTGACGGAGGAGATCGTCGACTTGGCTAGGGAACTGGGACTGGCCGTCCTTTTTGACGCTCGCGATTGATCGATTGCCACGGGCTCCGCCAGCCGCCGGTGCCGGTCGGTGCGAAATCGGCAATTGGCTCATTGCCAACCCGGAAGGTGGAACACCGAGTAGACTCTCATGGTCTCGACCGGCCCGGCCTGGCGGTACCAAAGATTGATTCCTTCCCAGCGGTTGCCGGCTCTTGTCGAAGCATCATCGCGCGATAATTCCCTTGAAGGCGTGGGCGCTTCTCCCTCTTGACAGGAGACTGCCATGAAACATCAGACACTCGATCAACTGCATGCGGTCGCCAAGATTGAAACTTCGGCCGCATATTCGGAAATGACACGCAACCAGCGCATCGAACGCTGGGCGGAACTTCTGGAACAACATCCCGAGCGATGCCTTGCCGCGTTTACAGGTACCGAATATCTGCACATGGAGGATCGTGCCAGCGTGCGGGGGGACGGATCAGCACTTGCCGTTGCCTTCGACGATCCGGTGTTGCGTGCATGCGGCCTGAAGGATGACACGTATGGCGAGGCCAGGCGGTTCTTCAAACTGAGCGACTGGCAACTGCACGAAATCGTCTGCGATTGTCATGTCGGCGCAACCATGAAAGCACATTGGGCTGCGGCGCGGGTTCGCACAACGCTCGGAGGAAACGGATTCTTTGCATGGCTGAGGCAAAGGATCATGTACTGAATTGGCCGGTTTGAGGTGAGGATCGTCACCTGTCCGGACCTCGATACGATCCCCACCTGACCGGTTTGGGTCAAGCTGAAGACGGCGTAGGTTGCCGGGGCAACATCTTCGTAGTCATAGCTGTCGCCGCTTGGGACAAACCAGACGGAGAGCGTTCTGGTTGCCGGATCGTATTTGGTGTTTCGGATCACAGTCGACGGCATTTTGGGCACCCGTTGCACGCGTTGCTCTGCATCACCTACCCTGTGGATAGACCCCAAATACGCCCATCATTCCAAACATCCGCTTGCAAGAAGCCCTAGACTGGGAATCTAGGGGAATCGGGTGGATGTCGAGCAAGCCGAGTAGTCGCGTCGTGTTGTGCACGCTGCTGGCGATTGCCGGCTRCACTTCCGCGCCGGGCAAGGACTTCTTCACCGAGACCATCGACAGCCTGCATGCCAAGAACTCGCCCTTGCGGTCGGGATATACCGGGACTGGCGCCGTCACGTCGGCCGCCCGCCAGGCACAGCGCTTCAACGGCGCGCAATATCAGGGCTCGGGTCAGTTCGTCTCCTCCGGAGCCCCCGTCACCAAGGTGACGACCGATGGCTCGGGCCAGTTCGAGCTCAATCTGGTCAACGCGCCGATTGCCGAGGCGGCCAAGGCCGTGCTCGGCGATGCGCTTCACCTCAACTACATCGTCGACCCGCGCGTGCAAGGCACGGTGACGCTGCAGACATCGCAGCCGGTGTCGAAGGATGCGCTGGTCGACATCCTGCAATCGGCGCTTGCGGTGAATGGCGCCGGCATCACCAACCGCGCCGGCACCTACCAGGTTGTGCCGCTTTCCGAAATCATGTCCAGCACGCCGCCGGTCAGCGTGCCGTCGACGTCACCGTCCGGCCCCGGCGTCAAGGTGCAGGTGCTGCAGCTGCAATTCATCGCGGCCGATGAGATGAAGACCATTCTGGAACCGATCACCCGCCAGGGCTCGGTGCTGCGGGTCGATTCCACCCGCAACCTGATCACCGTCGCCGGCAACGACAGCGACCTCAATGCCATTCGCGAAGCGGTTTCGGTGTTCGACGTCGACTGGATGCGCGGCATGTCGGTCGCGCTGCATCCGCTGAAGACCTCCAAACCGGAAGCGGTTGCCGCCGAACTCGATTCGATTTTCGGCACCAAGGATGGGCCAGGCGCCAAGCTCATCCAGTTCATCCCCAACGACAGGCTGAATTCGGTGCTGGTGATCACCTCGCGCCCGGCCTATCTCGCCCGTGCGGCGAGCTGGATCAACAAGCTCGACAGGCTGGCCGAGACCAACGAAAGCCAGCTTTTCGTCTACCAGATCCAGAACCGCCCGGCCAAGGAACTGGCCGCGGTGCTGAGCTCCGTTCTCGGCACCACCGTCAAGACCGAAGGCGACTCGGGCGGCTCGAACGTGTCGCCCGACCAGACCCCGATCGCCATGCAATCGGATGGCGTCACGCCGGTGCCGTTGACCGGGCCGTCGCCTTCGCTGCCCCCGCAGGACGGACAGCCGCCCGCCCACGCCACGGTCGTCGCCGATATCGAAAACAATGCGCTGCTGATCCAGACCACGGCGCGCGACTACGAACGCATCGAGCAGATCCTGGCCAAGGTCGACGTTCTGCCGACGCAAGTCATGCTGGAAGCCGTCATCGCCGAAGTCACGCTCAACGACGAGCTGAAATACGGCCTGCGCTGGTTCTTCGAGAATGGCGGCATGAAGATCTCGCTGTCCGACGTGGCGAAGGGAGCCGCCGCGGCGGCACTGCCGGGCTTCAACTGGAGTTACGCAACCGACAACATCCAGGTGACGCTGAACGCGCTCTCCAGCATCACCGACGTCAATGTCATCTCGGCGCCAACCATCATGGCCCTGAACAACCAGAAAGCGATCTTGCAGGTCGGCGACCAGGTACCGATCGCCACAAGACAGGTGGTGGACCAGTCGTTCGGCAGCGCGCCGGTCGTCTCGGTCGAGATGAAGGACACCGGCGTCATCCTGACAGTGACGCCTCGCATCAACAATGCCGGCAGGGTCATGCTCGACATCGAGCAGGAGGTCAGCAATGTGACGAAGACCACCAGCTCCGGCATCGATTCACCGACCATCCAGCAGCGCAAGATCCAGACTCGCGTGCTGGTCAACGACGGCGAGAGCCTGGCGCTGGGCGGCCTCATCCAGTCGCGCAACAATGTCGACCGCACGCAAGTGCCGATCCTTGGCGATATCCCGATCATAGGCAACGCGTTCAAGCAGAAGACGGACAGTATCGGACGCACCGAACTGATCATCTTCATCCGGCCGCATGTTGTCCGCGACATCAACGAAGCCCGCGAAGTGACGGACGAATTCCGCGGCAAGATCAGCCTGCAGACGCCGATCCAGAAGCGGCGCGGCGGCACCAAGCTGCAACAGGATCTGAAGAGGCTGGCGTATTGACGATGGCCACGCACCCATCTCTCGTGCTGGCTGCCACGGTCGCCCTGGCGGCGGTTCTGGCCGCGATTTCGATCGCCGATTTCCGCAGGCAGATCATCCCGGACGGGCTCAACCTGGCTCTGGCCGCCCTCGGCCTTGGCTATCAGATGGCGGCGGAGGCGGACGGCCTGCCGCTGCGGCTCCTGTTTGCAGCCATGACTTTTGCCGTTGCCTGGCTGATACGGCGCGGTCATTTCCTGATGACCGGCAAGATCGGTCTCGGCCTCGGCGACGTCAAGATGCTGGCCGCCGCCGCATGCTGGATCAGCCCGCTGCTGTTGCCGGTGCTGCTGTTCATCGCCAGCGCCAGCGCCCTGCTGTTCGTCGGCGGGCACGTGCTTGCGACAGGGCCTGCAGCGGCGCGGGCTCGTGTTGCCTTCGGTCCGTTTATCGCCATCGGCCTCGGCTGCAGCTGGGCGCTGGAGCAATTTGCAGGTTTGAACATGGGACTGCTCTGATGATCACTCAGCGCTTCACTCGACTTTCCGAAAAATCCGGCTGCGCCAGAAAATCTGTCGGTGCCAGAAAATCTGTCGGTGAAAGCGACCACCGCGAGGGCGGCTTCACCCTGGTCGAGCTCCTGGTCGTGCTCGCCATCATCGCGTTGATCGCGACACTGGCCGCGCCGCAGGTCCTGCGCTATCTCGGCTCGGCCAGGACCAACGCCGCCAAGGCGCAAATTCGCAACATCGAAAGCGCGCTCGAGCTCTACTATGTCGACAACGCGAAATACCCGACCGCGGAGGAGGGGCTCTCGGCCCTGGTCGCCGCGCCTGCCGGCGAAGCGCGCTGGAACGGACCCTATCTCAAGGGAACAACCGGCCTGAAGGATCCGTGGGGGAGGCCTTATTCCTACGAAGTGAAGGCCGATGCGAGCGGCGTGGTCATCCGCAGCCTGGGCAAGGACGGCAAGCCGGACGGAACCGGCGAAGACCAGGACGTCAGCAACTGATGGCGGCCGGGATTCATTTCGTGCGCGGCAGCACCTGGGCATTTGCCAGGTCGAGGCGTGCAAAACCTCTCGCTGAATAGGCCGCACCATCCCGCAGAACCGAGATGGTGAAGCGCACGGCGGCGGGCAGGCGCCGTGGCACGGTCCAGCTCGGCGACCATGACGAGGCCGCCGCCGCACCGTCGAGATATTCGAATTTCATGGCGCTCACGCCGCCGATCAACCGCACCGGTTCGCCCGGTGTCGATGTGCCGGGTTCGCTGCCGCGCCGTGTTTTCTGGACGATGGCCAGCGCGCCTCCGGCCTGTCCAAGCGAAACAGCAATTTCGCGCAGCGTGGAGGATTTGAAACCGATCGCCTGAACGGCGCTGAATTCGATCCGGGCACCGTTGCCGTTGAGATAAAGCACCATGTCCGGCGACGACTTGGACAGGGGCAACGGCTCGGCATGGCTGATCGCCGCTTCCAGAAACCGCGATGCGGCATCGACCTCCATCTGGAATTCGGTTGCCTTTTCGATGCGTATCATCGTTCGGGTCTGGCTGAGGAAGACCATCATCAGCGACGTAATCACGCCGATCAGGGCCAGCCCGACCAGCACGTCGATGAGCGCAAACCCCTCGACCGATGCCGATGGTCCCGGCGGCGATTTGCGGCCAGGCCGACGGGCGCCTGGAAGACGTTTCCGCAGCCTGCCGGCTCGGACCTTGGAACGAGTGCGCAAAAACGGGCCGCTCATGGGATGGCCGGATCCCGCACGGGCACGAAGGTCAGAAACGGCCCGCCTGGAAACGCACCGCCGCTGCTCTCGATGACAACAGCGGTTACCCTTGCCTTCGACACGTCTATCGTGCGGGTCTTCAGGGTCCAGCCGGATTGAGCCGTGTGGATTTGGGCTTCGTAGTCGGCCAGCATCACACGCACGGTTCTGGCCGCTTCGGCCTGGCGCTTGGCCACGGCGATGCTGCGGCTCGCCAGCACGATCGACTGGCTGGCGATACCAAGCACAAGCGCCAGGATGGTCATGGCGACGATCATCTCGAGGATCGAAAATCCGTCTTCGGGGGAGGGCTGCGACGATGACCCGGTCATGGCAGCGCGCGCCATGTCGGAAGCCCGGTCAGCCAGTTGACCGCGATGCGCGCGGTCCGGCCTTTTTGCTGCAGCGAGATATCCATGCCGGAAGCGCTGCCGTCGGGAAGGAAGGTGAGGACCGTCTGCCGGTCGGCGACGACGGTTTCCTGGCCGGTGACCACGGTCATTTTGACATCGTCCGGCAGGGCGACGATGTCTCGTTCGCCAAAACGGATGATGCGGGTGCCGAGATCGACAACGACCTGCTTCGGCCTGGCGGTGGCGATTGCCGATGTGCGCGACAGGCGCAACCGCATGGTGATCTCGCCGGCCAGCGTCTCCAGGTTCTTGGTGCGGTAATTGCTGACGAGCCCCGGCGCGGCGATCGCCGCGACGAGGGCCATGATCGCCAGCACGACCAGCATTTCGACCAGGGTAAATCCGGCCGTTGCGTCCGTCGATGCGCTGGCTTCCGGCGCGGCCGTCATTGCAGCGCCAGATCGTTGATGCTGAGGATCGTGGTCATCACCGAAATGACCAGGCTGCCGACGAGAAAACCGAGCGAAATCGTCAAGGCCGGCGTCAACAGCTTCAGCACCGTGTCGATCCGCCGCGTCAGCGTCAGCTGAAGCATTTTCGCGGCGCGATCCAGCACCACCGGAAGCGCATTCGCCTCTTCGCCGAGCGAGACCAGCGACATCGTCGCGTTGTCGAAAATCCCCGCCTTGACGATCGCGCCATGCAGGCGGGCGCCATTGGCGACGGTTTCTTCGATCGAAGCAAAGCTTGCCGCCAGTGAACTCTGCCTGGAAACGTTGGCGGCCAGCCCAAGCGCCTCGGTCATCGCCACGCCATTGCCGAGCAGCAGCGCAAGCGTTTCCAGGTAGCGCGCGACCACGGCATCCCTGACCAGCGCGCCGATCAACGGGACCTTCAACAGCCAATGTGAAAACTGTTTTCTGGCGCCAGTGGACCGGGACAGGAAAAGATAGGAAAGCAGGCCCAGCACCGCCGCCAGCGGGAAGACGAAGGGATAGTCCCTGAACACCGTGCCGAGCGCCGAAAGCACGGTCATGGTGAACGGCTTGGGGGCGGATGAGCCTTCGAAGATCGGTTCCAGCGCCGGCACCAGCACCGTCGCCAGAATGACCAGCGCCCCGCTCATGACCAGTAGCAGGAAAGCCGGATAGGCAAGCGCCTCGACGATTGCCGCGCGGCGCTTGGCCGTTGCCTCGAACGTATCCGCCAGCCGCTGGCATATATAGGCCATCTTGCCGCTGCGCTCGCCGCTGGCGAGCAAGGCGGCAACGTCGGAGGTGATGCCCGGCAGGCCGGCAAATGCTTCGGCGATCGGCCGGCCGCCTGTCGTGAGATCGAGCACCGATTGCAGCTGTTGCCGCCGCTGGCGGTTGGCCTCACCCGAGATAACCGCGTTCAAGGCACGGTCGACCGTGAAGCCGGCGTTCAGAAGCACTGAAAGCTCGGAAAACAGCCGGCTGAGATCGACCCTGCGGGTGAACGTCAGCGCGCTGCGCCCCGGCAGGCGAAGCTGCTGCCTTTCGCCGTTCACCGGGGCAAGATGGTAGGAGCGGCGGCCCTGCTGCGCCAGTTTGCGGGCGGCATCCTGCTTGGTCGATGCATCGAGGACGCCGGTCTCGGTGCTGCCGTCGACGAGATAGGCGCGATAGGCAAAGGCCGGCATCAGTCACCTCCTGCGAGATCGATGACGCGCCGGACTTCGTCCATCGTGGTGACCTGCGACCGGGCAAGCGCGGTTGCGTGGACCGACATCGGCACGAGATCGTCTTCGGCCGCAATCTTCCCGATCTCCATTTCGCCGGCACCCTGGTCGATAAGTTCGGCGATGCGCGGCGACACCTGCAGCATTTCGTAGGTCACCGTGCGCCCGCTGTAGCCGGAGCCGTTGCAGGTCCGGCAGGCCGGAACTGTTTGGTCGGCGCCATGGCAGGTAGGGCAGATACGCCGTAACAGCCTCTGTGCGATGACGCCTCTGATCGTCGCGCCGAGCAGATAGCCGTCGATGCCCATATCGCGAAGGCGCGTGAGTGCGCCCGCGGCACTGTTGGTGTGGAGCGTCGAAAACACCAGATGGCCGGTCAGGGCTGCCTGGACCGCGACTTGCGCCGTTTCGCGATCGCGAATTTCACCGAGCAGGATGATATCGGGGTCCTGCCGCAGGATCGAACGCAGGGCAGCGGCAAAGTCGAGGTCGATCGCCGGATTGACCTGCAACTGGGTGATGCCGGCCATCCGGTATTCGACCGGGTCCTCGACGGTGAAAATCTTGACGTCCGGCCGCGAACGTTCCGCGAGGATGGAATAGAGCGTCGTCGTCTTGCCGCTGCCGGTCGGCCCGGTGATCAGCACGATGCCGTTGGCGGCTTGCGACATGTTGCGGATTTTCGCTTGCGCGGCGCCGTCGAACCCCAGCTTCTCCAACTTCAATTCGACGCCCGCGCGGTCGAGGATTCGAAGCACGATGGCTTCGCCGTGGATGGACGGAATGACCGAGACGCGCAGGTCGACGTCGCGTCCGCGCACGGCAATGCGCATGCGTCCGTCCTGCGGCAGGCGCCGCTCGGCAATGTTGAGCCGCGACAGGATCTTGATGCGGGTGGAGATGCCGGACAGCATCGCAATCGATGCGGTGTCGACGGTGGACAGCATGCCGTCATGCCTGAAGCGGATGCGGACGTGATCCTCGAGCGGCTCGATATGGATGTCGGTGGCTCTCGCATCGACCGCCTTGTGGATGGTCTCGGCGACGAAGCGAACGATCGGCGCCTCGCGCGCGAAATCCTTCAACCGTTCGAGGTCGTCGGGGCCGAAATCCAGGGTTTCGCCACCGTTGCCGCCATTTGCAACGGCCGCCATGGCCGATTGCTCGATGCGGTCGATGCATTCGGCGATCATGCGCCTTGGCAATATGCGCAGCGCCAGCGTCCGCTCATAGTGAAAGGCGAGCGCGTCGATGGTTGCCGACGAGAACGGATCGGCCACGGCGACGACCAGCCGCTCGGCGTCCATCTGCAACGGCAGGATCGCATTTTCACGCAGATAGGCCAGCGGCACGCCTGCCAGCATTTCGGGGCTGACCTGTTCGGGAATCTCGACCGGCGTCGGTGCGTTCAGGTAGCGGCTGAGGCTGTTGGCAAGGTCCTGCTCGCCGATCAGGCCGAGTTCGGTCATCACCGTATCGAACGGGTGTCCAGATGTTCGCGATGCCCCCAATGCGCGCTGGGCGGCGTGCGCGGTCAGCACCTTCTCGCCCTCGAGAAAGGCAAGGAACGCCTCGATCCCCTGGGTCTGGCCCTGGGTCTGGCCAACGGGCTGCGAAGACGCGTTCATGAGCTCCACCCGCGCAGGATCCGCGCCGCCTCGGCGCCGAAAAGCACCTCGCAGCCGGTTGTGCCGATGGCTGGCGGCAGTGCGGTGGCTGCAGTGACCGGGCTTCGGGCAACGCGTTGGAATGCCGTCGGGCTGAGCGGAGACCTCTCGATGATGAACCCGGCTTCGGCCGTGATCCCGGATCCGTCCCGTCTCACGACCACGTCGACCGTGTAGGCCGATGCGTCGGCCGGCGCTTCGGTGACCGATGCGCTGCTGGCGCCGGCAAGAGCAGCGCGAAGACGGTTCGGCGCGCGATCGGCGCTGATCGTGCCGCGCTTCGAGTTGACTGTGAAAACAGCATGGAGGGTCTGCAAAGGCATCGACGCAAGGGCCGAAAACTCCTGCAGTTCGGACACCGATTCGAACGGCGCCTGCTTGTCTTCGGGAGGCCCGACAGGGCTTCTGGGATGGCCAGCGAACAGCGCGGCATTGTCACGAAACCGGATCRTGGCCCTGGCCAAGGCTTGCGCCATCTCCCGCTGGAAGCCGAGCGATGCGAAACCAAGCGCCAGCAATTGGTCATCCGCGGCATTGAGATCGATCAGCCCGTCATGATCCTGGACGTGGACATCGAAGCTGAAGCCTCCCTCCCGGCACGCTGCGGGTGTGGAATCCAGCGGCAATGTTTTCGCCCCCGAGCCCCCGACCAATTCGCTCGCAACCACATTGCCCAGGCCTTCGGCAAGCAGCGACAGGCGTTCCTGCTCGACCTCGTTGTTGGCGATCATCAGCCGCGTTTTTGCCGTTACGGCAAAGGGGACGACTATGGCCGAGACGATCAGCATGAACACCAGCACGGCGACCAGCGAAAAGCCGCTGCTCGCGCTTTCACCCCCTGCGTTCGGGCTTTCGTGGCGGTCGCTCATAGTTGCGGTTCGTTCGGCGCTGGCAGCGGGACATCCGGGGCCGCTGGCGGGGCATTTGGGGGTGGTTGCGGGGCGTTCTTCCATGGCGGATAGAGCGGGACCCGCGCCACCTTGCCATTGCGCTCCAGCACGGCCTGATCCTTGTCGATCGCCGACACCGTCCAGCCGTCGACGGTCTCGCCGCTGCCGTACCAGATCGCGGTTTCGCTGCCGGCGACGCGCATCAGGGCCTTCGCCGCCCCACCGTGAATGCTGATGCCCAGAAGCGCAGGCGCGGCGGCGGGCGGGGCCTCGGGCGGTGGCGGCGTCTGTTCGACGGCGGCCGCGACGACCGCAACCGGCGGCGGCCCGGCCGGCGGTGCGACGAATTTCCGGCGCATCGGCGTGAACAGCGGCCGCTCGAACGTCTCGCTGAAATTGCCGGCCTCGGGAAACTCCAGCGCTCCCGCCGCCGAGGCCAGGCCGCCGTCATRCCCCTTGCCGGAGGCGACCGGCGAGATGTCGAYCGGCGTGTCGTAAAGGGCGACATTGACCAGGACGAGCCCCACGATCATGGCCGCAATCGCCAGCCCGGCGAATTTCCGGGTCATGGCTTGACCCCGCCGGGCGCCGGCGCCACCGGCGTTTGCAGCGGGCCGTAAAACAGGATTTCGGCAAAGATCTCCGGGTCGCCGGTGCGCCCGGCGACCGGCCCGACGTCGGTCGTGCGCAGAGTGGCCTCGCGAATGAAAAGCACCGGAAGCGATGTTTCGATGGCGAGAACGGCGTTGTGAATGCCCTCCAGCGGTCCCGAAAGGTTGGCCCGCAGCCCGATGAAATCGACGCCCGCTTCGCTGAGCACCGGCGCATTGCCGGCCGACAGCACGTTGACCCCGTTGGCGGTGGCAATCGCGTTCAGCCGGGTCTGCAGCCCGCCGCGAATGATCGCCTCGCTTTCGCCGGTGAGAAACTCGGGATTTGCCGCGGCCACGGGGCTCGCGGCGCTGTCGAGGCGCTTGGCCAACGCCGCCACGCTCTGCAACTGGCCGAGAAGCTCGCGCTTTTCCTCGATCCCGGCTTGCGCCGAGGCGACGCTGTCGAGCCCCGCTAACACCGCCCAGGCCAGGACACAGGCCGTCACCGCCGCAAGGGCGAGCGCAATCAGGCGGCGGACCAGCGGGCTGGTGTTGAGGATCGCGGAGAGCATGGTCAGAGCGCTCCGATCTTTGCCGAAATGGTGAAGTGTTCGCCGTCCTGGCCAGGAACCCTGACCACCGGCGAGGCGAATTCGGGCGCTGAAAACAGCGGCGAATCGTCGATCGGCTTGATCAGTTCGGCGGCGGAAGCTGAAAAGCCAGTGATGGTCAGGTCGTCGCCCTTGGCCGAAAGATCGGTCAGCCAGGCCGAGTCGGGAAGCAGGTGTGTCAGTTCGGCCCAGACGCGCACCAGCGACGCGGTCGTCTTCTTTTCCGTGCGGATCTTTTCAATTTGCTCGATGCCGGTCTGGCGCTTCTGCAGCGCGGTGCGTGCCGCCCTGGCCAGCACCTGTGCATCGGCGATCTCTGTGTCCAGTTCCGCGCCGGCCTGCCAGGTGCGCCAATGCGCATGAGCGAAGGTGAACAGCGCTGCCGCGGCCAGCATCGAACAGGCCGTCACCCAGACGGTCCTGGCGCGACGGTCGCGCGCGGTCAGCGGCCAGATGGCGGCGAGGCTGAGCGCATCGGCCCGCAGCCTGCCCTCCGGCTGCGACAGCGACAGGCACCGGATCGACCCGCCGGTCCGGCGGACCGTGTCAAGGACCGCGGCAAGCGTCTTCGCCTTGACGACATGGTAGACGCAGTCCTGCTTGACCTGCCCGGCGAAGACGACATGCACTTGCGCCGGGTCGATCGGCGTCGAGGCCAGAAGGTCGAGCTCGGCCATGTCGCGCGCCAGCCGAAGCGGCAGCCGCCGCGCCGCGAGTTGCCGGGTCAGGAACAGCCCGGGCTGGATCCGGATATCGAAGCTTGGCCGCTTGCGCCGAGGCCCGCCTTGGAGAAGTGCCAAGATCTCGTCCGAGGACGCTGCGAGCGCCAACGGGATCGACTGGAACTCCGGCGCATTGGCCTCGCGCGCGCGGATGCCGTCATCCGCCAGGCTGATGATCCAGTCGCTTGTGG
>NZ_JBFUDZ010000078.1:0-21054 GCF_056404455.1 Mesorhizobium sp. P2_D1
GTATCGATGCCCCCGAACTTTCGCAGCCGTGTTTTGATGCCGCTGACAAAATCTGGCCCTGCGGCAGGTATGCGCGTGACCACATTCGCCATCTCATTGCCTCCGGGGATGTATCCTGCACCATCGAAGGCAAGGACCGCTATGATAACGATGTCGGCGTCTGCTTCGTGGGCGGCATCGATCTCGCCCGCGATCTGGTCAAACACGGATTGGCGGTTGCCGATAAACAATCGCCTCGATACCTTGGCGAAGAGCGCGAAGCTCGCATTGCCAAACGCAACTTGTGGGCAGGGCACTTTATCGATCCCGGCGAATATAGACGGGGTGGACGCCGATAGGCTTGGTGCCAGCCTACATCGCCTCTGACGGTGCAAAGAAGCAGTTTTCGTGCTCCTCGGTCGGGTGCAGGCAGATATGGAAATTGTCATCGCCGGACGGAATTACGGCATCGTAGGGGACGAAATAGCGGTTTGGGCGAGTGACTCTATGGTGATCGCCAGGCCTCAAGATGATGACATAGCCATCAGGTCGGGGGGGCACGGTTGTGCTGGGAATCGTATCGCATTCTCCGATCACCGGATCGCCATGACAGCAGGCTGGCGGATAGGTCCAGTTACTTCGAGCGCTATGCGCAGAGACATCGTCAAGTGCGGCGGCCGTGGCGATCACGAGTGCGAAGCTCCCCAAGCGTGCTTGTCCGATCCCGTGCACCGAAATGTCCCCGAGAGCGACCGATGCCGTCAATTGTACACCATTCGCAAGCGCTAATATACCAAGGCGTTTGGTCCGCATGGGCTCACCAGCCATCTGTACGATTTTAACCAAGGCGCATCGGTGCATCTCATTACAGAAAAGTTGAAATGCGGCGCATTTGCAACGTTGCTAAATAGTAGCGGCGGGGTTCGCTGTCGTGGATTGGCTGGCTCCTGTGGGGGGGTCTTGGGTAAAGACAGCCGCCCGACAAGGGGTAAAGGCCCGTCGCTTGGCAAGTGGGGCGGCGGGCCTTTTGTCTCCTGCATCGGTTATCCACAGCGCTGCCTGCAATCCGTAAAACTGTCGGGGTTCGCTTACGCTCTCAGGCCGGGCACCACGGTGCCCGTGGGTCCAAAAGCCCACCCCGCACACCGGCGCCGCGGCCGCTCTCGACAATCGACACCATCACGCTGCGCGCTCGGTGCCACGCTTGGCGTCGCAGGGCTCTACCAATTCACAACCCTCAAGCACATTTGCCTCAGCCATTGCCGTTCGCCGCTTGCCTTCGTTGCGCAGCACTGGCGCGACGGGCGTGTTGGCGCGCTCGAGATGGGGCTGCGCCATGGCCTCTATTGCTTTGGCTGCTGCTGGGCGCTGTTTGCCGTGCTGGTCGCGACCGGCGTCATGAGCATCGCCTGGATGCTGCTTTTGACGCTGGTCGTCTTCGTCGAGAAGCTGCCGCCCCGTGTCCGCCGCTTCGAAGGTAGTTTGGGCGTTGCGCTAGTGGCCCTCGGGATCGTTGTATCGCTCGGGGCGATCGATATGCCGTGGATGCGCGGCTAGCGGCCTTCCCTTCCATTCCCGCCAAACCCCGCCCAGCTTTCAGCGCGTCTGCTCCAGCGCGCCGCGTGCCAATAAAGGAAAATGGCAATGGGTCAGTTACCCACTGCCAAGCATCGACAGGCCGACCTTGCGCGCCGACAGGCCGGTCTTGTCCAGCGTGACATCGTCGCCGACAACGCCGAACGGCACGGCCAGCAAGCCGTCCGGCTCCTGCGCCCCGTGCCCGGAAATCAAGGCCCGGTCGCCGCGCACATTCACCCAGGAAAAGGGCAGCACCATGCCAGGCGGCAGCTTCGGCGGCCCGGGCAGGACGATACAAAGCTCTGCGAGCCGACGACCGGCGCCGCGTTGGCTCCCGCCAGCCTCCCGCCGAGCTTTCCTGCTTGCCGCCGCCTCATCAAGCGGGCAATCGCTCCAAGGTCGGCGCCGACCCCCCGTGGCGCGGAGGTCGTCGATCCCCGCGCCGGCAAGCAACGACCTACTGGAAATTGAAATACAGTGCCGGCGGGTACTGCGACCCGTCGGTGGCCGGCACATTTGCCTGCGCCGCGGGCTTGACCCCGCCTGTGGCTATGTGTCCAGCGGCGGCTTGGCCTGCTCGGCCTTGGCGGCAACGTCCTGCGTCACCGGGACTTTCTTCTGGGCCTCCGCCGTCTGCGACAGGGCAAGCACGACGAACAGCCCTGACATAACGAATTTCTTGACGGTTTTGCTCTCCTGGCTCTGTGGCCTCATGGCTTGAAACCAGACTCGTCGAGCACGGCGACCTGGTTGCCGTCGATGTAGAAGCGGATCGCGTGCGCCTCGTTGTCGATGTCTATGCGCGTCGGTTGCGCGGCCAGCCCCGCCGGGGCGGTCCTAGCATATTTCGAGGGAAAATCCCCAGCCGGTGCGTAATGGAAGAGTAACGGCAATGCGATGCATCCGACGGTAAATACAAGGAAGGTAAGTCTGGAAGAGATGGTCGACGTCATCTAGTCGTTCCTTCAGGTTGAAGTTGCATTTACGGTTCGGTTGCTCCAGGATTTCCGATCCTGGCACAATCGAGCCGGCGCTGGCGTGGTCTAGCAGGCAATTGTTTGATCAGTATTTGCAGATCGCAAAAAAGCTCTTGTCGGAGCTGGTTGTGAGCTAAGTCACCGGAGATGGGAGCGCTACGAATTAATTATCTCGATGACGTGCTGCTGTCTTGTGCTATGTTTTGTTCAGCCTGCTGCAAAAATTGCAGCGGTGATGCCAGAGGCCGCCGATGCGTTACCTGAACTCCGCTCACTATATCAATGTGGTGGCCAAGACCGGTTCGATCCGCGCCGCCGCGGAATTGCTCGCCATAACCTCGACGGCGCTCAACCGGCGTATATTGGCGATGGAGGCCGAACTCGGCGTTGCGATTTTCGAGCGACTGCCTCACGGCGTGCGATTGTCCAGCGCCGGCGAGCTTCTAGTGCAGCACATGCGCAACCAGTTATCCGATATGGAGCACGTGAAATCGCAGATTGCAGACCTTGCTGGCGCCCGGCGCGGCCATGTGGCTATCGCCTGCAGCCAGGCGCTATTGCCCTACCACCTGCCGATGCAGATCTCACTCTACCGCAAGGAACATCCGAATGTGACCTTCGGAGTGCACCTGCGCGACCGGGAGGAGGCCGAGCGTGCCTTGGTCGATCACACGGCCGACATCGCCATCGTCTACGAGCCAACCCGGCTAGCTGCTTTCATGACGCTGATGCGGGTGCACCAGCCAGTGCATGCGGTTATGCGGCCCGATCATCCGCTGGCTTCTCACGAGACGGTGCGCTTGCGCGCTTGCCTCGACTATCCAATCGCGCTTCCCACATCAAGTTACGGCGTGCGCTACCTGCTCGACATCGGGGCGCAATCGTCATCGCTGCAGCTGGAGCCGGTGATTCAATCGGACAGCTTCGAATTCCTGCGCAACCATGCTATCTCGGAGGATATCATCACTTTCCATTTCCCAATTGGCCTGTCCCACCAGACGATGACTGGTGACATGATCTCCCGGCCGCTCGACCCGCGCGACGTGCCCGCTGGCATGCTCTATGTCGGCCAACTCAAGGGCCGCACCCTACCGGTGGCTGCTGCCCGTTTCGCCGACCAGCTTTCCGCCTCGCTGGCGCAGCAGTATGACGTGTCGTGATGGCACCTGCCACTCGGCTTGATGCACCTGGATAAGGCTGTCGGGGTTGCTGTCAAGCGTTGCTGGTGTATGCGCACCCGTCAGGTGCGCAGCGACACTGTCCGGGCCTTTGTCGGCCCACGACCTACCTAGGCCCGCGAAGCGCCGGCTGTGCACGATGAAGCTGGTCGGCGTCTTGATGGCGCGATCACGTTCCAGCCGGCCCTTCGCCTTGTACCAGTAGGCGAAGTCGGAGAGCTTGTTGTTGTTGACGACCACCAGCAGATCGAAATCGCTTCGGTAGCCCATCATCGTCAGTGGCTCGTCGACCCAGTCACCGCGGGCATAGGAGCCGAACAGGATGATCTTCAGGATAGGGCCGCTCTTCTTCCAGTCCGCACTGCTCTCCGTCAGCGCGTCCTCGAATCGGCATGCAGGATTTCGACCACACGGGCCAGTTCCTCCTGCTTGTGCTCCGGCAAATGATCGATGCTCCGCTGCAGCCCCTGTTTTGGACAGTCAGAAGGAATCTGCTCCGAGCAATGGACCAGCACCCGCAACGACGGGAGAGCAGACGGACCAACCGGCACCCCCAGATGCTGATCCCCCTCCGACGTCCGACGCTGCAGCGACTGAGGCTGCCCAGCCTAAGAAGATTGAGTCCGTCAAGTCAGAAGAAGGCTCGCGGCGCGACCGCTCGCCCGAGGAGGAGGGGCGAAGCGCGAGCGTCCGGAGGGAACTGACGTGGTCCGCGAGATCGGCGACCGGATCATTATCCAGTTCGGCGTCGAAAGTAACGACCGGCCGCGCATGACTCGTGGCGCCAAGGAGGTCTACTATGAAGACCTTCCCCGTGGCCGCACCCGCGAGACGATCGTGCGCGAGAACGGCAACCAAATTGTCACTGTGCGGGATCGATATGGCAACGTGATCCGGCGCTCCCGCATCACCGCGGATGGCCGCGAGTTCGTGATGGTCTATGTTGACGATGAATACTACCGCGACAACAACTGGCGGGATCCTGGCCTCGACCTGCCCCCAATCCGGCTCACGATTCCGGTGAATGATTATGTCCTAGATGCGGCCGACGAAGACGACCCGCAGCGATACTACACGTTTCTGGACCAGCCTCCGGTCGAGCGCATCCAACGACTCTACTCCGTTGACGAAGTGAAGCGCTCGGCCCGTCTTCGTGATATTGTCCGCCGCGTGGACCTCGATACGCTGACTTTCGAGACCGGGTCAGCTGATATAGCTGAAGGCGAATTGGGAAAGCTGAAGGGTCTCGCCGAGGCCATGGAGAAACTATTGGGCGAGAATCCGGCTGAAACCTTCCTGATCGAGGGTCACACCGACGCTGTCGGCTCGGACGAAGCCAATCTCGCGCTGTCGGACAGGCGCGCCGAATCCGTCGCGTCCGCCCTTACCAACAGCTTTGCAATTCCGCCGGAAAACTTGGTAACGCAGGGTTACGGCGAGCAGTATCTGAAGGTGAAGACCGAAGAAGCCGCTCGTGAAAATCGGCGCGTTGGCATCCGCCGCATCACGCCACTAGTCGCGCCTGTTGCAAGCGCCAACTAACGCAATAAGAGCCGGCGATTGGTCATCAATCGCCGGCCAGCGTCGTACCTGCCAAGCGAAAGTTGTTGGAGATCAGTATTCGCCGAGAAAAAGAGCAAAGTGGCGATTCCTGCATTTGTGTCTAACCAAACAATAAAGCTTCCGCTGCGTCGCGAAACGGGCTCGTTACCTGTGGAAGTCCGTCATTCAAAACCTCCCATTCGATTTTGTAGTTAGTCTGAGTGTGAACGACCTGTCCCACAAGGCTTCTGCGGTCATCGGCCAATCCTCTGGATGGTCGAGCGAGCCAATCATTATCCACATGTCCGGAGCTTTGTCGTAGACGAACACGAGCGAGGGAACCGCATCCAGTACAAAATCCCCGTTGTGCCACTTCACTTGATCGAAAATAGGTGGGCGTCCCTTGTGTGAATTCTACGCCGTCGTCAAAGCGCAGACCGGCCATATGCGGAACGCCATAGGCCTTTTGACAAATCCGACAGTGGCAGAAGGCTCCCGCAGTCGGGGCCTTGATTGATCGGTATCGAATCGCCCCACAAAGACAGCCACCTTCGATCATACCGCCAATCCCATAGATCGGATGATAACGTTCGCTGAGTATACATCAAATCATACGACGAAGGACTGCAATTAGCGCATCCCCTGCGTTCGCTGGTGCCAACGCCGGTCCGGCAGCCTTTGCCCGGAAGCAGTAGGTCAGCTTGTGGTGAGGGAACTACTAGCGGACCTTCAACCTCCGCGGTTGCTTCGGCAAGTTCAAGGCATCCTCAAGATCGACATCCAGAAYCGTGTTCTATCGCCCGGTTAACTCGAAGCGGTACAGTTAACCCAATGCTTTCCAATCGAGCTTTCCTGTCGATGTACGGGGTAGAGACTTTCTATACTCGAAAATTCGTGGGATCTTGTACGACGATAAGTTCTCCTCGCACCACGAGGTCAATTTTGCGGAAGCATCCTCCTCAGGTCTACCCGGCTTCAGCACGACGAGAGCCTTGACCGACTGTCCGCGCCGTTCGTCCTCGATGCCAGTCACGCCCGCGTCGGCGACATCGGCATGCGACATCAGCACCTTCTCAATCTCGGCAGGCCAGACTTTGAATCCGGATATGTTGATCATCCGTTTGCGGCGATCGGTGATGAACAAGAAGCCGTCGGCATCCACATGGCCTATGTCGCCTGTCATGAAGAGCTTCTTCCCATTGCGATGCATATAGGTGGCCTCCGTTTCCGCTGGCCGGCGGAAATATCCGCTGAACAGTTGCGGCGAGGCGATGACGAGCTCTCCATCGACGCCGGTCTCGCAAGGTTCTCCTGTGTCAAGTGAGACGATACTCGCTTCAACACCCTCGAGCGGGAGGCCGATCGATCCCGGCTTCGGCGCAGCGCGCGGATTCATATGCGTCGCCGCCATGGTTTCAGTCATGCCGAACCCCTCGACATAGTGCAGGCCGGTGACAGCATGGACCCGCTCGTGCAGGGAAACTGGCATGGCAGCGCCACCGCCACCCAGGAACTTCAGACTCAATAGGTCGTACCTTGCGATACCTGTCGCTTCGACAAAATCTTTCATTATGGTCGCGATATTGCGCCAACACGTGATCTTGTGACGCTCGATCAACTTTGCGGCGATCTCAGCATTCCACTGCCCTGCAAGGACAAGCGCTGCGCCCGCTGCGATCGGCACGTTCATAGAGCTTTGCATGCCGGTGACGTGGTAAAGCGGAAGGCTTACCAGAGCGACATCATCCGACGTGATAGCGCTGGCTTTGCGCGTGCTTGCAATAGCGCGCTGGACCCCGCCGTGAAGGTGTGCGCAACCTTTCGGATCGCCTGTCGTGCCCGAGGTGTAGACGATCAGCGCAAGTCATCGCGTTGCACCCCTCGCTTTGCAGGCATCCCTCCGCATTCTGTGGCCTGCTCGAAGGATTCCCACTGCCGTCCAGCGGGGCCGACATTTAATCGGTTGGTTTCTGGGGCCCCAACAATCAATCCGCCGCGCAGGCATTCTATCGGCCCCGCCAGCAAGAGTGACGCCTGAGCGCCGTATGTAACCGCGAGTCCGGGCCTCGCATCAGCCAGGATCTGCTGCACTTCGCGCGCCGTCTTTCTAGGATTTATGGGAATGACGACACCGCCGGCCCGCAGCACGGCATAATAGGAAATGATGAATTCCAGATCGTTTTCGAGGATAAGCAGCACTGTCTCGCCGCGCGCCAGCGACAATTTAGATTGCAGGAACGCAGCCACCGCATTCGCCAGTTGATCGAGTTCTTCATAGGTAACGACACGATCTTCGATGAAGACGGCGGGCTTTGTCGGATACCGTTCGGCTGAAGCGCTGAGATTGGTGTCAAGGGGGCGGACTGCGAAACTCATGAGGGTCGACCCGTGCTTGTCTCTGTTCCACGTGGCAGGTTGGCGCGGATTCAGGAGATCAGTTCGCCTCCGTCCGCGATGATGACCTGCCCCGTTACATAGGCGCTGGCATCGGACGCCAGAAACAGAGCCACCCCGGCAATGTCTTCTGGCGTTCCTATCCGACGAAGTGGCGTGTGATTTTCGATTTTCTCCAGCCGTTCCGGATCTTCCCACAATTCCCGCGCGAACTCCGTCTTGACGAGTCCTGGCGCTATGGAATTGACGCGAATACCTTTCGGACCCCACTCAACCGCCAAGGTGCGGGTCAGTTGGATCAGCGCAGCCTTGGAAACTCCATAGGCGCCGATGCCCTCAGTACCGCGCAGGGCGGCAATGCTCGAAATCATGATCACCGATCCGCCTCCAGCGTCTGCGATATGGGGAAGCGCCGCCTTGCACAGCCAGAGATTGCCCCGCAGGTTGGTGGCAAAGATCTTTTCAAAAGCAGCGTCTTCTATATCGGTGAGAGATCCGAAGAAGGGGTTGGCAGCCGCGCTGCCGACGACAATGTTCAGACGGCCGTACTGACTAACGGCTCTGTTGACGAGTTGTTCGACCTGATCCCTTTTGCTCATGTTACAAGGTTGGGAAATCGCTTCGATCCCTTGCATATTGAGATGTCTGAGACCTTCCTCACAATTCTCCTTCTTGCGGCTTGAGATGACAATTTTGGCTCCGGCTTGCCCAAAGGCTTCTGCTATCGCCAAGCCGATGCCCCTTGTCGATCCGGTGATGATCGCCACCTTATCCGAAATCTCGAACATCGACCTTCCTGGTACGCCATCGAGCAAGATGCACGCGTTAGGCATTCACGTCAAACGCAAGGGGTCAAAGTGATCGGCAAGGTGTAGGCCGCATCCTGGTCGACGAGGGAAGAATGGCTGACCGCCACGTGTGCATCCAATGCAGTCCGAGGAAATAGACTTCGGGGCAGGCGGTTATGCCGCGCTGTTGGATTGGAACGCCATTGGCATCGGTGACCGGCAGCTTCAACCAGTCGAAGCTATAGGCATACCCAGTTGCCCAAATGACGCTACCGACGTTTTCTTGGCGCAGGTTCAGTCTGCGGATGCCATCGACACAGGAAGGCGCCAGTGGCGCCGATGTCTCCTTTTGATGGAGTTCGGAACTCATTGTGGTCGCCAGCGCATCCGCCACCTCGATGAAACCAGCATGGCTCTTGTCGGCTGCGGCCAGCAACTCGCCGGCGTCGCCAGCAAGCATCAGCGTGCCATCGCTGATGCCCAACACGCGTCCGACAAGGGTCGCACCGGCAAGGCCGAGGAGGTCGTATCCCCCATCCACACCCGTTATGACGATGGGCGGCTTATCGCGCTGCCTGTAACGCCAGACCGCGCTAACGAGCATCGTGGCGGTGATTGCGGCGATGTAGAGGGGAACCACTACTTGCGCTTCGTTCGACCCTCTGGGTCGTGCATACGCATTTCCTTGTGCGTGCAGATTCCGACTGCGCGAGTTTCGGGTTAGCGGGGTTCGCGTATCATTGGGAACAACGGTGGCGAATCTCCTGATCGAATCTCTCCCAACACCCGAAAGCCATGGCGCTCATAGAGCTGCCGGTTGGCGGGGCTGGTTGCTTCAAGATAGGCGGGTTGTTGATCGCGGTCGCAAGCAACCAGCCCATGCCGCATCAATTCCGTTCCGTATCCCCGCCCCTGAGACACGGGATCAACCCCAATCAAGGGAAGGTACCAGTGGTGTTCATGGGGATGATAAGCGGCCATCTGTTCAAACACAAACAGCAGCTCGCCAAGCTTCGGCTCAGACATGTTTTGCGCAAAGAGTTCACCTATCGGCCCATCGTCCGGTTGAACCCCCGGCGGCAACCACTGTGCCACGCCGGAAAAATCGCCAATGACATGGGCCGAGCCGTGGTCAAAAGACTTCCCGCCAAAGAGAGTCACCAGTGGCATGAATGTATTTATGTACTGAAGCGGGTCAGGCCAGGCCCAGCGCGCCACCGGATCGGCGCTGAACGCCATCGTCATGGCAGCTTCAAACCGATCCTTGTCCGATCTGGTGGCCGGGCGGATATCTAGCGCACAGTCCATGGCGCGTCTCGTTTGAATTGTCGTCGGGAAAGGCTCCTCCCGCGCCGATTAATTTATATGCATATTAGTGGTCACGCAACTAAGGCTATCGGGCCGTAGAGGGCGAGCGATGCCTGAAAAGTCGGTGACAACCTACATCGTGAGCGTCTCGAGAAGCCGCACTGGCGCACAATCCTGAGCACCAAGGTCAAGGGAGAAGCCGAGGCGCTTGAACAGGCCATGCTTCAGGGCGGCGTAAATCGCAGATCGAGGAGATCACGCCGAAGTCCAAGAGACGCTAGGTCGTTACTTCTTCTTCGGCGTCTGAGGTGGCACTAGTGTGACGTAAGGTGTCCTCGGCTCCTTGCCAGGCTCCCGGTAAAACGGTGCCAAATCGCCGGAGGGTCCGAGCGATTTGATGTAAAGATACACCGAACGCAAGTCGCTTTCGCTCATGGCTTGGATTTGGTACCAGGGCATCGGCGGCAAATTGACCTTGTTCTTGAGGTGGTCGATCCATTTGTCCTCAGTGAAGCCCATTGCCGAGTCCCTGAGATTTGCAGCATAGGTCGTGCCCCAGGGGCCTTGCCAGCCAATCGAGGAGCCTTTGAGCGCCTTGGCCGGATCAATCTTCCCATCGGCTTCACGGTATCCTTCGGTGTGGCAGAAATGGCAGCCGCCGATGATCGAAATATACAAACCGTGTTCGACGGAAACTTGGTCTGCCGCAAGTAGGCTGGATGGCACGATGCACAGAGCGACGACCGCACAAAGATCGATTGTTCGCATATTCGCAGCCTCCCCATGACTGATTGCACCAAGGCGGGCCCGACAACCCTTGGGTTTGGGAACTCCGAGACGCCGGGCCCTTGGACCGGAGAGACGGGTGGATCTGGCCTGCTGCCGGTTCAGTGGATAGGCACTTAAGCTAACATCGCTATTTCCTCGAACTCAACTGGGCTGAGATAGCCCAGCGTCGAGTGGCGCCGCTTGGGATTGTAGAAGCGCTCGATGTAGTCGACGCCTTGGCGGCATCTCTCGTCCTGTAGACCTTACGGGCCGTCCTCTCGGTTTTGAGCGACGAGAAGAAGCTCTCCATCGCCGCATTGTCCCAGACATTGCCGGACCTGCTCATCGAGCAGGTGATGCCATGGTCGGCCATCAGCCGCTGGAACTGCTCGCTCGTATATTGGCTGCCCTGATCGGAATGATGCAGCAGACTGTCGGGCTTGCCTCTCCTCCAGATCGCCATGATGAGGGCGTCGGTGACGAGTTGGGCTGTCATCTCGGCCTTCATCGACCAGCCGACGACGCGGCGCGAGAACAGGTCGACTACTGCGGCAACGTAGAGCCAGCCTTGCGCGGTCCAGATGTAGGTGAAGTCGGCCACCCACTTCTGGTTCGGTGCCGATGCCTCGAAGGCGCGGTCGAGGATGTTCTGCGATACTGACGCGACCAGCCGCTCCCCAGCATCCTTCGGCAAGCCACGTCGGCGTGGCCGGGCTCGCAGGCCGTTCTCCCGCATCAGTCGTTCGATGCGATGCAGGCCGCAAGAGAGCCCCTCCGCCAGGACATCGTGCCAGACCCGGCGTGTGCCGTAGGTGCGGTCGCTGCTCTTGAAGCTTCGGTCTATCTCGACAAGAAGAGCCTCGTCATACCGGGACCGGGCGCTGGGGTTTCGGTTGAGCCAGGCATGGAAGCCGGAACGGGACACATCCAGTGCACTGCACAGCCATGGGCTTACATCCCGGCTCCCGAGCTCAAGGCCGTGGCCTGAGAACACCGCTTACCACACAGCCACCATGCGGCGACGACCATCGTGGCCGACCTCAATGATGATGTTGGACGATGCTGGGCCAGGAAATCAGCAAGGGCGAGAGATGCCTTCTGGCCGCAGAGATACTTTTTACCCGAACTGTCCAGGCAGAGCTGATCGCTCTCGGGCGCATCAATGCCATTGAAGCGGATTCGCTGCCCTTGGATCTCGATCGTGTCGCCGTCGACGACATAAGGTACGCCAACCAGCGGGGCCGCAACGGCGGGGGAGGGGCAATGAGCAAGGCGGCGGACAAGAGCATCAATGCTGCGTGTCGAAGGATAATCTGTAGGTCCGCCCGCGACATGTCCGCAATGCGATTGGCGGCGCTTTCAAGCTCTTCGGTGACGGATGTTCGAGTCACTGTCGGTCATGGCTTCGTTCTCTGCGCAGTTTTCGGGCCGATGCCGATTCAACTGCGGGTGGCTTTAACGCCCGACACCACGCCCTTGAAGGGAGACGATGATGTCACAGTGTCGAGCACGGCGCACATCTTGTTCGGACCGTCAAAATTGAAGCCTAGACATCTCTGATCAGCTGCGCAGGCCAATACGCAGTCGGCATAGTTGCTCCGTACATTCGCGTAAGCGCCCCCAACGACTACTGTGTCCTTGGCGAAAACAAGGCTGGAGTACTGAAGATTAGCCTTAATGGCTCCCTTCGCCGCCATCACCGCATCAGGACTCCTAACCAGGATAGACCCGTTATTTTTCATGAAACAGGCGGAGTGCTTCTTATCGTAGGTGAGTGCTAAGCAGCGGCGATCTGCTTCGCATTGGGCCTGACACTGCTCAAGCGAGACATTCCAAGCAGGCATACCCGGCAGATCGTTTCCGATCGCGTCCCATCCGTCCTGCACGGAGAGTTCTTCGGCCGCGGTCGCTGCTTCTTTCCGCTCATGGTCCATATCGAAATCGCTTGGCGCGAAACTGGCCTCGTCGAGCCAGAGGCAACGGCTGGCGAGTTCTCGCGCCGAATTGTCGTCAAGGCCCACCGACGCGAGTGTCTCGATCGATGACACCGGTGCCTGCGGCTTCGATGTAGGTGAGGTTCTGTTGACAAGCCTTACCTGAACCTCGACTCCGGTGTTCGCCAGCCTCCGCGTATAACACCAAGCGGTGTCCCAAGTTGGATCTTTCTCACTGTCGAAGTGATGACCGGACTCGAGTTGCCAAGTGTTGCCAGCGTAAGTCACTTGGCGATTGGCGAACTTTACGAAATCGAACGTATCTGGATTGGTTGGGTCGGTGGGCGGCGGCATCTGCTGCTCGTTTGACGGCGACTTCGGCTTGTCTGTCTTGCCCTCCTCGGCAACTGTCTCGCCACCCGGAGCTCCGTCTTCTGATTTCTTTGTCTCTTTTGGCTGGTTCTCGTTCGGGTTTGACGGTTGGTTTTGGGCGACCGGCGGCTCCGGTTGGATCATTGTTGGGTCGCGATCAAAGACCAGCCACACACCTAGACCGATCCCAACTGCGGCCACGGCGATGGCAGCGCCGGTAGCCATCCGCCGAAACGCATTGGCACGAGCGATCTTGTCGTGCGCAGCTGCTTCTGCCTGCAGAGTTGGAATGGCCGACCGTTTGATCTGCAGATCGATCGCTTGTTCGAGCAGCTTGGTGTTATGTCGTACGAGCACGTCTGCTACCCCGCTTCGCCCCCGTTGCCGGCTCGTCAAAATCTAATTGCAAGTCACCTTCCAGGGCTTTCTCTATGCGGTCGCGTTGCCCTTTTGCAGAAACCCTCACCAGATCGACTACTTCGGGGGGCAGTTCCTGGTCCAATGCCCGGCGCAACGCTTCCGGGTCGTCAGTAAGGATGGGAACATAGAGGATCTCTTTGACGACCTTCTCGACTTCGACGGGAACCTCGATACGCTTTTCGACTTCTCTGTCGAACGGCACCTGCACGGGTACTTTCCGGACACGGCGCCACCGCCAGCGTAGGAGCATTCGGCGTAGCAAACGCGAGAGTTTCCTATCACTCTGAACCTCGGCCTGTGCGCCGATGCGTTGTAGGGCCAGCGCGACCATCGCCGTGATCGGCCCCGCTAGTGCGGCGATGAATGCAAGCGAGGCGAACCAGATCGTCGAAACCGTGCCGGCCTGGGGTTCTGTAACGTCTTCTGGCTTCACCCCATACCAGCGAGCTGCCAGCCTACGGATCTGATCGTTGCGAGCAACCGGGAGGCGCTCTGTTTCCAGGCGGCTCAGTTCCGTCGCGATGGCCTCTTGCCGCTGCTGGTTCTTCGCGAGCGTCTCTGACTTGCGAGTAGCGGCTTCTTGAGCGGCCGCTAGCCCAGTACGTGCCTCGTCAAGTTTACGATCCCAATCGGCAGCGGTACCGTCGTAGAGTTTCTCCAGATCGTTGCGCCTAGCCTCAAGGCGCTGTTTGTCTTCGGGGGTCATCGGAGGACTATCTTTTCGCAGCCTCTCATATTCAGCGCGGGCCGCGGCGGCTGCGGGCTCCAATTCAGCCAGTTTCGGCGCGAATTCGGCCTCTTTTTTGGGCCGCGGGTTAGTCAGCTTGTTCAGCCCTTCTTCGTTGCGCTGCACTGATGCAAGGTCGCCTGTTTCGCGTGCGCTCTTTATGCGCTCAACGTAGCTATCCCGCTGTCGCTCGAACTGCTCCACGGCGTCCTTGATCTCTCGATCGCGCCGTTCCACCAGTGCGCTTAGTGCTGCTAGTTTCTCTTCGAGATATTCTTTGGCTCGCGCTGCCGCTGGTGAAAGGGTGGTTGCGGCCTGCAGCTCTTCGTCAACCTCTGTTATCCGTGCACGCAATTTGTCGCGCTCGGTGTCAGCCAATCCACCGAGCTGCTCCAGATCGCTTCGGGCTTTTGCCTCGTCGTCAGTGTTTCGCAAGCTTTCGGCTGCAGCCTTGAGATTCTCGAGCTCTTGCTGAAGTCCTTTAGTTTGGTTAGCGAAGTTGGCATACTGCACTTCGCGCATTGTGCTGGCACGCTCCAATCCGAGTAGGACTGTCTCAAAAGTGATGCCGGCCAATACGAGCAGAAACGCCAGGATAACAGGTTTCCAAATCCACGAGGCGCCGAACAGAAGCGTGGCGATTGGGATTTTCGTCAGCTCAGCAATCGCGATCATAAAGAACGGGGCACTTGCAAGGACAAGGTCCATTGAGTCCGCCGCCTGATTGGCAACAAAGCCGCGGTAACTCAGAGCGACGCCGGTTGTTAGACCGATGATCGCCGCAACGATTTCAAGTGCCCACGCACCGCGATACGTCCACTGGCCATAGCTCGCCAGTTTCTGGCTCATTGCCGTGTGCATGTACAATCCCCACCCTTTGCCCAGCCCATCTTGACATGCAACGCTGGCGATTGCAGCAAAATTTGCCGGCGGATAAAGCGTAACTTGGAACAAGGTGAATAACCGGCGAGCCGGTGACAAAGACTTTGTTGTGTCTGCTAGACTGATTTATTTGAGATGGCGCCTTATCTCAGCAAGCGCTTCGTCACTCCATCCGTAAGCGCTGTCCCGTTGGCACCTTTCGCGCGTTGTCGTGAGCGACGATGCTCGGAGCCTTTGAGGGCTTCGACACATGACGATTTCAGAGCTTACGCTTAAGTCCAGGGACGAGGAGCCGGTTCGACGGCTTGAGATATTCACGGGTTCTGGACGGCGGCGCGAATGGTTGCCGGAGGAGAAAGCGCGGATCGTGGCGGAAAGCTACGATGCTGGCGAGACGGTGAGCGCGGTGGCTCGGCGACATGCATTGTCCCCGCAGCAGCTGTTCGCCTGGCGCCGGTCCGCGCGGGTGCCGTTGGCGAATGCGCCGGCACCGGAGCCGTTGTTTGTTCCAGCGGTGGTTGCGGCACAGGAGCCCGAACCGGCGGGGAAGCGCACGAGATCGACACGGCAGCGGAAGGCCGCGCGAGAAACCGGCGTGATAGAGCTGGAGATTGACGGCGTCGCCATGCGGGTCGGTCGTGGCGCCGACGCCAGGACGGTGGCGGCGGTGATCCGTGCGCTGAAGGCGCCGTCGTGATCGGGCCGACGGGTGTGGTCAAGGTGATGGTCGCGACGAAGCCGGTGGACTTCCGCAAGGGGGCCGAAGGCCTGGCGGCGCTGGTGCGCGAGACGATGGGCGCCGATCCGTTCTCTGGCGCGGTCTACGTCTTCAGGGCCAAGCGCGCCGACCGGGTCAAGCTGGTGTACTTCGACGGCACCGGCGTGTGCCTGCTGGCCAAGCGTCTGGAGGACGGGAAGTTCTGCTGGCCTGCCATCACCGATGGCGTGGTGAGGTTGTCGGCGGCGCAATTGCAGGCGCTCCTGGAAGGGTTGGATTGGCGGCGCGTGCATGACGCCCGCGAGACGCGCGCGCCGGTCGCGGCAAGTTGATTCCATGGGAGGCTAGGGGCGCTGGCAAAGCATTGGAATGCATGATTGAATCGGCCTGTGAGCAACCCGGCCGAGCCTCAGACCAACGATCCGATCGCGCTTCAAGCGATGCTCGCGGCGGAGCGCGCCGAGAACGAGCGGTTGCGCCAGATCATCAAGGAACTGCAGCGCCACCGCTTCGGCCGCAGGGCAGAGAGCCTGCCGGTCGACCAGCTGCTGCTGGGCCTGGAAGAGGCCGAGCAGATCGAGGCGGAGGGCTTCGCCGCGGAGGACACCGCCGATCCCGCCAAGCGCGAGGCTCGCGCCAGCAAGCGCCGCGCCAACCGCGGTGCACTGCCCGCGCACCTGGCGCGTATCGAGCAGGTCATCGACATCCCCGACAAGGTCTGCCCGTGCTGCAAGGGAATGCTGCACGTCATGGGCGAGGATCGCTCCGAGCGCCTCGACATCGTGCCGGCCCAGTTCCGCGTGATCGTCACGCGCCGGCCGAAGTATGCCTGCCGGAGCTGCGAGGAGGTCGTTGTGCAAGCGGCGGCTCCGCCACGGCTTGTCGAGGGGGGCATCCCGACCGAGGCGACCGTCGCCCATGTTCTGGTCGGCAAGTACGCTGACCACCTTCCGTTGTATCGCCAGGCGCAGATCTATGCCCGCCAAGGCGTGAACCTGGATCGATCGACGCTCGCCGACTGGGTCGGCAAGGCAGCCTTCCTGCTCCGGCCGATCCACGAGCGGCTGTTCGAGCGGCTGAAGGCGTCCGGCAAGCTCTTCGCCGACGAGACCACGGCGCCGGTGCTCGATCCCGGGCGCGGCCGCACCAAGACGGGCCAGCTGTTCGCTTACGCCCGCGACGATCGCCCCTGGGGCGGGATCGCTCCACCCGGCGTCGCCTATCTCTATGCGCCCGACCGCAAGGCTGAACAGCCGTTGCGCCACCTTCAGGGCTTCGTGGGAATCCTGCAAGTCGACGGCTACGCCGGATACCGGGCGCTGGCCGAGCGCAATGCCGTGAGCCTGGCGTTCTGCTGGGCGCATGTCCGTCGACGCTTCTACGAACTGGCCCAGTCCGGACCCGCGCCGATTGCCACGGAGGCGCTCCAGCGCATCGCCGAGCTCTACAGGATCGAGAGCGAGATACGGGGACGCTCGCCCGAAGAGCGGCGCACCGCCCGCCAGGAGAGAAGCCGCCCCGTCATCGATACCCTCCAGCCATGGCTGCGCGAGAAGCTCGCCCTGGTCAGCCAGAAGAGCAAGCTCGCCGAAGCAATCCGCTACCCGCTCTCGCGCTGGGCCGGACTTGGTCGCTTCCTCGACGACGGCCGCGTCGAGATCGACTCCAACGTGGTCGAACGCTCGATCAGGCCAATCGCCCTCAATCGGAAGAATGCGCTCTTCGCCGGTTCCGACGGCGGTGGCGAGCACTGGGCGACCATCGCCTCGCTCGTAGAAACCGCAAAACTCAACGGCGTCGACCCGTACGCCTACCTCACCGACGTCATCACCCGCATCGTCGCCGGCCATCCGCAAAGCCAACTCGACGACCTGCTGCCCTGGGCCTACGCCCCCGCACCACTCAAGGCCGTGGCCTGAGAACAGCGGTTACGATTTACCCGGATCGAGCTCCGAAACTTCGCCCTTGTCGCCGGCCCTGTCTTCGTCGACCCGGTTCTCGGCATCGAGGTAAGGAAGCGGCTTGCGGGGATCGGCAAGGTACATCACGATCATTTCGTGAACCGTGTCCTTGGAGTCGTTGGTCACCTTGAATGTGACCTCTCCGGCCTTCACCGCACCCGGCGAAGTCTTGATGCCCATGGTCGCCTTGGCGATATCGAGTCCTTGTGTTGCATAGGCGAGCCCCACTGGCATCTCAGTGCTCGCGCCCTTGTCCCACAGCGATATCTGGACAAGCGAAGCAGCCTGGACGACGCCGGCACTGCCGGCCATCAGTATTGCGGCAGCGGCGAGCCCGAGCGCTGCCCTTCTCGATATGCTTTTCATGGCGATCTCCTTTCAGGATGGCAGCAGAGCGCTCCATATCCAAGCCACCATCCCGTTCATGAACATCGCCCACCGTCCTTGCGCCAGATCAAACCGTGCGCCACCATGCGCCTTGCAACCACAACCAGGTGCTCAGGGCAGTCATTTTCCCGCCTATCAAAACCCCTCAATCGGCGCCGCTCTGGCGGCGCAGCAGATTCCTACAAGTAGGTTCCGCGACCATTTTGGCACGAACCCTGAATGCGGAGGGCCTCAGACGCAAGAATGGGAAGTCGTTCGACAAAGGCCTTCTCTATAAGCTGCTCAGCAACCGGGTGTATATCGGCGACGCCGTGCACGGCACGAGCTATCCCGGCGAGCACCAGCCGCTCATCTCGCAGGATCTCTGGGAAAATGTCCGCTTGATCATTGCCGAGGATCCGCGCAAGCGGGCAGGGCACTGCCGTCGGCAGACGCCGGCATTGCTCCGAGGACTGATTTTCGCGCCGAACGGCTACGCAATGACGCCTGCCCACACCAGGAAGAAGGGGCGGCTGTACAGGTACTACGTCACCACCAGCGTACAGAAACTCGGGCCGGAAACCTGCTCGATACGGCGCCTGCCTGCCGGCGAAATCGAGGCCGCAGTCATCGATCAGGTACGCATCCTGCTGCGCTCGCCAGAGATGATTGTGAAGACCTGGGCGACCGCGCGCGAGCACGGCGACGAGATCAGCGAGACCGAGGTGCGCGACGCTCTGATTCAGTTCGATGCTCTTTGGGAGGAACTCTTTCCCGCCGAGCAGGCACGCATCATCCAGTTGCTGGTCGAGCGCATCGACGTCAATGTAGGCGGCATCTCCATCCGCCTTCGCACCGAGGGCATAGCCAGTGTCATCGCGGAGCTTCGGGAACGACGAAACCTGGATAGCGCTTTTGCTTTTGACGCGCTTTCCGACGCCTTCCGAGTAGTCGCCGTGCTCCTGGTCGGTGACATGCACATATCTCACGCCGGTTTCTGTTATGCCGAAATCCGCTTTCTCAAGCTGCAAGATTTCGTTCATGCGCATTCCAGTCCAGAGCGAGATAATTGGTGCCCAATATCGATGACGCTTGAAGATATTTGGTCCTGGCTTGTGGCAACCATGTTTGTCGTCAACGCAACCGTTGAATAGCGGTAGCGCAAAAAGTCGATTGAGTTCGACGATTGAAAACGTCTGGTACGTGGCTTCCTTCGAAAGATGCTTCTTACGTTGGTCTGCCTTCGACCGCGATAGCACGCCGTGTTCAACCAGCAATTCAAGTGCGCGGGGGTCCGTCGTGCGCATTGTCCCGGACGCTTCTCTCATTGCCTGCTGGCAATCTTCTGCCGCTGCGTCCAATAATTCGTTGTAGTCGGGGTCTTCGGGGTCGAGCAAATAGGCGCCTGTTTGCTGGTTCTCTTGATCGCGCTTGTTGAAATACCAAAGGCCAATTTGCCGTGCCCTCGTCGTGTCGAGATTGAGGGCTGATGGTTCATTGACAGCGCTGCTGTCGCGGTGCGCGTAAAGGTCTTCCAACTTCCGCAATTCGGTATTGGTCATAACCGCGAAGAGGCCAGCACGCTCTTTAGCCGTTTTTGCGTCAGAGTGAGATATGCGCTCAATCCAAGCCGTCTTCCCCGCAAGGCCGACAAGGTGCTTCGGGACGTTGCGTTTGAGCTTCTGATCGGAGCCAGTGCCGACGAGGTATAGGGGTTTCGCCATGTCTTCCATCCGCGTAGTGTACCGGCAAAAGGTACCGGGCGCGAGAATGGAATCTTTTTGAAATCAACTGCTTATAATCAGATCAATCCCTTAGGATGGGATTGGTAGCGGGAGAGGGACTTGAACCCCCGACCCCAGGATTATGATTCCCGTGCTCTAACCAACTGAGCTACCCCGCCAGGGCGGCGAAAGGCCCGAAATCCGCCTTAAATCGAAAGGCATGTCGGGGGCGTTCGCCAAGGTCGCGCGGATATAAGGTTGGGAGGGCGAGCCTGTCAAGCTTCGAAGCAACCGGCGCGCCGGCTTATTGTCATTGTCGAAAAGCTTTGCCGCGCAGACATTTGGTTGCCGCCACCGGGGTTGAGTTCGTAGGGGCACGTCGCTATGTCTCGGCCACGAGTTTTAAGAGTTGAAACAGATGAAACCGCGCATTGCAGTCCTCGGTTGCGGATACTGGGGCAGCAACCACATCCGCACCCTCAAGGCGCTCGGCGCGCTGCACGCGGTCTCCGACGCCAACCGGGCTCGCGCCGAAGGCTTCGCCAGCGAGCAGGACTGCCTGGCGATCGAGCCCGACCAACTGTTCGTCCGTGACGATATCGACGCCATCGTCATGGCGTTGCCGCCGCAATTCCATGCCGACCTCGCGGTGCGCGCGTCCGAGAGCGGCAAGGACGTGCTGGTGGAGAAGCCGATCGCGCTGACGGTGCCGGACGCCGAGCGCGCGGTGCAGGCGGCCAAGGACAATGGCCGCGTCTTCATGGTCGGCCATGTCTTGCGTTTTCATCCCGCCTTCGAGACGCTGAAGGGGCTGATCGACAAGGGCGAACTCGGCGAAGTCCGCTACATCCATTCGCATCGGCTCGGCCTCGGCAAGTTCCACACCGAGAACGACGCGCTGTGGGACTTGGCGCCGCACGATTTGTCGATGATCCTGGCGATCACCGGCACCGAGCCGATCGAGGTGCGCGGCGAGGGCGCCGCACTGCTCGACAATCTCAGCGACTTCGCGCATCTGCACATGCGCTTTCCCAACGGCCTGCGCAGCCATCTCTTCACCTCGCGGCTCAATCCCTACCGCGAGCGGCGGCTGACCGTGGTCGGCACCAAGGCGATGGCGGTGTTCGACGACGTCGAACCGTGGGAACGCAAGCTTGCCGTCTACCGCCACGCTGTGTGGCAGGACAGCGGCCAATGGGCCTTCACCACCAATGAGCCGTCCTATGTCGCGGTTGCCCAGGGCATGCCGCTGACGCGTGAGCTGGAGCATTTCATCCAGTGCATCGAAACACGGGCCGAGCCGCGCACCAGCGGCGAGGAAGCGATCAGGGTGCTGCGCATCCTGACCGCGGGGACGGTCACGCATACCACGCCCAATTCCTGAGAGACCGTTTGGACTCTGTCACTCGCCGGCGCGAATTTCGAAACAGTCTCTGAG
>NZ_JBFUDZ010000079.1:0-20902 GCF_056404455.1 Mesorhizobium sp. P2_D1
GCTTTTCCTCGAAGGATGCACCGGCCAACGCCTTTTCCGCCAGGGCCAGCCATCGCTGGCGCTCGGCATTCTCTGGTTCAACGTCCTGGATCAAGGCTCCGGCGCCCATCCGTCTTCCTCGTTTTCATGCGGCCGCACCAGCCTGGAGCAGTTCAGTCTAAGGTCCACGGTCCGATATCGCAATGCAATGCGCTTTCAGGGTCGGAATTCAATCCACCAGATATAGGTAGCCTGCATGGACGAACCATGAACGATTGCCAAACACCGGCAAAATCCGCAAGTTCCAAAAAACCGATTTGGACGATTGGGCCGGATTTGGACGATTGGCCCCACTTGAACGATTGGCATTGTCGCTGTGCAAGGGCCTGACTATACCTGCGGCAAGGCCACTGGCTTTAAACACATCAGTTTGCGGAGACCGGACATATGGCTGACGACACCAGCATTTTCATCGGCGCCAGCCGCAAGCCGGACGACAGCTATCAGCGTGCCGAGCACCTGCTGCTGCAATATGGAAATCGTCACGGCCTGGTGACCGGCGCAACCGGCACGGGCAAGACCGTCAGCTTGCAGATCCTGGCCGAAGGCTTTTCCAACGCCGGCGTGCCGGTGTTCTGCGCCGACATCAAGGGCGACCTGTCCGGCATCGCCATGATGGGCACGGCACAGGATTTTCTGGTCAAGCGGGCCGAGCAGATCAAGCTAGACCCCTATGACTTCCAGGAGTTTCCGGTCATTTTCTGGGATCTGTTCGGCGAGCAGGGCCATCCGATCCGCGCCACCGTTTCCGAAATGGGGCCGTTGCTTCTGTCGCGCCTGATGAACCTGACCGAGGCACAGGAAGGCATCATGAACATCGCCTTCCGCCTGGCGGACGAGGAAGGCCTGCTGCTGCTCGACATGAAGGACCTGCAGGCGCTGCTGGCCAACATCGCCGAGCGCGCCGACGAGCTGGGCTCGCGTTACGGCAATGTGACCAAGCCTTCCGTGGGAGCCATTCAGCGCACGCTGCTGGTTCTGGAGCAGCAAGGTGCGGCGCATTTCTTCGGCGAGCCGGCTTTGCGCATCGCCGACATCATGCGCACCACCCGTGACGGGCGCGGCGCCATCAGCGTGCTTGCCGCCGACAAGCTGATGATGAATCCGCGGCTCTATGCGACCTTCCTGTTGTGGCTGATGTCGGAGCTGTTCGAGGTGCTGCCCGAAGTCGGCGATCCCGACAGGCCGAAGCTGGTCTTCTTCTTCGACGAAGCGCATCTGCTTTTCGAGGACGCGCCGAAAGTGCTGATCGACCGCGTCGAGCAGGTGGTTCGCCTGATCCGCTCGAAGGGCGTTGGCGTCTATTTCGTCACGCAAAACCCGCTCGATGTTCCAGAAACCGTTCTCGCCCAGCTTGGCAACCGGGTGCAGCACGCGCTGCGCGCCTATACGCCGCGCGAGCAGAAGGCGGTGAAGACCGCAGCCGAGACCTTCAGGCCGAATCCCGACTTCGATTGCGCCACCGCGATCACCCAGCTCGGCACCGGCGAGGCGCTGGTCTCGACGCTCGAAACCAAGGGTGTTCCGTCCATGGTGCAGCGAACGCTGATCCGCCCGCCGGCGTCGCGCCTCGGCCCGATCACGCCCGCCGAGAGGCAAAAGCTGATCCAGGAAAGCCCAGTTGCCGGCCAGTACGATCAGGTCATCGATCGCGAATCGGCTTTCGAGATGCTGCAGAAAAAAGCCAGGGAGGCGCAGGACGCCGAAGAGCAGGCGCAGCAGGCTGGAAGCGGCGGCTCGCGCTGGACCATCCCCGGCTTCGGCAATGACGACCCGGCACCGCAATCGGGTGGCAGGCGCGCACCGGCGCCGCGCCCGTCCAATCGCCAGACGGTGGCGGAAGCCGCGATCAAGTCGGTGGTGCGTTCGGTGGGTTCGTCGGTCGGCCGCGCGATCGTGCGCGGCATATTGGGAAGTTTGTCGCGAGGGCGGTAAGGAGCGGCAGCTATGCGCCAGAAGCGGTCATCCACGGTTCCCGAATGACCGCAGTTGGGCCGACAACGGACCGGCCGCTTCGAGTCCGCGGATATCGAAGCGGACATTCGCGTCGACGTGGGCATGATCATGATCTGACCCAGAACAGGCCGGGAGCGAGGTCCCTTCAACGTCGACGGGCGATTTAGGTCAGATCAGACGATCCTCGTTATGACATCGATGTTGCCCCGTGTCGCTTTGGAGTAAGGACAGATCTCGTGCGCTTCATCCACCAGAATTTGTACGACATCACGCTCCAGATCCGGCACGGCAATATCCAGTTGGACGCTGAGAAAGTGGCCGTTTTCTCCGCAGTTCAGATTCACTTCGGCCTTGATGCTCACCCCTGCAGGCAGCGCGATTTTTCGTTCGTGGGCCGCAGATGCGACTGCGCTTGCGAAGCTGGCCGACCAGCCGGCAGCGAGCAACTGCTCCGGATTGGTGCCTATGCGCGCCGATCCGGGCGCCGAAAGCCAGATGTCCAGAAGGCCGTCGGAGCTGCGCGACGCGCCATTTTCGCGGCCGCCCTTAGTTGCGGTCCTGGCCGTGTAGACAACCCTTGCGATGCGGCTCATGGGCATTCTTTTTGCTGGCAGCGGTAACCGCCGGGGGCGGGTACCGCGAACTCGATCAGGCGTCGACCTCGACAACGGCATCAGCGAAGGCCTGCGGCGCTTCCTGGGGCAGGTTGTGGCCGATGCCTCCGGTGACAACCCGATGCGCGTATCTCCCTGAGAACATCTTGGCGTACGCGCTGGCGTCCGGATGCGGCGCCCCATTGGCGTCGCCCTCGAGCGTGACCGTCGGCACGCCGATCACCGGTGCCTGCGCGAGTCGCTCCTCAAACGCGTCATATTGCTGCTCGCCGGCGGCCAGTCCGAGCCGCCAGCGATAGTTGTGGACCACAATGGCCACGTGATCGGGGTTGTCCAAGGCCGCGGCGCTGCGCTCGAATGTGGCATCGTCGAAGTTCCACTGTGGGGACGCGAGTTGCCAGATCAGCTTGGCGAAATCTCGTGTGTATTTCTCGTAGCCAGCGCGGCCGCGATCGGTGGCGAGATAATATTGATACCACCATTGCAACTCGACCTTGGGTGGCAGCGGCAGCTTGCCGGCTTGCTGGTTGCCGATGAGGTAGCCGCTCACGGAGACCAAAGCCTTGCAGCGTTGAGGCCATAGCGCGGCAATGATGTTCGCGGTGCGGGCGCCCCAGTCGCAGCCGCCGATCGTCGCCCTTTCGATGCCCAGTGCGTCCATCAGGGCGACAATGTCGGCGGCGATCGCCGACTGCTGGCCGTTGCGAATCGTATCGTGCGACAGGAAACGGGTCGGCCCGTATCCGCGCAGGTACGGCACGATCACGCGGTGGCCTTTCGCCGCCAGCCGAGGCGCGACATTGGCATAGGTGTGGATGTCATACGGCCAGCCATGCAGCAGGATGACGGGTGGGCCGTCGGCGGGTCCGAGCTCGGCATAGCCGACGCTCAACATGCCGGCATCGATCTGCTTCAAGGGCCCGAAAGACGCCGCCACCGGCTCTCCCGTTGCCTCTTGCGCTTGTGCCGGGCCCATCAGGCCGAACTGAGTGGCGGCGAGAACCATCGCGGTGGCGCCAAAGAACCGTCGGCGTTCTTGGTCGATCTCATCCGGGATATTGAACGAATGCATTTGTAAACCTCTGTTGTTGTCCGGACGATCAGCCAAACGTGAAGGCAAAGACCTCCACGCCCGAGTCGAGAAACTCGATCTCGAACTGGCGATCGACGATGGGTTTCGATTGCCGAATCAGCTGGTACAGGCGCTGCTCTGTCACTGCACCTTCGCCCTTTTCATTGACGTCGACGCCGTAAGCCGTGCCTGGTGGCTGTCCGTCGATCAGCACGCGAAATCTCACGGACGTTCCCGGCGATGCCGGACCCATGACCAGATGAAGGTCGCGTGCGTGGAAACGGTAGACGATGCGGCCGTCGGGCTTGTTCAGTACGGCGTTTTCTTTCCTGACCGTCCAATCGCCAGACAGCCCCCACTCATTCAGGCGTAACCGCGCCGGCAATTCGTAGGCATGCGGCTCGTCCAAGACCAGCTCGCCGCTGGATGCAAAATTCTGGGTGCGTTCATATCCGGAATAGTTCTCCGGAGACTTGAGGCTATCCCAATCGGCCGCCGCTTCGATGCCGCGGCCATCCACCGACACAGGCTTACTATCGAATCCGCCAGCGCCAGCCTCGGCCAGCAATTCCTGGATGACCATTTCCGATTGTTGGTATGACCCCTCGCCAAAATGACGATACCGGACACGTCCCTGCGAATCGATGAAATAGAGTGCCGGCCAATACTGGTTGCTGAAGGCCCGCCATATGAGATGCTCGTTGTCGACGGCGATCGGATAATCGATCCGCAGGTCTTTCGCCGCCCGGTGCACGTTGTTCAGGTCTTTTTCGAATGCGAACTCCGGCGCGTGGATTCCGATCACCACCAAACCATGCTTCCGGTATTTCTCGTCCCAGGCCTGCACGTAGGGAAGCGTGCGCAGCCAGTTGATGCAGGTGTAGGTCCAGAAATCGATGAGGACGACCTTGCCATGCCAGGCCGACGCCGTCAGCGGCGGTGAATTTATCCACTCGTGCGCCGCTTCAAGCGAAGCAAGCTCCGATTTTTCCTCAAGCCGGTAAGTAGAGAGTTCGTGAAGAAACGGAACCCGCATTGGTGTGGAGATTATGGACTGCGCCAAGTTCGTGCCTCCTAGAAAACCGGCAATCGGAGCCCCGATTGCCGTTGCGAGCGCCGCGGCGAGCAGCAGCTTGGTTGCTTTCATCAACGACGCCTTTTGGTTCGATATCGATGTCGTCGCGCGAACGGTTCGAATGCGCACCGCGCGCCCAACCCTTCACAGCGGAAGCGTGTTGCCAGCCTGCTCAGCCACCATGTATTTCGCGTACCAGTCCGGCCAGTTCTCATCGCGCCGACCGCCGTTGCGCTTCTCGTGCTCGCCGTGGGCCTCCGACGCGCGTCGCAGCGCGGAAGCAAGATCCGCCTCGGAAGCGTAGGTCGTGGTGCTGGAGTCGATGCGACCGGGAAACCGCGTGGTGATCTCCTGAAGCAACCATTCGTTGCCGTCCGGATCTTTGAAAGTAGCGAACGAGGAGTAGCTGCGTCGCTGGGGATCGCGGCCTTTCACCGTTGGCTTGCCGGGGCCTTCGCGATGAAACGCCTCGCTGACCTCGACGCCGCGGCCGATAAGCTCGGCGCGAGCCGATTCAATATCCGAAACGATAAGATAAAGTCCGCTTGCAGAGCCGGGCGCGACCGTCGTGATCCCAGTGCCGAAGTGTATCGAGGCCGGCGAGCCGGGAGGTGTGAACTGTATCCCGCGGAACGTGTCTCCAACGACAAAGTCAGCGTCGAGTCTCCAGCCCAGCCCTTCGTAGAATTGCTTGGCGCGCTCTACATTCGAGACGGGAATGACAACAACTTCGAGCTTCATGTCGAGGGAGCGCGGCCGTTGTGTCTCAACTGCGATACTGCTGACAGTGCTAGTGATGTCCATATCTACCTCCTGCGTTAAGTTGCGTGAGAAGCTCGTCTCGCGTGCGGCTCGGGACAGAACCCGAATGCCGCGAGTTCTAGCCAGGTAGGCGCCGGCGACGCCGTCCGTTCAATCGAAGTGCTCATGGTGGAAGCGGTTGGCCGGCGTGCTCCGCCACCAAGTACTCGGCGTACCAGTCCGGCCAGTTCTCATCACGCTGGCCGCCTGTCCGCTGCTCGTGCTCGCCATGAGCCACAGATGCACGCCGAAGCGCGGCTGCGAGTTCGGCCGACGAGACAAATGTGGCGCCTCCAGCGTCGACGCGGCCTGGTGCTCGCGCAGTGACCTCCTGCAAGAGCCAGTTGTTTCCGGCCGGGTCGCTGAAGGAGGCCCACGACGCGTAGCTGCGTCTTTCCGGATCGGGCCCGCTGACGCGCCCTTGTTCACCGGCATAGTGATACACTTCGCTTACGTCGACCCCGCGATCGGCGAGTTCGGCGCGTGCTGCCTCGATGTCCGACACGACGAGTTCACCAGCGGTTTCGAGGATGTCGAGCTCGATACGAGCATAAGGGCCTGGTGCAACGCCTGAGCCGAAGACAACCGAACACTGGGAGCCAGGAGGCGTAAACTGGATGATATGAAATTCGTCGCCGATGAGGTCGGCGTCCAGCCGCCAACCCAAGCCTGCATAGAACAGCTTGGCGCGGTCGACATCGGAAACTGGAATGACTACGACCTCGAGCTTGATATCGACTGCGGTGTTGCTGCGGGTAGTGGCAATCGTCATGTCTGCCTCCTCAGTTGAGTTTGATGGGAATGCTTCTTTGTGCCTCCGGTCAGTTCAGTTTCGTTGCCGCAGCGACCTGAAGGCAGCGCGCAACTCGGCGGAGAAGAGCTCCGGCTGCTCCCACGCGGCGAAGTGGCCGCCCTTGTCGACCTCATGGAAGTAGATCAGGTTGGGGTAGGCGCGCCGGGCCCACGTCTCGGGGGCCTGATAGCCTTCTCCCGGAAAGACCGTGATGGCGACCGGCAGCGAGACTTCGTTGGTCTTTTCAGGGTCGGCAAAAACGGGACTGCGGCCGCCGCCGTACTCCCAGTAAATTCGCCCGGACGAGGTGGCGGTGTTCGTCAACCAGTACAGAGTTATGTCGTCCAGCACCTCGTCCGGCGACTTTTCAGGGTCGCTGTCGTCGTAGGTCCAGCCTGAAAAGCCCGGATGCCCGAGCATCCACGCTGCGAGCCCCGCAGGGGAGTTATTGATGGCGTAGCCGATCGTCTGCGGTCGGGTGCCCATCATCGTGGCGTAGGATCTATTCCCCATCTTGGCGGCCATGCTGAGCGCGTCGAATGCCGTGCGCTCCTTACCCGTCAGGTCTGCCGGCACTGGTCCGCCGCTGGCGAGCACAGCAGCTATCTCAGGTGGTACGACAGCCGGCAGGTTGACATGGATGCCAAGAAGTCCTGCAGGGGCCAGGCGGCCCATTGCATTCGAAACGGGGGAGCCCCAGTCGCCGCCTTGGGCGACGTATTCCGTATAGCCTAGGCGCTTCATCAGCTCTGCCCAGGCTCGCGCAATGCGGTCTGTACCCCAGCCGGTCTCGGTTGGCTTGCCGGAGAAGCCGAAACCTGGCAACGACGGCAGTACAAGGTCGAACGCGTCCTCAGGACTGCCGCCATGCGCGGTGGGATCGGTGAGCGGGCCGACCGTTTTGAGCAGTTCCAGGACCGAGCCAGGCCAGCCATGCGTCATGATCAGCGGCAGGGCATGGGGATGTTTCGAGCGAACGTGGATAAAGTAAATGTCCACGCCGTCGATCGTGGTCATGAACTGAGGCAGGGAATTCAGCTTCGCTTCCGCTGTCCGCCAGTCGTAGGCCGTGCCCCAATACTCGACGAGCGGCCTGATCTTCGCGATCTGAATGCCCTGCGACTGGTCATCTACGGTCTCCCGGTCGGGCCACCGTGTTTCTGCAATACGCCTGCGAAGATCGTCGAGCGCCGCTTGCGGCACCTGGACTTTGAAGGGCCGGATCGAGCGATCCTCGGCCGGGTTTGCGAAGGCAGGCGCGGAGAGGGTGCAAAGCCCGAACGCCTGCGCAGCGATAGCGAGCACGGTGCAAGCCACAGCGGCGGCAAGCGTCTTGATGAGGGGGTTCATTGCAGTCGCTCCCTTCGGAAGTTCGCTACGCAGCTACCGCAGGGCGGAAGATGACACACGTCCGGTGCGCCATACTCCGCCAACACGTCAGGTCTGCAACGTCTTGAATGTTGCGCGCACCTCATCGGTGAAGATCTTCGGCTGTTCCCAGGCCGCGAAATGGCAGCCCTTGTCTGTGCGGCCGTAATGCAGAAGCTTCGGGAACGCGCGTTCAGTCCAGCTCTTCGGCGCTGTGTAGATCTCGCTGGGGTTCGCAGTGGCGCCGACAGGAATTGTGATGCCCTTGGCGTCGAAGAAGCCGGCCTTCGCCGTTTGCGAGTGTTCCCAATAGAGACGTGCCGACGAGATCGCCGTGTTGGTCAGCCAGTAGAACGTGATGTTGTCGAGGATGTCGTCGCGGGTAAGGCCCTCCGGCTCTCCGTCGAAGGAGCGGGCGATCAGCGCACAGCTGTCCGCATCGTGATCGAGGATCCACGCCGCCAGGCCGGCCGGTGAATCGACGATCCCGTAGAGCGTTTGCGGACGAAGCGCCATTTCGTTGGCGTAGCCCAGGCCGTTCTTGTAGAAAAACGCGACCTGCTCGTAAGCGCGCTTCTCGTCGGGGCCGAGATCGACAGGGGGCGGGCCGCCAGAGGCAAGCGCCTTCACGATCTCGGGCGGAATGGTCCCCGGCATGTTCGTGTGGATGGCGGCCAGTTCGGGAGGTGCGATCAGAGCCATCTGTTCGGTGATAAGTGCTCCCCAATCGCCACCCTGCGCGACATACCGGTCGTAGCCGAGGCGCTTCATCAGCACGATCCACGCCCGCGCAATGCGCGCTGGATCCCAACCGGTTTCGGTGGGCTTGCCGGAAAAACCGTAGCCCGGCATCGACGGGATCACCACGTCGAACGCGTCGGCCTCGGCACCGCCGTGCGCGGTGGGATTGGTGAACGGATCGATGATCTTCAGGAGTTCGATGACCGAACCGGGCCAGCCATGCGTGATGATGACAGGCAGGGCGCCCTGATGCTTGGATTTCACGTGGATGAAGTGGATGTCGAGGCCGTCGATCTCGGTGACGAAATTCGGCAGCGCCTTCAACCGCGCCTCGCATTTACTCCAATCATATTCCGTTCCCCAGTACTTCATGAGCTTCTGCATTGTGGCGAGTTGCACGCCCTGCGTTGGCCCTACCGTCGCCGGGGTCGACCAGATCCGCCGGGAGGCTTCGTCGGATACGAGCTCGCGCTCGGGCCAGCGCGTAGCGACGATGCGCCGGCGAAGCTCGGTGAGGTCTTCCTGCGGGAAACTAACGGTGAAGGGGCGGATGCCATCGCTTGTTGATGCGGCGGCCTTTTGTGACGGGAGCAGGCTCGCGGCGCCTGCGGCGGCGATGCCGACCGCGGCAGTGCCCAAAAGTCGCCGGCGATCCTGGTCGATTGTTTCGGAGGTTCTGGTCGTGTCCATGTGACTCTCCTGGGGTTGATGGATGCGATTTGCGCTGCTTGACGTACCCCCAGGAGATGGGATTAGCCCGTTATGCGTCGTGAGCTCTTGTTAGTCGCTGCCCGCCTGCCGCTTTTTTGAGCAGATAGGAGGCGCCAGACAGTGGAGACTCCCTATGGTGCGGGAGCGCTCCTTGACCTAGAGTAAGGTGCCGGGTGCAGGCGGCTCCCAAAAGAAGAGACGCCATGACGATAACGCCAAGTCAGGCCAAAGACAGATTGTCGTTTGGCCCTTTCTATTTGGCTGCGGGTGAAAGGCTCCTGACAAGAGAAGGCGCTCCCGTAGAGTTGGGCTCGCGCGCTCTTGAAATTCTCATCGTGCTGACTTCCGCGCCGAATGAAGTCGTCAGCAAGAAGGATCTGATGGCGCGCGTTTGGCCCGATGTGGTTGTCGAGGAAGGCAGCCTGCGGTTCCACATGACCGGACTGCGCAAGGCGCTGGGCGATGGAAAGGATGGCGCGCGTTACATCGCGACGCTTCCGGGGCGCGGCTATTGCTTCGTTGCACCGGTCTCGCGATTAAGCAGCCCACACGATGAAGCCCCGTTCGTCGCCGCCGGGTTTCCGCATGCGAATCTTCCAAACCGCTTGAGCAGAATGGTCGGGCGGGATCAGGACGTTCTCAAGCTGTCGGCGCAGCTGAATGCTTCGCGGTTCGTCACCATCGTTGGCGCCGGCGGTGTCGGCAAAACCACCGTCGCGATCGCAGTCGGACATCATCTGATCGACGCATTTTATGGGGCAGTTCTGTTCGTCGATCTGGGAATGATCGGTGATTCCGGTCTGGTGACGACAGCCGTCGCCTCGATGCTTGGGCTATCCGTTCAAACGGAAGACGCCACGCCCAACCTGATCGCTTACTTGCGCAACAAGCGGATTCTCTTGATCCTCGATACCTGTGAGCATCTCTTGGATGCGGTGGCGCCTTTGGCAGCAAGCATTGTCGATGCGGCGTCACAGGTCCACATCCTGGCGACGAGCCGCGAGGTGCTTCGGGTCGAAGGCGAGCATATCTATCGGTTGGATGCGCTTGCCTATCCGCCCGACGAACCTGGCCTGACGGCGGCCATTGTCCAGACCTTCCCGGCCACCCAACTGTTCGTCGAACGAGCGGTGGCAGGCGGCGCTCGTTTGGACATCAACGATGCGGAAGCCTTGCTCATCGCAAGCATCTGTCGAAAGCTCGACGGAGTGGCGCTCTCCATCGAACTGGCGGCCAGGCGCGTCGAATCCTATGGGCTGCAACAGACCGCCGCACTTCTTGATCAACGCCTGACACTGCTGTGGCTCGGTTCGCGGACCGCRCCGCCGCGTCAGCAAACCCTGCAGGCGACGCTGGACTGGAGCTTTGGGCTCCTGACCGACCTTGAGCGCGTGGTGTTGCGCAGGCTCGCCGTGTTCGTCGGTCATTTCACGCTCGATGCCGCACTGGAGGTGGTGACGAGCGCGACCCTCGATCGATCGACCGTCCTGGGCGCCATGGACAGTCTCGTCGCCAAATCGATTGTGGCGACGCGTCCGGCCGGAGCGATGATACGCTACCGGCTCCTCGATACCACGCGCGCCTACGTTCTCGATATCCGGATCGATGATGCCGAGGCTGCCGATCTGGCAGTGCGCCACGCCGCCTACTATCGGAGATGGCTGGAACAGACAGGGATCGGATGGCCAAAACTGGGGACCGGTGAGGAACGGGCTCCTCACTTCGCCGCCATCAACAATGTCCGAGCTGCCCTGGAATGGTGCTTCGGCAAACACGGAAACGCCGACATCGGCACGGGACTCGCCATCGCTGCCGCGCCGGTTTTCCTGGCGATGTCCTTGTTGCCGGAGTGTCATCGCTGGTCTGAAAGGGCAATATTGGCTTCCGACGGTGCCGCCCTTGGCGGACTTGACGAGATGCATCTTCAGGCCGCTCTCGGCGTATCCTTCATGTTTATGCGGGGAGGACGCGACAGGGCGCGCGTAGCCCTGCAGAGAAGCCTGGCGATCGCCGAGGAGCGCGGCGATCCGCTGGACCAGGTGCGTCTGTTGGGTCCGCTCAACATGTTCCATCTGCGGACGGGCAATTTCGTAACCGCCCTCGAAATTGCAAGACGTTGTTCAGCCACAGCCGCCGGTCTGGAGGATTCGGTCGCGATTGCGCTTGCACACTCGATCCTGGGGATCTCGCTTCACTTGCGAGGCGACCTCGCGGCGGCGCGCGCAGAGCTGGAGGCGGCGCTCGACCGTGGGCCGCGCTCTCAGCGGACCACGACGATCTATCTGGGCTTCGAAGGCAAAATCCTGGCCAGGGCAATTCTGGCGAGGAACCTTTGGCTGCAAGGCCATCCCGATCAAGCCATGGCGCATGCTCGGCAGGCCGTCGAAGAGGCTGCCGCCATGGATCATTCTCTAACGCTGGCGATCGCGTTGATCTGGGCGATATCGGTCTTCCTGTGGACGGGCGACCTGAAGAGCGCCGAGGCTTACATCGACATGCTCATCGCCCGCGCGGAATCCCATTCCATGACTCCTTACCTGCTGGTCGGTCGGGGATTCAAAAGCGAAGTAGCGATCCGTCAAGGCGATGCAGAAGGCGGTGTCGAGGGCCTGCAGACTTCTCTTCAGAAGCTGCACGCGGCACCTTACGAATTGCTCACGACTCCGCTCAACCTCTCGCTGGTCAGGGGATTGTCCGCAATCGGTCAGGTCGATGAAGCAACTGCGCTGATCGACGAGTCGCTTGGCCTCGTCGAGAAGAACGGCGACCAATTGTACCTCCCGGAGCTGCTGCGGATGAAGGGATGCCTCCTTCTCCAGTCGCAACGCAACCGCGACGAAGCTGCCGCCTACCTCATGCAGGCATTGGAGTTGAGCCGCAGTCAGCACGCGCGTGCATGGGAGTTGCGAACCGCAATCGACATGACGACGCTGATGGCCGGGCGAGGGGAGATCAATAGCGCTCGCGAGCTCTTGCAACCGGTTGCGGCGCATTTTGTGGAGGGCCTGAATACGGCGGATGTCAAGGCTGCCGAACACCTGCTGGCGACGCTCAGGTAGAAGCTTCAATGCCACCGCCCCCGTTGGTGTCGTCCGCTGTCGGCGCATTTCGAGGGTGGCTCAGAAAATCGAATTCGTGATGGCCTTCACCGGCCCGCCTGAGCGATCAGCTACGTCGTGCAAACGCGCCAATGCTGTTAAGCAGCGGCTGTTGGTCACCGACCCAGAACCAGTGATCATTGCCGGCAACCTCAATGAACTTCGCGCCTGGGATGTTGGCCGCGAGGAAGCGCCCGGCTTCGATGCGAACGGCGCGGTCGCCGGAGCGGTGCAGAACCATCGTCCTTGCCGAAACCTTTGCAAGGAGATGACGGACATCGGTATCACGCAGCGCTTCCAGGAGGCCCGCGACCGCGCCGGGACTGGAGGCTGCCCTGAGCAACCCAGCCCACCAGGTCTGCGCCTGGCGGTCTGCGGCCAGGCTCGGGGCGAAAGTTTCGATTTCCGCCGGGCCACCCCAACTGGCGAGCAGTCGTTGCTTCCACAGATCGTATTGCGCGACGGTCAGGGCAAAATGATAGTCGGGTGCGCGGCTGCCTTTCGCAAGGGAACCCCACAGAACAAGACCGATCAGGCGATCGGGGTGGTTTACGGCAAAACGGACACAACCCGGCCCACCTTCTGACGCGCCGATGAGCAAGGCCCTACGGCTACTGGCCGCGTTCATGACCGCCAGAATGTCCTGCGCCGTCGCTTCGACGGTCGGGCGGGCACCGACACGGTCGGAAAGTCCCATGCCTCGCCGGTCGAAAAGGATCAGACGGCCGAGATGCGAAACCGCGGTGATCCAGGCGCGGCAGCTTTTGTCTTCCCAGATCCGCTCGACATGCGAAATGAAGCCCGGAACAAGCACGATATCGATCGGACCGCTGCCAACGATCTGGTAGGCGATATGAATGCCGTCCACCTCGACATAGCGCGTTCTGGGCACGTCCGGGGCGGCATCGTGAGGTGGCTCACGCAGCAGGGCAAGCGTGGCTGGGTCCGGCGCAATGCCGAGTTCTTCTCGAAGCAACCGAACACAGGTGTCCCTTTGGCGCTCGGCTGCCGCCCTGTCCCCGGCCGCCAGGTGGGCACGGATCAGGTGACGGTGCGCACTTTCACTCAAAGGGTCCAGTCCCGTCAGGCGCGTCGCATGAACGACCGCGCTGCGAGGCTCACCGGCGGCGATCTTCGCTTCGATGAGCCGCTCCAGCGCCTGCACGAGCCGGCTGCGCAGGGCCTCGCGCCTGAAGAAGACCCATTCCTCGAATTCCGGACAATCAGGGACGGAGAAGCCGGCGAGATAGTCGCCCTTAAGCATGTCGGCTGCCTTGTCGAGAGGACCGACATTGCAGGCATGCTCGAAGACCTTGGAGTCGACCTCAACGGACAGCCCCGGGTGCAGGCTTAGGGATGTTCCGCTGGTTGCGATAACCTCGCTGCCGAACGCGATGCGGATTTTATACAGCGTGCGCCGAAGGCGTGCGCGTGCGGCTTCCTCGTCGGTTTCGGGCCACAGAAGCGTGGCTGCGACCTCACGCGCCACAGGCCCGGCGGCCTCGGCGAGGTAGACGAGGAGCGCTGCCGCCTTGCGCAAGGCGAGTTCCACCCGCCGCCCGTTCAGACGGAACTCAGGAAAACCCAGAAGTCGGAACTCCAATCGCTCCATCGATCCGTATGGGCCGCGCGGGGACGTTGAGGGGACGCCGGCCTTCTATCCACCCCAGGGCGTCGGGCCGATTGGGCCCAATCAGGAGACTTCCCTTGGAGCGAGAAATGTCACCGGTCAATACTCTCACCCATCATCGCACGTCCGAGGCTGTTGCCAGGGACGGCATCTCTATCGCCTACCAGGACCTCGGTCGCGGCGAGCCGCTCGTACTGCTGCATGGCGTGACCGAAAACAGCGAGTCCTGGCACGAGGCGGGTTACGTCGACCAATTGCTGCGGCGCGGGCGCCGGCTGATCCTCATCGATTGCCGCGGCCATGGCCGGAGCGGAAAGCCTCACAACCCGATTGCCTATTCCGGGCTCAGGCGGGCAGCAGATGTCGTTGCCGTGCTCGACAGTGCCGGCGTCCAGCATGCTGCATTGATGGGACATTCAATGGGCGGCGTGGTCGCGCTGGCCGTGGCTCTCTACCATCCGGACCGCGTCAGCGCGCTGATCGTCAATGGCGCGCATCCGTACGCGGAGGATCTCACCTCCCTCCGAGCGGCGCTCAAGAATGACTTCGAGACCTGGCTCGCCTCCTTGACGCAACTGGCCCCCGACCTTTCGCAGGCCGCAAGCCGGCGGATCAGGGCCAACGATCTCACCGCTGTTCGAGCAAGCCTTGCCAAGGACAGGCTGGATTTCTCGGCGGCCTTCGCGGGGCTGGGGATACCGGTGTTGGCAATCAGCGGCACGCTCGATCCCCGTTGCGAGCCCGTCCGGAATTTCGCGGAACTGGCGGGCGGCGAGTTTCTGCCGCTCGCGGGCAAGAACCATGTCACCGCCTTCCTCGATGTCGACACCGTGGCGCCGGTGGTCGACGCTTTTCTGGATCGTGTCGGTGCTCAGAGCACAAGGCAAGGAGGCTAAGTCATGTGCCAAACCTGTCTCTCCTGGTATGCACGCTGCATTGCTCCCTACGTCGTCCACGCCGGCTGTTCGGCCAACACATTCGCACACATGCGAAGGCGAATGATCCCGCGGGCAGAGGGCATTGTCGTCGAAGTCGGCTTCGGGTCCGGCCTGAACCTTCCCTATTACGACGCTGCCAGGGTCGAGCGGCTGATCGGCGTCGATCCCGACGGCACGATGCTCGGCCTGGCCGCACCGAACAGCCGTTCCTTGCCGTTCGATGTCGAATGTCTCCGGGCCAGCGGCGAAAGCCTGCCGCTTGCCGATGCCTTCGCCGACACGGTTGTCGTCACCTATGCCTTTTGTACCATTCCGGACCCTGAGACGGCGCTGACCGAAATCCGACGCATCCTGAAGCCGACGGGCCGGCTAATCTTCATAGAGCATGGCCAGGCCGAGGAGCCGCGTTGCCGCAGATGGCAGGAGCGCCTGAACAGGCTGTGGGGGCGGATCGCCGGCGGCTGCCACCTCAATCGCGATCCGTTGCTCTTGATCCGCAGGGCGGGCTTCAGTCTCGTTGAAGAGGAGCGCGGGCGGTTCTCGCTGCCCTTCTGGCAATTGGGAAGCCACTACGCCGGCGTCGCGGCACCCCCGACAGGTTGACGGCCTTCGTCAAAACCTGCACGTCTGAAAATGCGCACGGTGCTCGCATGGCCCTTCCGCCACGCACCCCGCGGCTCAGAAAATCGAATCCGTGATGGCCTTCACCGGCCCGAGCAGGACCGATCCGTCCGGCACGCCGGCGTCGATCGGAATAGCCCGGCGATTGGCCGTTGCCACCATTGGCTGGCTGACATCGCTGGTCACGATCACCGGCGTCTTCGAAGGCACCCGGTCGTAGAGATCGATGATGTCCTGGTTCATCAGGCGCACGCAGCCTGACGAGACCGACTTGCCGATTGACTTCCATTCGGGCGAGCCGTGCAGGCGGTAGAGCGTGTCGACGTCGCCCTGGAAGAGGTAGAGGGCGCGAGCCCCGAGCGGATTCTTCAGCCCGCCCGGCATGCCGCCATTTTCGGCGCTGTATGGGTTCAGTTCCGGCTGCCGGGCGACCATTTCATCCGGCGGCGTCCATTTCGGCCATTTCTGCTTCCACTGGACGACGGCGTCGCCGGACCATTCGAAGCCGGCGCGGCCAAGGCCAACGCCGTAGCGGATCGCCTGGCCGCCCTGGCGCACGAGATAGAGATGGTGCCCGGTTGTGTCGACGATGATGGTGCCGGGCTTCTGTCCCGTCGGGTCGGGGACGATCTGGCGCAGGAACTGCGGATCGATTCTCTCGAACGGTATTGGCGGAAGGTCGAAGCCGCCATCGCTGACGGCCGCGTACATGGTCGCATAGTCGGGCAGCGGCGGCTCGACATAGGTTGGTGGCGGTGGCGGCTCGACCGGTTCCGGCCCGGTGGTGGCGCATGCGGAAACCGCGATCGAAGCGGCGCCCAATGCAGCGGCGTTGAGAAAGCCGCGACGGCTCAGGCGAAAGGATTCGATTTCGGCTATGGACATGGTTGCCTTCTTTAGGTGTCAAATCGCAACAAAGGTTGAAACGCCGATTGCTGCGTGGGTGTCTGACAACACCCGGCGCGATAGGCGGTTCCGATTCTGGCCCGAACGTGGACAAACAAAGGCGAAGCTGTGACTGCGCTGCCACTGTGGCGTCAGAGACACAGCTTTGCAACCTAGCTGCCGGGCACCAATGCTTCGAGCGATGGCAGGATCAGGGCCGGTGGAAAGTCCCGGTACTCTTCTGGCTGGTTGGAACGGTTGATCCAGACCGTGCGAAAGCCGAATTTGGTCGCACCGGCGATGTCCCAGCGATTGGAGGACTGGAAGGAAACCGCGTTGGGGTAGAGGCGCCAGCCGGTAGTGACCATGTCGTAGACCGCCGGATCGGTCTTGAAGCGCCGCACCGTATCGACCGAATAGATGTCGTCCAGAACCTGATCGAGCGCGGCGGACTTGACCGCTGCCTGCAGCATCTCGGCCGAGCCGTTGGACAGGATCGCCAGTTTCGCTCCCGAAGCCTTGAGCGCCTTGAGCACGGCCGGCACTTCGGGATAGCAATCCAGCCGCCAGTAGGCGTCCAGCAGTTTGGCCTTGAGGCCAGGATCGGCCGAGGGAACCTTGCGCAGGGCGAAATCGAGCGCCTGTTCCGTCAGTTGCCAGAAATCGGCATAGGCGCCCATCAGCGTGAGCACCCAGGAATATTCGAGCTGTTTGGCGCGCCAGATTTCGGACAACAATTGGCCGTCCGGGCCAATCTGGTCGGCATGACGGCGCACGGCGGCATGGACGTCGAACAGCGTGCCGTAGGCATCGAAAACATAGGCGGCGTATTGCATGGCAACAGTTTTGAGGCGAGGCACGACAAGGTGCAAGCTTTGATTGCACCGCGCTCGCCGCTGGCCTCAACAAAACTCCGCGATGCCGGTTGACGGCGCCCGCCAAAGCATCTTCCAATGGCCGTCACACGAGATCGATCGGGACGGGACAACGCGATGACACTGGCGGCTGAGGCACTATCTGCGACATGGACTTTCGTCGATGGTGATTGGCACGAGGGCAATGTCGCCATTCTGGGGCCGCGCAGCCACGCCATGTGGCTTGGCACCAGCGTGTTCGACGGCGGCCGCTGGTTCGAAGGCGTTGCCCCCGACCTCGACCGCCATGCCGCCAGGGTGAATTCCTCGGCGATTGCGCTCGGCCTCAAGCCGTCGATGACCGCCGACAAGATCGTCGGGCTTACCTGGGACGGGTTGAAGAAGTTCGATGGCAAGACAGCCGTCTACATCAGGCCTATGTACTGGGCAGAGCATGGCGGTTATATGGGCGTTCCGGCCGATCCCGCCTCGACCCGCTTTTGCCTTTGCCTCTATGAGTCGCCGATGATCCCGCCGACGGGCTTTTCGGTGACCGTATCGCCGTTCCGGCGCCCGACTATCGAAACCATGCCGACCAATGCCAAGGCCGGCTGCCTTTATCCCAACAACGGCCGTGCCATTCTCGAAGCCAAGATGCGTGGGTTCGACAACGCGCTGGTGCTCGACATGCTGGGCAACGTCGCCGAGACCGGAACCTCGAACATCTTCCTGGTCAAGGATGGCCATGTGCTGACGCCGGCGCCGAACGGCACCTTCCTGTCCGGCATCACCCGCTCCCGCACCATGACGCTGCTCGGCGAGTATGGCTTCAAGACTACCGAAAAGACGCTGTCGATACGGGATTTCCTGGAAGCGGACGAAATCTTTTCGACCGGAAACCATTCCAAGGTGGTGCCGATCACGCGCATCGAGGAGCGCAACCTGCAACCCGGGCCGGTGGCCAAGAAGGCGCGCGAGCTTTATTGGGATTGGGCGCATTCGACGTCGGCTGGCTGACGCGTCCGGCCCGGCCTTTTTTCGCTGCGCGGTTCGTCGTCGGAAAACCGTGTGACAGTTTTCCGCTACCCGCCTAGAAAGGGAACCGGCGCTTCATTCCGGAGTTGTCCGAGCTCAATCCAGACCTATCTTAGTCCGGTATCGACACCGGATTTTTCCACGAGGGAGTACTACCCATGGCTTTTGAATTGCCCGCTCTGCCTTACGACTATGAGGCCTTGCAGCCTTACATGTCGAAAGAGACGCTGGAATATCACCACGACAAGCACCACAAGGCCTATGTCGACAACGGCAACAAGCTGGCCGCGGAAGCCGGCATGGGCGATCTGTCGGTCGAAGAGGTGGTCAAGCAGTCGTTCGGCAAGAATGCCGGCCTCTTCAACAATGCCGCCCAGCACTACAACCACATCCATTTCTGGAAGTGGATGAAGAAAGGCGGCGGCGGCAACAAATTGCCCGGCGCCCTGCAGAAGGCAGTCGACAGCGATCTCGGCGGCTACGACAAGTTCAAGGCCGATTTCATCGCCGCCGGCACGACGCAGTTCGGCTCAGGCTGGGCCTGGGTTTCGGTCAAGGACGGCAAGCTGGCGATCTCCAAGACGCCGAACGGCGAAAACCCGCTCGTCCATGGCGCGTCGCCGATCCTCGGCGTCGATGTTTGGGAGCACTCCTACTACATCGACTATCGCAACGCCCGGCCGAAATATCTCGAGGCGTTCGTCGACAGCCTGATCAACTGGGATCACGTGCTTGAGCTCTACGAAAAGGCCTGATGCATGTCGCCCAAACGTGCGCAGCGGTTTTGGGACCACGACGTGTACGAGAGCAAGGACTCAAGCCGCGTCGTTTGCGTCCCTTTGGACGCGACGCGTTCGATGACCTGATCGATCTCCAGCAAAGCCCCGGCACTCCCGGGGCTTTTCTTTTGCTGTGGCGCAGCAAATTCATCCGAGGCGAAGGGAATATTCCCTTCGTGGCATCCGTTAACGTCCTGTCCCGAAATGCCCTCATCCCCAAAATACCTTCATCATGGAGCCAATTGAATGAGAAAGCTTGTCATCGCCATCTCAATGCTCGCCCTCGCGGCGTCGGCGGCCTTTGCCGACCCGATCCTCGATCGGCAGGCTCTGATGAAGGAGCGTGGAAAGATCGTCGGCGGCATTTCCAAGGTGGTAAAGGGCGAGGAGCCTTTTGATGCCGCGGCTGTGCTGACAGCTCTGCAGGCACTGCAAGCGAATGCCGAGAAGGTCGATGTCGACGCGCTGTTCCCGGCCGGCAGCGACACGGGCGACACCACGGCTGCGCCGAAGATCTGGGAAGACATGCCCGGCTTCAAGGCGGCCAACGACAAATTCATCGCCGACGTCAAGGCAGCGACCGCTGCCGCTCCYGCAGACGTCGATACGTTGAAGGCGCAATTTGACACCATCGCGTCCAACTGCGGCACCTGCCACCAGACCTATCGAGTGAAAAAGGGCTGATAGCGGGCGATGCCCTGGCTGAAAAAGCTCGTCGGCGCCCTCGTCGTTCTAGGGGGAGTCGGCGCGGTTGCCGGGTGGGTCCTGTCGGCGCCGGTGAGGCTCGACAGCGAGACCCTGGCAAAGCTCGGCCCTGGCGACGCGGCCAAGGGCAAGCGCATTTTCTATGCCGGCGGTTGCACCTCGTGCCATGCAAAGCCGGGGTCGCAGGGCGATGCCCGGCTTCAGCTGGTGGGTGGCCTCGCGCTCAAGACGCCATTTGGCACCTTCGTGCCGCCCAACATTTCGCAGGACGCCAAGGACGGCATCGGCGCATGGTCTGTCGAGGACCTCGCCAATGCCATGCTGAAGGGGGTGTCGCCATYGGGCGAGCATTTATATCCGGCGTTCCCCTATGCGTCCTACGCTCGCATGAAACCGGGCGACATTGCCGACCTCTATGCCTTCCTGAAAACGCTGCCGGCCGTCGCCGGCAAGGCGCCAGGCAATTCGCTGATGTTCCCGTTCAACATCCGCCGCGGCATCGGCCTTTGGAAACTGCTTTATCTCGGCGATCAGCCGGTCGTTTCGCTTCCCGAAGGCACGCCTGATCCGGTGATGGATGGTCGCTACCTGGTCGAAGGGCCGGGCCATTGCGGCGAATGCCACACGCCGCGCGACTTTGCAGGCGGGACGAAGAAGAGCGAGTGGCTGGCGGGCGCCGTGGCCGCCGAAGGGAGCGGCATCGTGCCGAACATCACATCGGGCGAGGGCGGCATCGGCAACTGGTCCGAAGCCGACATCGCCAATTACCTCGAGACCGGCTTCACGCCCGATTTCGATGCTGTCGGCGGCGCGATGGTCGACGTGCAGAAGAACATGGCCGAATTGACCGCAGGGGATCGTGCGGCGATTGCCGCCTACCTCAAGGTAGTACCACCGCATCCCAACGGTTATCCGGCGCGCAAGAAGACGGCGAACTGACGCACGCCGCCCAAAACTACGCAGCGGTTTGGTCAACGACGTGTCTTAAGCGCGGCGCGTGACTCTCGTCAGGCGCGACGCGCTCTAGCTGTCGGGTGCCAAGTGGCGGTCGCCCAGAAAGTCGAAGCCTGCCTCGAAAAAGTGGTTGTAGTTGCAGGTCAGTTCCTCGCCGGATGCGATGTCGCGCAAGGCGTAGGTTTCCTCAGGCGACGAGACATCGCAATTCGGCTCATCGTCATGGTTCATGT
>NZ_JBFUDZ010000080.1:0-20008 GCF_056404455.1 Mesorhizobium sp. P2_D1
GTTCGGATTTGGACGCGGCCATTGAGAAATTTACCACGCCTCCCACAAGCAACTAATCTATGTGAACAATAGCGACACTTCATAGCTCAACCCTCGCGGTGTTCCGTAGCCGAAAGTCGGAGTGGCACCCTCGGGTGGCCTGATGCCGCCCACCACCCCTTCAATGCCGCTAGAAATACTGCACTTCGCGCTCGTGCTTCCCTGCCTCTTCCGATTCTCAAACGTCCCAAGCTTCCGCCGCTTGCCGGTCTTTTCGTCCTTCTTGCGCGAATAGAGGCGGCATTTTCCGTCTTTGAGTTTCTGGATCATCTGGCTCTCCCTAAGACCGCCGCTTGCCCTTGATGTTCCGCGCGTGCTCGATCGCATCGCTGTCCCAGGCTGTCGATCAGCTCCTGCGCCTGTTCACCCGATATGCGGCGGCGCATGCCCTCCGGCGGGATGCCGCATGCCGCGCGAGGTCGCCGTGGTGCAGGGTTTTTACGCCGAGGCGTCCGTCGTTGTCGGTCCTTCCAACTCCCCGACCCGGTGTCATTGGCAGTGAACGTCGCCGCCCGATCGACATTCGCATCGCGGCCGGGGCCTTGCTTGGTGTCGGAGCAGGTAGTCGTGCTGTCATCGCCGGTCGGCACCCTGCTGCCTCAGCGGAACGCGACTGCAAGTGCTGGTTGGCAAGCACAGGCTGACGGCAGCAGATTATGAAGCAGCCCGCCTCAAGCGCAAAAACACCAACCTGACCCGCAATAGGAGTCCAGGCGGGATCGATTGGCGGGCAATTGGGAATCCTCCCCTCGCAAGCACCCCTGCGACGCGATTATGAAGCAGGTCTTTCGACCGGCGTGGGCAGCCGATTGCCCCCGTGCATGGAGTTTGTTGATACGATGGAACACAGTGGCATTGCCACGAGTGGAACGACGGCCTTACAAACGCCTGACGACGAATTCTCAGGAGGGCAGGCGCTATTATGAGTGGCTGGTTGCATACTCTTCCACTCGCTTGGATGGCTCTCGTCGTGTTCGGGGCCACCTATGTCGTCTCGTTCATCTTGCACCAGGGCATCGCCGCTCTGTCTGCGGGCTCCACGGCGCGGTCATTCAAGGCGCTTTCGCCTGGCATGTTGCCGCCGCTCGGTATCATCTTTGGCCTGTTTGTGGCGTTCACCGCGGCTCAGGTCTGGAGCGACAGCGATCACGCCAATGCGGCAGTCAATCGCGAGGCCAGTGCATTGCGGTCGGTCGTGCTTCTGGCGAGCAGCTTTCCCGGCGAGCCCGAGGCGCGCTTGCGGACGCTGGTGCGCAGCTATATCGAGGAAACGACGAGCCAGGAGTGGCCGCTGATGGCCGAGGGCGCGGCGACCGTCACCATAATCCCGCCTGCGCTTAACGAGGCGCTGCGGACAACGCTGGCTTTGACGCCAGGCAATCCCGGCCAGGAGATCGCGCARCGCGAGATGACGAGGTGGCTTGAAGACGCCTTCGAGGCGCGTCGCCAACGGGTTCTCGTCAGCTCCGCGCAAGTCAACCCCACGAAGTGGGCCTGCCTGATCCTGCAAGCCTTCTGTGCTCTTCTCGCGATCGCGATCGTTCACAGTGATAACCGAATGGCATCGGCGATCGCTCTTGGAAGTTTTGCGACCGGCGTGGCGGCATCCGTTCTCTTGATTCTCGCCCACGATCGGCCCTTCACGGGAGAGATCGCAGTGTCGCCGCAGCCGTTGCTGCAAGTCATGCCGGAATCCAAAGCGGGCGGCGGCGGATGATACAGGTAGGAGTGCAGAGACGGGTAGATTCCCGCTCCGGTGTGGCGCCGGTGACAGCGGTTAAGCCAATCTCTTCGGCCGACATGAGGCGCAAAGCAGCCATGCCGTCGTCGCGTTGTGAGACTCTGATTTGGTGACAAGCAAAACAGCAGCCCCTACGACTCGTCCCTCTCATCGCGCAAATTAGACACAACGCGGCGGTTCTGCGACCTGCAGGCGGAGTTGGGGCAGTCACGGACGAGCCTGTCCTTGCCGTAGCCCTTGGCCCACATGCGGTTGCGGTCTATGCCGCCGGCTGCGAGGTAGTCCATCACCGCATCGGCGCGCTTCTGCGACAGCGCTGTTTCGCTCGCGCCGGGATCGTCGGCGAAACCCTGCAGCTTGAGTAGCCAGCGCGGATTCTTTGCCAACCAGGCGACCTGGGTGTCGAGGGTGGCCTTGGCGACAGAATCGAGCGCGGCCGAACCTTGCGTGAAATAGATGCGGCGGCCGACATTGAGGATAAAATCCTCCTCGCTGCCCGGCTGCACGTTCTGGAAGCCGGCAACCTCGGCGTTGGTGACGTCGGGCGTGGGAGGGGCCAGCGTGTTGCTCGTCGAGCAGGATGCGGCCAGCAGCAGCAGGCTGGCGGCGAGCAGCCGGCGCGTGTTTTCAATCATGCGGCTCATGAGGCGCCAATCATTCGACAGTGGTGGAAGCGGGCGCCTGGTCGGCGATGTGCGGCAGGACCTCCACCGCGGTGCCGATCGGGCACCGCTGGTAGAGGTCGATGATGTCTTCCGGGAACATGCGGATGCAGCCGCTGGAAGCGTCGGTGCCGATGCTCCATGGCTCCAGCGTGCCATGCAGGCGGTAGCCGATGTCAGCGCCGTCGCGGTACAGGTAGAGCGCGCGCGGCCCGAGCGGATTGTTGGACGCGCCGCCTGCGATCATGGGCGGTAGCTCCGGCCTGCGCTTGCGCATTTCGGGGGGCGGGACCCATTGCGGCCACAGCGCGCGGCGGTCGATCGTCGCGCGGCCRTACCATTTGAAGCCGTCCTTGCCGACGCCGACGCCGTAGCGGATGGCGGTCTTGTTTTCCATGATGAGGTAGAGGAAGTGGTGGCGGGTGTCGACCACGACGGTGCCGACCGGCTCGCTGCTGAAATACTTGACGATCTGGCGATGCCATCTCTTGTCGATCTTGGCGAAGTTGGTCTTGCGATAGACAAAATTGTTGTCAATGGCGGTACCGGCGAAAAAGGATTTTGCCGTCGCGGCTTGAACAATATTGCCGGTTGCACTGACCCCGACCAGCGCCAGGCCGCCGAGCACGACCCCCCTGCGTGATAAAACCATCGGCAATCCCCACTGCCTTGAGCCTGGCGGACCATAGTTGAGAATTATTTCGCCTCAAAGTGGAAAATGCTGCGTTGCTTCAGTCCGCCGTCAACGGTCTGTCCACTTTTGGTCCGAACCCAAGACTGTAGACGCTCTCCGATCGGCACCGACTTCAACAAAATAATGGTCAGTGAAGTTTGACTCGCCGCTCGCCGCGACGAACGTCAATACACGCCTGCACCTTACGCTCGTGCTTCTCGACCGCCTCACGAGCGTCGAAAGTCCCTCCCGCTTGCCGGGTTTTTCGCCCTTCTTGCGTGAGGCGCTCCGTCATTGCCGGTCCCTCCAGCCCCCACCCGTGTCATTGGCGGCAAACGTCGCCGCCTATCGACATTCGCATCGCGGCCGCGGCCTTGCTTGGTGTCGGAGCAGGTTTGTCGTGCTAGGATCGCCGGTCGGCATTCTGCTGTCTTAGCTCAACACGGCTGCAAGTGCCGGTTCGCACGCGTGCCGCCAGGCTGGCGGCGCCAGATTTTCTTGCCGGAGGTTTTTGCAAGAGCAAGGGGGACGTCGATGAGCGCAAGGGACCGATTTTTCCGTAGCCTGGTGGCTGGCCTGTTTGCCGGTGTCTTCTGGGTGGATGCCGCCCTGGCGCAGGGCGCGGGGTGTGCGTTCGCGCCGGAGGGCGGCACGTCCCGACAGATCCTGAGATGTCAGGAAGGCCTTACCATCATCGTGGAAGGTGGCGCTCGTTTTACGCTGGTGGACCGCGATCGAAACGGCAAGGTCGATACGGTCAGGTTGCGGCGCAAGGCGCTGCTGCTCGATGCTCCGGCCGGCTCGATCCCGGCTGGCTTCGCGGTTGTCACCCCGCAGGCGATCGCCGCGGCGCGAGGCACCAAATGGGCGGTCGACGTCGGCGGGGGCAAGACGTCTGTTTTCGTCCTCAGGGGCCGCGTCGCCGTGAACCGGCCAGCGTCCAGAGCCGGCGTGGTGCTGGCGCCTGGCGACGGCGTCGACGTCGCGGCCGGAACAGGACCGCTGACCGTCAAGCGCTGGCCCGCCAAGCGCGTTTCCGCCTTGCTGGCCCGTTTCGGCCAGTGAGCCGCAGTGAGCCGGCGAGCGCTTCCGACGCTGATCGCGCTCATCCTGGCGGGTCTCTGGGGCGCCGGCCTGGGCTTCGCGCACTGGCGCGGCAATTTGTGGTTTCTCGATCGCGTCGAAGCGACGATGACCGATCTTCGAACGCTCGTTCGAGGAACGGCAAAGCCACCGGAGCTGATCACCATTGTCGCGATAGACGATGAGGCGGTGCGGCACGAGGGTGCATATCCCCTCAGCCGCGCCACGCTTGCCCGGCTTGTCGATACGATCGCGCGCCTTGGACCGAAAGCCATTGCGCTCGACCTGCTGCTGGTCGATCCCGGGGAAAAAGACAACGATGAGGCGCTCGCACGTTCGCTGAGCGGGAGTGCGAGCGTAATCGCTGCCGCGGCGGTCTATCCCGGAGGTGAACAATGGACGGTGGCCAAGGGCGACGGACCCATCGCCGGCGTACCGAATGCCGAGCGGTTCCTGTGGCCGCTGAAAGCATTCTCGGATGCCGCCGCTGTCGGCGTCGTCAACGTGGCCACCGACAAGACGGGAACGCCCCGCTTCGTGCCGTTGCTGTTTCGGGCCGGAGATCGGCTGGAAACGTCTTTCCCCTTGCGTGTTGCCGCCATGGCAGCAGGAGGGGATCCAGAAATCGCAGCCGATCATCTATCGCTGGGCGGACGCTCTATCCGGACCGACATTGGCCACATCCTGCCTCTGACCTTCTATGGCCCCCGCGGCACCATCCGCACGATCAGCGCGGCGACCGTGCTGGAGGGCCAACTCGATCCCCGCACTATCCTGGATCGAATTGTGGTGATCGGAGCCACTGCAACCGGCACCGGCGATGTTTACCCGACACCGTTCGATCCCATCCTCCCGGGCGTCGAAGTCATGTCGACGGCGATTGCCCATCTGATGGCCGGCGACGCAGTCGTGCGAGACCAGTATGTCCGGCTTGCCGATGCCGGCTTTGCAGTGGTGCTGCCAATGGTTCTTGTCGGGCTGTTGGCATGGCGGCGAAACGCCGGCGGCCTCGCGGCGGTCGCCGGCGTGGTCCTGATCTGGCTGGTGGTCAACATGACCGCCTTCCTGCACCACATCTGGCTGAGCGCCGCGCTGCCGATGACCGCCGCCATTCCGCCGGCCATCCTGTTCGGTGCCACGCAGCTTTGGCTGGGCAGGAGCCGGGCGCAATTCTTCGCAACGCAGAGCCAATTGCTTCAACGCGTTGAAGCCCCCGGCATGGGGGAGTGGCTGGCCAAGCATGGCGACTTCCTCTCGGAGCCCGTCCGGACAGACGCCGCCATCCTGTTCATCGACCTGTCCGGTTTCACCGGATTGAGTGAAACATTGGGACCGATCGCCACACGCGAACTCCTGAATAGCTTTCATGCATTGGTCGGCGAAGAAGTGACGAATAGCGGTGGCGTCGTCACCAGTTTCATGGGTGATGGAGCCATGATCCTGTTCGGCCTGCCGGAACCGGCGGCAAATGACGCCTTCAATGCCGCCCGCTGTTGCGTGGGGCTCTCCAGCCGCACCAACGATTGGCTGGCGTCGTTGCCTGCATCGACCGCATCCCGGCTCGGCTTCAAGATTGGCGCCCACCACGGAGCGATCGTGGCCTCTCGGCTCGGCGGCGAAGGCCGTCAGCACATCGCGGCCATCGGCGACACAGTCAACGTTGCCAGCCGCTTGATGGAGATCGCGGCCGACCAGGATGCCGAAGTCGCGGTGAGCGACAAAATGCTCGATGCCGCCGGAAGCGACTGCGCGTTGTTCAAATCCGGTACCCTGAAAGGACCCGTGGAAACACAGATCCGCGGGCGATCCGGCTCGCTCGCAGTCTGGCTTTGGCGCAGTCCAGGGATGCCGCAGTAGAGGGTTGCCGCCAGGCCGCGTACGGCATCACAATTCGGGGCGTCGTCACATCGTGCGCGCCAGCCCTCACGCCGCGAGTTGGACCTCACGGGCGGCCGCGATCATGACACTCGCGAGCAAGCCGTAGGCTGCCTCCCAGGCCTCGCGCACCGCCGGTGTAAAAGCGGGGCCGAGGCCGCCAGCCAGCGTCTCGATCAGCGCTTGCCCGACGATCGGGTAATGATGCTCTTCAACACCGTAGGTGACGTGACGCTTGGCGAGTTCGCGCACGGTGGGCAGAATGGTGTCGGCACGATCCAGTCCATGCACGACGAAGCCCAGGCTCGCCATCAGCTTGGCGCCTTGCTTGGTCATGTCTCTCACCGGAAACAGCGCCCGAAGATTCCCGTCGATCGCGAACAGGCGTTCATAGAACAAGGCGGCGGCAGCCGCACGGATCGGGACGACCTCACGAAAACTATCCTGGACAAGTCGAATCTGGTCGGGTGTCATCGGCGCGCTCCTCTGGTTTTGGTCTGGGTGAGCCTCGACCATGCGCCCGGGGCGTTTCGCATGCATGTCGCCTGTCGCGTCGATGTGTTTCAGTTACGTCTCAATTTCGTTTCAGGTTGCGTTCGATTGTTTTCAAACCCCTTCCCGGCACCGCAATGTTCGGCAGCCCATCCCCTCAATGCCGCTTGAAATACTGCACCTGGCGCTCGTGCTTCTCGGCCGCTTCGCCAAGGTGGCGCCCCACGGCGCCCCACTCTGCCCTGCCGGGCGTTCGTCGTTCGGAAAGCCAAGCAATTGGCTTTCCGTCCGCTTCGCGGACCACTTCTCACCCCCCGCAAGGAGGGAGATTGGCCGGTACATCCGCTTTCGCTAATTTTCAATGTTGCAAGAAAACGCCGGCGCCGAAGCTGCCAATCTCCCCACAAGTGGGGGAGATGGCCGGCAGGCCAGAGGGGGGCGCCGTGGAGCTCGACGGCGGAGGCTTCACCCTACGAAAAAACCCGCCTGTGCGGCGGGTCATTGGCGCAAATCAGCACCATGGACGAATATGTAGCATGGCTGCCCTCACCATGTCAAGAATAAATTCCTATCGAAAAGCCTCCGGCACAAAAGCCGCCGACACCGMCGGACCGGCCGTCGTCAGGCCTTTGTTGACCCCAGTTCGGAGCCCTGACGCGGAGGGTGAGAAGAGCGCCCAGACACAATCCAGAAACAATATTCAACAGTTCGGAAAAACTGGCGAAAAGATCGGATGGCATAACCATCCCGCGGCGGCCGGAAATTGGCCGCGCTGGGCGTTGCCCGGCCAAGACGGGAAAGTATGCAAATGGACCACGGTTTCGATATCGCCGAACTGGACCCGGCAAGACCGGACAGCCAGCCGGAAACTGGCCTGGCAATCGTCGATGCGCTCGTGGAGGCCGCTCAAGGCTCCGCAAGGCGCGCACGCAGCCAGGTCCTGACTGGCGCCGACTTTGCCCACCAGGGCCAACCCGGTGAGCGGCTCGATACCGTCTTCGAAGAGCTCGCCGAGACATTTGCCGCGTTGCCGGCGGTGATCTCCGACGGGCGTGTCTGGACGTATCAGGAGCTGGACAACCGTGCCAACCAGTTCGCCCGCCTGCTGGTCAAGCGAGGCGTGCGAAGGGGCGACCGGGTTGGGCTCATTCTCGACCGGTCGGCGGAGACCTATGTTGCTGTGCTGGCCGTGATGAAGGCAGGCGCGGCCTTCGTGCCGCTGGCCACCGCGTTTCCTCAGGAGCGGATGACGCTCATCATCGAAGACGCCAGCGTCAGCCTGGTCGTCACCATCGCCGCCTACGCGTCGCGAGCCGATCAACTGCCCGTTCCCCACCTCCTGATCGACAGCGCCGCCACCGAGATTTCCAAACAGTCCAGCGCGCCGCTGAAGCCGGATGCGAGGACCGCTGTATCGGACGATACCTGCTACATCCTCTACACCTCGGGCACCACCGGCAAACCCAAGGGCGTGGTCATCAAGCACCAGAGCTTCGTCAACTTCATCCGGGTCGCCGCCGCATCCTACGGATACCGGCCGGGCGATCGTGTCTATCAGGGCATGACCATCGCCTTCGACTTTTCCTCCGAAGAGATCTGGGTGCCGTTTGTCGCCGGCGCGACGGTCGTGCCGGCGCCAGGTCAGATGCCTCTCGTCGGCGAGGAACTGGCGGATTTCCTGCGCCTACATGACATCACCTGCATGGCCTGCAGCCCGACCCTGTTGTCGTCCATGGCGAGCGACGTGCCCAGCCTGCGTACGCTGCTGGTGGGCGGCGAGGCCTGCCCGCACAATCTTGTGGTGCGCTGGTCGAAGCCGGGGCGGCAGATCCTCAACACCTATGGCCCGACCGAAGCGACCGTCACAGCAACCATGAGCGTGCTGACGCCCGATAGTCCGGTGACGATCGGCGCGCCGCTGCCGACATACTCGATCGTCATTCTCGACGCTTCGCTGCCGCAGCTTGCCGAGCCGGGTGAACTGGGCGAGATCGGCATCGCCGGCATCGGGCTCGCGGTCGGCTATCTCAACCGGCCGGACCTGACGCACCAGAAATTCATCGCTGATTTCGTCGGCCTGCCCAACAACCCGTCGCAGCGCATCTATCGGACGGGCGACCTTGGCCGCATCAACGACAAGGGCGAGATCGAGTATAACGGGCGCATCGACACCCAGGTGAAGATCCGCGGCTATCGCATCGAACTCGGCGAGATCGAGGCGGTGCTGCTGGACCAGCCGGAGATCGCGCAGGCTGCCGTCACCACCTGGGAGATCGAGCCCGGTCGCGTCGAACTCGTTGCCTATTACGCCCCAAAACCGGGCCTGCCGCCGATCTCGCGGGCGGATCTCGCCCAGATGATGAAGCGACGCCTGCCGGACTACATGGTGCCGTCCTACCTGGAGGAACTGCCGGCGATCCCGATGACGGTCTCCAACAAGGTCGACCTTCGCCAGCTGCCGAAACCGGCAAGCCTTCGGCTTTCGGCCGATCGCGCGATGGTGCCGCCCGGCAATGACGACGAGCGTTTCCTGGCCGACGCATTGGCCGCGGTGCTCAAATTCGACGAAGTGTCCGTCGAGGACAACTTCTTCGACGATCTCGGCGCCAATTCGCTGCTGATGGCCCATTTCTGCGCGCGCGTGCGCACCAGGAAGGAATGGGCGACGACGTCGATGCGCGACATCTATCTCTATCCGACCGTGGCGCGCCTCGCGAAACACCTAAGCGTGGCGGAGGGGATGACGACGGCCACCAATGAGCGCGTTCTCACCCGCAAGGCGTCGAATTTTGCCTACTGGACCTGCGGCGCGGCGCAGCTGCTGTTTTACGGGCTCTACAGCTATGTGGCGCTGTGGGCGTTCAATGACGGCCTCAACTGGATGTATGACGCGCTCGACAATCCGCTGCAGCTCTATTTGCGCTGCGTGGCGCTTTCGGCCGCCGTGTTCTTCGGCATGTCGGGCTTCGCCGTCATCGCGAAATGGGTCCTCATCGGCCGCTGGAAGGCCGAGGCGTTTCCCATCTGGGGCCTGCGCTACTACCGCTTCTGGGTCGTCAAGACATTGATCCGAACCGCACCCGTCGTGCTGTTCCGGGGCAGCCCGCTCTACAGTTTCTATCTACAGCTTCTCGGCACCAAACTCGGCAAGAACGCCGTCATCGAATCGAAATCGGTGCCCGTCTGCACCGACCTCATTTCGATCGGCGCCAACACCATCCTGCGCAAGGAATCGATGATCCTCGGCTTCAGGGCCCAGTCCGGCTACATCCACACTGGCCCGTTGACCATCGGCCGCGATGCCTTCGTCGGGGTGGGCTCGACGCTCGACATCGACACCAGCATCGGCGACGGCGCCCAGCTCGGCCATTCGTCCTCGCTGCACCGCGGGCAAAGCATCCCCGACGGCGAACGCTGGCATGGATCGCCGGCGGTGCCGACCACTGCGGACTATTGCAAGGTGCGCAATGTCGATCCGTCCAACATCCGGCGCTTCCTCTTCGAAGCGGTCCAGCTGATTGGCCTGTTTGCCATCGTCACCCCGCTGCCCCTCCTGTTCCACAGCTATTGGGAGAACGTCGGCGACGACTATCAGGAGACCATCGGCGTTGTCGCGATCGGCACCACGGTCACGCTTGTCGGCTACATCGCCGTGGCCCTTCTCGCGGCAACGCTGGTGCCGCGCCTGCTCAGCCTGTTGTTGAAACCCGGCCGCACCTACACGCTTTACGGTTTCCGTTACTGGCTGCAGACGGTCGCCGAATTCTCGAGCAACTCCCGCGTCCTCGGCCTCCTGTTCGGCGACAGTTCGGCAATCGTGCACTACATGCGCGCCATCGGCTGGAACCTCAACAAGGTGGTGCAGACCGGTTCCAACTTCGGCAGCAACCAGCAGCACGAGAACCCGCTCCTGTGCGAGATCGGCACCGAGACCATGGTGTCGGACGGACTTTTCATGATCAACATGCACAAGTCCGCCTCCGCATTCAGGCTCGAGCAGACGCGGATAGGCGAGCGCAACTATCTCGGCAACAACATCTATTACCCGCCGGATGGACGCACGGGCGACAACGTCCTGCTCGGCACCAAGGTGATGATCCCCATCGACGGGCCGTTGCGCGAGAATGTCGGCCTTCTCGGTTCGCCTTCCTTTGAAATCCCCCGCATGGTCAACCGCGACAAGGAACTCATCGCCGGTGTCGACGAGGACGACCGCCGCCGGCGCATACCGCTCAAGAACCGCCACAACATGGTGACGATCCTGCTGTTCGTGGCAACGCAATGGGTCATGCTGTTCGCCACACTGGCGATCTGGGACCGCGCGCTGAACTACTATACCGAATGGGCGGAGGTCGCCCTCTTCGTCGCCGTGCTCTTGACGTCCGCGATCACCATTCCGTTCTACATCCTTGTCGAGCGGGCAAGCCTTGGTTTTCGCAGGCTGAAGCCGCAGATGACGACGATCTACGACGTCGCCTTCTGGCGCCATGAACGCCACTGGAAGCTTGCGGATTCGCCGATCGTGCGCCTGTTTGCCGGCACGCCATTCCGGCCGATGATCCTGCGCATGCTGGGCGTCAAGGTCGGCAAGCGGGTCTATGACGGCGGCAGCAACCTGACCGAGCGTTCGCTGGTCGAAATCGGCGATGACGTCACGCTCAATGAAGGCTGCGTCATCCAGGCCCATTCGCTGGAAGAAGGCGCGTTCAAGTCCGATTACATCCGCATTGGCAAGGGCTGCACGCTTGGACCTTCCGCATTCGTCCATTACGGCGTCGTGATGGGTGAAGGATCGGTGGTCGACGTCGACTCCTTCGTCATGAAGGGCGAAGAGCTGGAGCCCAACTCCATCTGGCGGGGCAATCCGGCCAAACTGCATCGGTTCGTCGAGCCGGTCACGGACGATGCCTCCAGGGCATCGGCTTGAAGGCCGGAGAAATCCGTCTCGTTTCCGTGACCAAKGCCAACCAGGCCTTGGTCACGTCCCTGCAACTGGCCCCGGACCAGATGGATTTCGTTGCCAGCAATGCGGAGTCCCTGGACGAAGCCGGGTCTGACAGGGACGCGCGGCCCCGCGTCGTGATGGCTGGGGATCGTGTCGTCGGCTTCCTGATGTACGAGGCGCCGCAGGATGACGACGAAGCACGGATCTACCGTTTCATGATCGACCGTACCTGGCAGGGCAAAGGCTACGGCAAGACTGCATTGCGTGAACTGCTGGACGAAATCAGGGGGCTCGGCCACATCAGGCACGTTTCAATCTGCTACGAACCGCACAATGAGGCAGCACGACAGCTCTACAGTGCCGCCGGTTTCGTGGAACAAGGGCTCGACGAGGATGGAGAAATGATCGCCGACCTCGCCTTCGCGGCGGATGATCGTTGACGCGGCCGCCCTCCCCTGAAAGCGCCCTAGCGCAAGCGTCCCTGCTGCAGGCGATGGTCGCCATCGCGCCCAAAAGTGTCCGGATCGGATGCCGGGTCATACAAGACGGAGACGAGGCCCACCTGCTGCCCGAGGAAGCACGCTCCATCCCCGCGCGCCAGCCGGCCATGCGCCGCGCAAGCGGAGCGGCCCGCTGGATCGCACACGGACTGCTGGCGGATGTTGGTGTCAACGACTTCGCCATCCTGCGCGCGCCATCCGGCACGCCGGTCTGGCCCGACGGGATAACCGGTTCGCTCGCCCATGACGACGATATGGCCGTAGCGGCGGTTGCGCCTGTTGCCGACATCGGCTCCCTTGGCATCGACGTCGAGCCCGCCCAACCCTTGCCGCACGACCTCCTCGCGCTCGTTGCGACCCCTGCGGACCGGACAGACGCTGCGGACCCGCATCTTGCCGGTCGCCTCCTGTTTTGCGCCAAGGAAGCAGTCTACAAGGCGGTCTATCCGCTCGATCGGCAGGTCCTGGGCTACGAGGACATAGAAGTCGACCTCAACGCAGGCCGAGCGACGACCAAAGGCGGCCGCAAGCTCACCCTCTCTTACTGCGTTGCCCCGCGCGTGGTCGTCCTGGCGTTTGTTGACCGGGGGGCGGTTTAGGTCTCGTGCGGACGGTGGAAATGGGTGACAATCGTGACCCGCTACCCCTCAGTGCCGCTTGAAATACTGCACCTCGCGCTCATGCTTCTCCGCCGCCTCCCGCGTATCAAACGTGCCAAGGTTGCGGCGCTTGCCGGTCTTTTCATCTTTCTTGCGCGAATAGAGGCGGTATTTTCCGTCCTTGAGTTTTCTGATCATCTGGCTCTCCCTGCTTAGGACCGCCGTTTGCCCTTGAGGTTGCGCGCGGCTTGCTCGACCGCCGCGCGGTCGTGGCCCAGCCTGTCGATCAGTTCCTGCGCCTCGTCACCCGATATGCCGGTGCGCATTGCCAGCGCCTCGACCGCCAGGACGTCGGAGCTGGCGATCTCGCTTGTCTCCGGCAGCGCATCGCCGGCCGTCAGCGGCAGCGCCGCCTCCCGGTCGATCTCGGCCGCGGCCTGATGCCAGTGCCGCTCGGGATCGCCGCCGCCTTCGCGTTCCCAGATCTGGTATGCTCGCTGCTGGATCTTCTCATGCCGTTCGTCGCCCATGATCATTCCTCCGTTGCGTCAGGGAGGAACGCCGCACCAGTCCGAATGATCCAAAAAATCTGCGTGATCATTGCTCCGTTGCGGGGATGGCGCGAGGCGCTGGGCAGCGCTGGCCACGAGGTCATTCCAGGCCGCGGGCGAGCCCACCGCCTGGATGTCGGCCGTTCCCGGCCGGTTGTCAGTGCCCCCAGATTCCCTGGCCATAGCCGGCTGACATGTCGGAGTTCGCACTTCCTCCCGGGGCCGGTGCGCTGTTGGCAGTGCCGATGCTCTTCGTGCCGCTGAGGTCGAGCGCATTGGCGCCATCGGACACCATCGAATGGTAGACGCTGCTGCTCGGATAGGCGTCGGGGCCAGGGATGTAGTCCGTGCCATAGTTGTCGCTGCCGGCAAAAGCCGTGCCGGAGGCAAGCAAAACCGTGGCAATGGCCAAAACGATCTCTTTCATTTCAAGCTCCATCTTTGAGAGTTGACATTTGGCCGCCACGCGCCGCCCGCACCGCGTTCATGAGGCCGTCCCTTGATTGCTCTCGGGCGAAACCAGCCAACCGCGATGCCTACGGATTTGCGGCGGCAGGTTCAGCGTACGGTCGTGTTGGTCCTTCGCACGTTGTCGGCCAATCCATAGGGGCGTGGTGTTTGCACCGGCGTGGGAAGGCGCGTGGTACCAACCACCACAGGCGTGGAATTTTGCGTTGAATGCAGCAGCGAAGCGCGCCGAACGCTGCCCGGAAGCGCAATGCCATGGCACTTTCAGATTGGCAGGCTGGTCTCGCCGTGCTGGGGATAGGCCGCCATGAGTGCGTCGACCGCGTCTTTGTCGCCACGCCGGGGCTTCACGAAACCAGTGAGCACCCAGTCCAGCGAAATCCTGCCGGCGCCTGATATGGCCAGCACGAACATGCCACCGGCAATGGCGAGATCCTTTTCGAAATGCAGCAATTCGTTCTGGTTGGCGAAGTTGGTGTGGAAGAGTGTCGCCGTTGCCAGGCAGAACAGGCCGAGACCGATGGCGCCCAGCCGCGTCAAAAGGCCCAGCCCGACCGAGAGCCCTGCCCCCAGCTGCAGCGCAACCGTGGCAACAAACAGCGGCAGGCTGACGCCCAGCGCGGCCATCGCCTTGGCGGCGCCGTCGAAATGGGTGGCCAGTGTCAGGCCTTCATGCAGGAAGAGCAGGGAAAGCAGCAGGCGGCCGGCAAGGAGGGTCACATCCCCAGCGTATAGCTTCGTGGCGAGGAGGTGCAGCTTCGCGGCAAGTTCAGTCGGTGTCATGGTCGGGCTCCAATTTTTCTAACAGGCAGGCGCCGCGTCCGGTCGGACAGGCGCAATGGCGCTGCCAAGCGTCTGATTGAAAAAGGCCGGAGCCAGCGCAAGGGAGGGGATGCCGGCTCCGGCAATGGGCGCCAGCCACGAGCGCCCAAACTATGGTGCTTAAGAGGGATGGCGCGGCGCCAAGCCCCCACTCCGTCTCGGCCTCGCCGAGCCACCTCTCCCCACATTCGTGGGGAGCGAGGAACAGCCCTCTGGGCCTTACTTCGTCACCTTGGTGTCGATGGCCTTCTGCAGGTCCGACAGTTCCTCGCAGCCGGCCGGACAGAGTTTTTCCAGCGACGCCAGCTGTTCGTGGGCCTTGGCCATGTCGCCGGTCTCGACATAGAGCTCGCCCAGATATTCACGGGCGGCCTTGTGGTCGGGCTTCAGCTCCAGCGCCTTGGTGTAGTAGGTCAGAGCGGTCTTGTAGTCGCCGGTCTTGCGCAGCGTGAAGCCGAGCAGATTGTAGACGTCGGGCTGCTGTGTGTCCTGCGCCAGGTCGCGCAGCTGGGCCAGCGCGCCAGTATAGTCCTTGGCTTCGATCTTGGCCTTGACGGCGGTGAGGTCAGGCGCGTCGGCGCCCTCGATGTCGTAGACGGCATAGGCGGGCATGATGGTCGCGACCGGAACCACGGTCAGCACCGCAATGGCGCCGAGCAGGCCGAACAGAGCATGTTTGCCAAAAACAGAATGTTTCATTGTCTTTCTCACTTGGGTTGAGTGCTAGCGTTGAGAAGACCGTTTCGAAATTCGCTCTGGCGAGTCAGCTGATGGTGGTTTCGAGAACCGTAGCGCAGCGGACGTCCGGTCCGTGAGCAACGGAAGCGCAGAAAACGCCTTCAGATGGCCGCCAGAGTAGAGTTTCCAAACGGCCTCAGATCTGGACCGGAGTGAAGCCGTAGGCGTTGCCGTCCTTGACGAAGACGCCGGTGCCCGGGAACGGGAAGTGCGAGCCCGAGATGCGGATGTTGTCGGCAATCACGCGGTCGATGATCTTGTGGCGCGTAGTGATCGCCGTCGGCCCGTCCTGGTCGTAGCTGCCCTGCCATTCTGGATGCGGCGCCAGAAGGGCGGGCACATACATGGTGTCGGCCGAGATCATGATCTGCTCCTTGCCGGAGTTGGCCAAGTAGACCGAGTGGCCGGGCGTATGGCCGGGCGCGGCGATGATGTGGATGCCGGGCGCCACCTCGGCGCCGTCCTCGACCAGCTTCCAGTTTTTCCATTTCGGGAAGTTTTCAGCGATGCGCTTGCCCGCCGGCTTGCGGCCCTCGGGCAGCTTGGCCAACCGGCTGGGATCGGTCCACCAATTGTATTCGGTGGCGTTCACGATGAGCTCGGCATTCGGGAAAACAGGCGCGTTGGTGCCCTTTTCCATCAGGCCCCAGACATGGTCGGGGTGGAAATGCGAAATCATGATGGTGTCGATCGCCTTGTAGTCGATACCGGCTGCGGCCATGTTGGCCGGCAGATGGGTGGCATTGGTCTGCCACTGGCCGACGCCAGAGCCGGCATCCATCATGATCAGCTTACCGTTCATCTTGAGCACGACGACGGTAAGCGGGATGGGCATGAAGTCGGTGGTCAGCCCCGCCTTGGCGAGTGCTGCCTTGGTATCGTCGACCGAAACATCCTTGATGAAGGCCGGGTCGTGCGGCTTGCGCCAGATACCATCGTAGATGGCGGTGATCTCGATGTCGCCGACCTTGTATTTGTAGAAACCGACTGTCGGCTCCACCGGCGTTTCGGCAAAGGCCGGTCGGGTGAATTCAAGCTTGCCGGCAAGGCCGAAGGCGGCAGCGGCAGCGGCGGATCCAAGCAGTGTGCGTCGTGTCATGCTGAACATGGTGGTCTCCTCTGTTGGTGGGTGCGGAAGGGATTACGGAGGCCAAGTCCCAGGCCATCCCGATGCGGTTGAGGTCCGAACCGTTGGGATTCGGTCTTGACCCCTGGCGAACTCAACGGCCCCAGATGCCTTGGCCTGGTTCGCTCGCATTCGATTGCATCGTCGCGTGCCGCGGCCCTGTCGTGACCTTGGTGTCGACGCCGTCTGTAGGTGCGATGTAGGGGATCGACGCGGTGGCGTTGGTGTCGACGGAAGCGACCGGTGAATTGGCGTTGTTTGCGCCGTGGTCACTGCCGGCAAAGGCAGCGCTCGAGGCAAGCAGCATGGCAGCCACGCTGAGAGCGAGCTTGGTCATTTTCGTAGGTCCTTGTTTCGTTTCTTCGGGTTGCGGGCCGGGCGAATGGCCTCGCTGAAGGGAAGACCCGGCAGGGCGGGCCTTTATTCCCGGCGCGGCAAGATTTTTATGAAATAATCGAATTCAAGTGCTCAGTGGCCACAAGGCTTGCGTTCCTCTCCCCCATGTCATGGGGGAGAGGCGGCTCGGCGAAGCCACACCGCAGAGGGGAATGGTGTCGACTTGAGAAGGCAGGGCTCTACCAGGCCTCCACCGCCCGCTTCGCGGCCACCTTTCCCCCGCTCCGGGGCGAGGAACTCAAGATTAGGGGCCGCCAACCACCTCCGCATAGCCCCTCACCTCGCCATCCAGCCCGCGAATGCGCCAGTCCGTGCCGTCCTGCGCCTCGACATAACACGGCCCGATCGGCACCTTGCCACCGCCTTCCGGCAGGTCGAGAACATAGACGGGGTTGCAGATGCCCGACAGGCGGGCGCGCAGTGCGGCGGCCAGCGCCTGGCCTTGCGCGATGGTGGTGCGGCGGTGCGCCATGCCACGCGCGAGGTCGCCATGGTGCAGGTAGTAGGGTTTGACGCCGAGCCGGTACATCAGCTCGCGGCAGAGCTCCTCCAGCACCTCGACCGTGTCGTTGACGCCTTTCAAGAGTACGCTCTGGTTGAGCAGCACGAAGCCGGCTTGCCGCAAGGTGCGGCAGGCAGCTTCCGTGGCGTCGATGATCTCCCGTGGATGGTTGAAATGGGTGACGACCGTGACCATCAGCCGGCCCTGCAGGGCCGCGACCAGCCCCGACGTGATGCGCGAGGGCAGCGCCACCGGCACGCGCGTGTGGATGCGCAAGAGACGCACATGAGCGATGGCCTCGATGCGGGCGCGGATTTCAGCCAGCGTCTTGTCCGGCAGCGACAGCGGATCGCCGCCGGTCAGGATGACCTCGCGGATTTCGGGGTGATCGGCGATATAGGCCAAGGCCGGCTCCAGCGCCTCGCGCGTATAGCCGCGGCCGATCGAGGTCAGCGATTCCTTGCGAAAGCAGAACCGGCAATAGACGGCGCATTGATAGGTCGGGAACAACAGCACCCGGTCGGCATGGCGATGCGTCAGCCGCGGCACCGGGCTGAACGCATGGTCGGCGATCGGATCGTCGAGCTCGCCCTCCTGCTCCACGAGTTCGTCCGGCGACGGGATGACCTGCGCCCGGATCGGATCGGCGGGGTCGTTCCAATCGATCAGGTCGAGATAGGTTTTGGGGATGCGCACCTTGTGGTTCGCGGCCGCGGCTTGCGCCGCCGCGCGTTCGCCCGGCGACAGCGGCAGGGACGCGAGGTCGCGCACATGGCGCACGCCGGCGCGGACGTCGGTCTGCCAAGTGGCGTCGGAGGTGTCGATGCGCTCGATTGCATCGGAGAGGTTGGCGTCTGAAGTCATCTGATATCTCGGGGTAATTTCTGGCGGAGCTATCGGCCGGATGGCCAGGCGGGTCAACCACCTGCATGCCGCAGGCCCGTCGAAGCGAGCCCATAGGTATTTAAGCAAAATGGCACTATTCTGCGCAGTATTCTGCGCAGTCCGGGGGTTTCAGGGAAAACAGATGGACTTCAATACGGGCCATGGCTACCTGCTCATCGGCGGCCTCATCCTGGTTGGCGCCGGCCTGCTGATCCTGTCGCTTATCGTCAATCTGCGMGTCGCCCACAGCGTGCGCGACGACGTGCGCCACCGCGAAAAGCTGCTGGAATACTACCGCAACATCTTTTCGCAGCTGGGCGTGATCCTGATCGGCATCGGCGTGTCGCTGTTCATCTTCTTTTTCCAGCAGAATTACCAGGACCAGCGCAGACGCGAAGCGGAACTCCAGCAAGTTCTGGCCAAGCTGGCGGCACGCATCGCCCACGGCGCCCCCATCGTCGGATCGCTTGGCCAATTCGACGCACTGCTGGATGAAGGCGGGGCCTATGTCAGCCCCGAACTTGGTGGAACCAACGCCGCGATCGGCGCGCAGGGGGCGGAGCTCGGCAAGCAGGTCGGCGAGATCGCGCTGGTCGAGCGCGACATCGACGTCCGGGACTTCGACGTCCTCAACCTGTCGCGCGATTTCGAATCGTCGTTCGTCGTCAACGAGCTCGACCCCACGCTGTGGTTCGACATCGTGCGTGACGAGAGCGAGATCAAATATGCCACCACCCAGCTCGCCCTCGACTACAAGGACCTGCAGGATGCGATCGGCGGCCAGCCGGTCGAGCTTGCGATGGCCAATCCTGAAACGGGGCGCAAGATCAAGCACGAGGTGCTCGACGTCTTCTACGACGCCGATCTCCTGCGCCAGCGCAGCAGGCGGTTTCTCGGCCGTGCGTGCTGGCTCTTCAGTCACGGGCGCAGCTTCGTCGGCCTTGCACCGGTCGATGCGATCGAAGCCGATGCGAGGTCGCATCAGGAATGGATAGACCGGTCGAAACCCTTCCTGACGCAAGCGAAGTCAGGCAACGGCGATTGCTTCAAACTGCTCCAGTACGGCCCGTCGCCTTGAGCTGCCGCCGGCACTGTTCGATTTGACGGTCAGTCACCCACACGTTGAAGAGTGCCGAGATGATTGTCGTCGAGAAAACCAACGGTCATGGCCGAAGCCTTGCCGTCGGGGCCGACGACAAAACTCACACCGGCGGGCCTGTCAGGGGTCTCGGCATCCGGAAAGGTCAGGAAAATGTCGCCGTCGAAATGGGTCAATGAATAGGACCGGGCCGCGTCCGGGCCTACCCTGAGCACAAGGTCGTCACCTGCTTTCGACACGACCGCTCCGCCGATGAAGTCGTTGGCGTAGCGGCCGGCATAGGCGCTGGCCGGTCCGGCCGGCCTCGCCGGGGAAGGTGGCGCTGCATAGGTGGCCTTGGCTGCCGCCACCGCCGGGCCGAACAGGCCTGCATAGATATCGTCCCACGCCTTGACCCAGTCCTTCTCGACCGTGCCGTCGAAGACGAGATCGGCGAAGCTGTCGGACAATCCCTCCGGCAGGCCTGTCGGAAAGGCGTTGGTGATGATGACGATGCCAAGCTTCTCCTTCGGGAAGACTGTCACCAGGGTGCGCGCACCGACGCTGAAGGCGCCGGCGTGGCCCCAGCTCAGGCCGTGCCGGCCGAATTCGACATTCCAGCCGAGGCCGTAGAACGATGCCCCGCCGGAGACGGGGTTGTTGCCGCGCGCCATCAGCGGAACATGCGTCTGGCCCAGCGCATCGGCGGCAATCAGTGTCTTGCCGGCATAGACGCCGTTGCCGATGATGAGGCGAACCCATTGCGAGAGGTCACGTGCCGTGGAACTGACGCCGCCGGCGGGCGCCTGCGCATCCGGATCGCGCTCTATCTT
>NZ_JBFUDZ010000081.1:0-19992 GCF_056404455.1 Mesorhizobium sp. P2_D1
CGGTCGCGGTATGTACAAGCAGTGGGGCGGCAACTGGGCAGTGTGGGGCGGTGGCACCTACAAGTTCAACGAGAAGACCTCGTTCAACGCTCAGATCTCGTATGACGATTGGAAGAATCTCGGCGTCGCCGCGAACATCGCCTACGACGTCGTTCCTGGCTTCACGGTTACGGCCGAAGTCGACTACCTCAATGCAGGCAAGTTCGACGACGCCGACTTCTCCAACTGGACCCATGCCGACAAGAAGAGCAGCGTCGGCGGTATCCTCCGCTTCCAGCGCTCGTTCTAAGGGCTGGTTCTACACAGGTGAAATCCAGCCCGGGCGCACAAACGCCCGGGCTGTTTTTGTTTCGTGACTGGGTCAAGGCAGACAGAAGGAACAGGGGGTAACGGTAGCTGAATAGGGTCCGTGGGTGATTTCGTGGGATCCGCTGATGGGCGGATGAAATCACAACTGCGTGATTCAAATCTCTTGAAAGGACGCCTCCAAGCGGGTAGGGCTGATCTATCCCACTCGGGGGTGTGGCAAATGATGACGACCGAAGCGATTCAAGAGGGTGAGCCTTCTGATCATTTTTCGATGTTTTCTTCTCAAAATGCGAATATACGATACAGTTACAACAAGATCAGAGAAGTAAAGTCGTATAGGGTTCGAGAGCTCTTTTTAGCATACCGGGACATATTATGGGATGATGGGCGGCATAAGTACAATGTCAGCTCTTTCATCGGCGAGATAGATGAGCTTCTCCTTGGGGAGCGATTCAGCGCCTTTGACCAGAGTACCCTGGACAACCTCATTGGTACCTTGCGCCAGCGCGGCAACAGCAACGCAACCATCAACCGAAAGATGGCTGCCCTTAGCAAACTGCTGCGCAAGGCATATAAGATGGGAGATATCCACAGCCTGCCCGAGTTCCGCCGCCAGAAGGAGCGGGCGGGGCGGATTCGTTTCCTCGAGAGGGACGAAGAGGCACGGCTGTTCGCGGCCATCAGGAGCCGCAGCGAGGATGCCTACAGGCTTTCAGTTTTTTTGGTCGATACCGGGTGCCGTCTCGGTGAGGCGCTTGGGCTGATCTGGAACGACATCCAGGAGCACCGCGTCAGTTTCTGGATCACCAAATCCGGCCGCAGCCGCACCATTCCGATGACCGAGCGGGTCAAGGAGGTCATCAAGTTGCCGGCTGCCGAAGGCCGACGGCCAAAAGGCCCGTTCACCAAGCTCAGCCAGGCACAGTTCCGTGCCATCTGGAACGATGCCAAAGCCGAAGTCGGCCTTGGCGCCGATGATCAGGTGGTGCCGCATATCTTGCGACACACCTGCGCCTCGCGTCTTGTGCAGGGTGGCATCGACATCCGCCGTGTGCAGATGTGGCTCGGTCACCAGACTCTGTCGATGACCATGCGTTATGCGCATCTGGCCACCAATGACCTTGATGGCTGTGTGGTCGTCCTGGAAACACCTCGCGGCGAGCAACCGGCRAGCAGTGGGGAAGGCTCCATGTTTTCGTCGCCTGTGACCACTCCTTCATCCCCGCCCACGGCTCGGAAACAGCGGGACGAATCAGCCGCGGCCTCGCCGAAAGCGCCTCGGAAAAATTCAAAAGCCAAATAGGCAGGCCGGCTAGCTTATACTGTTGTGTCAACCCCAGGACCCCGATTGGTCTTGGGGTTTACTTTAGATGCGCTGTCGCTCGGCGCGATCAAGGAAAGCCGCGATGGCGTCCGGCAAGTCGCCGGTTTCGAGAAAAGGGGCGTGGCCCTGGCCCTCTACAGTGATCGTCTCCATCATGGAATGATGCTCTTGCATCTGCCGTAGCGTGTCTGTGGACAGCAATCTCGAGTTGGCGCCGCGTATGGTGAGCAATGGGATCGCGGCCAACGCGTCGAATTGCGGCCATAGGGCAGGCAGAGGCTGCGTCAGATCGAGACCCGCAACGGTGCCGACCAGCTTCGGGTCGAAATCCGGCAACAGGCCCTGATCCGTCTCGCGGTAGAGCGCCCGTACCATCCGCTCCCAATCCACGTCGGTGAGAGCGGAAAAGTCCTGGCCATGAACGCTGCGTTGGGCAGCCACGGCCTCGGCGAAGGTTCTGGGGTTCGGTGTCCGTTCAAGATAGGACTTGATATGGGCGAGACCGGCCGCCTCGATCACCGGCCCGATGTCGTTGAAAACAATGGCTTTCAGGATAGCCGGCTGCATCATGCCGAGCACATGGATGATCAGCCCGCCGCGTGATGTTCCGATAAAGGCGGCCGCCTCTATTTCCAATGCCGCCAGCCCGGCAAGGATGTCGCCGGCTTCGACGCCGACATTGTAATGACCGATATCGGCATCGTAGGCGGACTGCCCGCGCCCGCGATAATCGAAGGCAACGACCTTGCGCGGAGCCTGAGCTCGAGCCGAAAGATAGAGCGCGAGTTCATGAAAATCCCGTGCGTTGCGGGTCAGGCCAGGCAGGCAGACGACCGGCCAAGGACCGGCATTCGCGTCACCATAGACGCGCGCGTGAAGGTTTAGCCCATCCGGCGCGCTGTAGAAAAAATCGGAGAAACCTTCACTGCTCGACATCTGGACGCGATTCCTTCCGGCTGCCTGATCGTCTTACGACTGCTACAGGCGAGGGAAGGTGGGGTCAAATTGAGACCGGGTTGGAGAGAGCGGCCAATCCGCAAGGGGCAGAATCGACAGCTTCGGCGAAGTCGCCTCTTGAGGGGTCGGCTGCGTCAGCCGCGCCCGTTCACGAGATCTCCAACGATGTCGTATTTGCCGGAAATACGCATCTTGTAGACCTCGTAATTCTCCATTACGCGCTGCACATAACTTCTTGTTTCCGTGTAGGGAATCCGCTCAATCCAGTCGACGACGGTGTCGATGTCCTTACCGCGCGGGTCGCCGTATTTCGCGACCCACTGGCTGGCCCGGTTGGGACCGGCATTGTAGCCGGCGAAGGTCAGCACATAGGAGCCGTTGAAGCGGTCGAGCTGCTCGCCGAGGAAGGCCGAACCAAGCGTCGCGTTGTAACCGGCGTCGGTGGTCAGCCGTGTCTGCGAGAATTGCAAACCGGCCTTCTTCGCCAATTGCTTGGCGGTGCCCGGCATCAGCTGCAGCAGTCCGCGAGCGCCTGCGCTCGACACGGCACCGATGTTGAATTCGCTTTCCTGGCGGGCGATCGCATAGGCCAGCGCCTTGCCCGAGCCGGAAATGTTGGCCGAATCGGGAATGACGCCGAGCGGATGCGACAACGCGCCGACATCGATGCCGCGCGCGCCGGCGATCTTGCCGACTTTCAGCGCCATGAAATGGTTGCCTTGCTTTTCCGCCAAGACGGCGAGCAGCGCCAGTTCGCCTGGGCTGGTCAACTGCCCGGCAAGGTCGCGATAGAGCGTTTCGGCATAGCGGTCGTAGCCCGCCTCCTGCAGCCGCTTGATGGCGCTGACGGCCTCACGGCCGGCAAAATTCTGCCGGTCGGCCGCATCGGGCTGCGGGTAGGCAATGTTGAGCGCCTGCCGGCCGACGCGTTCGGCGGCAAGCTGGCCGTAAAATGTCGTGCCGAAGGCAGCGGCGCGCGCAAAATAGTCGTTGGCGCTGCCCGGGCCGCCGACTTCCGCCGCCCGGCCGAGCCAGTAGTAGGCGCGCGACAGCGTCATCGGTCCCTGGGCGAGGTCGGCGATGCGCGCAAAATGCGTTGCCGCGGTTTTCGGATCGTTCAGGCCACGCAGCGCATACCAACCGGCATGGAACTCGGCCTCCGCCGCATTGGTGGCGCTTTCGGCGGCATGCGTGGCGACGATCCGGTAGGCCGTCTTCATGTCGCCCTGGTCGACCAGTTCGCGCGACAACACCCGGCGCTCGACCCACCAGGCGTCCGGATCGACCAAAGCTTCGCGATCCGTCGGTGCCTGCATCACGACAGCCGCGGCGTCGGCAAAATTCTCTTTTTTGCGCAGGTATTCGGCCTGCGCGAAGAAGTAGCCGGCCGAACGCTGCGCCGTCGGCACGGCCTTAAGCAGTTTCGTCGCGTTCTTGTCGCCTCTGTCCGCCGCCGCCCAGGCGTCGGCAAGCTGCTGGGCACCGGCGAGGCCGGCGACGCGCTGCGCCGAATTCGCCCGATCGGCATAGAACATGCGCTCCATGCGAAAACGGTGGTCGGCGGCCGGAATCAGGCTGCCGAATTCCTTGAGCAGCGCCGCCTCGTCCTTGGCCTCCAGGATCGCGGTACGCCAGAACGGCGACAGCACCGAACGCGCCGCCTTGGCATTGCCCGACGCCACATAGGCGCGGGCGAGAACCATCACGCCTTCGAATGTCTGCGGCTGGCTGCCGTCGAACGCCGCAATGACGGTATCGGCGGCAGGGTTTTCGCGATAGAGCGCGCGCTCGCTGTTCTTGCGCAAGGCGACGGTGCCGGGCCAGGTTGGCAGCATCTTCGCGGCGGCGGCAATATCGCCGCTCGGAACCTTGTCACCGCCGTAGAGCGCGATCGCCCAGGCAAGGATATGCTGGTCGAGCGAGTGGCCGGGAAGGGCATCTCGCACGGCGCGGGCGCCGGGAATGTCGCCAGCCGCCAGCGCATCCAGCCCGCTTTTCAACAGGGCGACGCTTGGCGAGGCGTCCTGCAGCGCCTCGGCCTGCAGGCCCGGCATCGGGATGGTCGAGGTGACCTGCACATCGACGCTGCCGCCGATCGCCATGCCCGGCATCAGCGCGAGCGTGGCGCCAAGCAGCGCGAAGAGGTGAGGCCGACTGGTCGGCATGGTCTTTTCGTCTTTCCTTGTCCTGGCATTCTACCAGCAGGCGCAGAGGCTTCGAAGCCTAAACTTAGGTCGTGAAGAGCCCGTAAACAAAGAGTTAGCGCGGTCGTTCGAATTGCGCCTGCTGGCACCATGGCAATGCTTGCCGCGCAACAGTGTCGAGACTATGGTGCGCGGCTTCGCTTTCGGCTAGAAGGCGCGCACGACGAAACACCGATGCATGTCGCCTAAAAGTGGGTACCGGTTTTAGGACAACGACATGCATGAACAATGAAGTGCCAAGGAGTTGGACGACATGCTGAGAGGCTCGCTTACTGCGCTCGTGACACCGTTCGAAAAGAGCGGGCGTTTCGACGAGAAAGCCTTTCGCGCGTTCGTCGACTGGCAGATCGCCGAGGGCACGACGGGCCTGGTCCCAGTCGGCACCACTGGCGAGTCGCCGACGCTGTCGCATGACGAGCATCGCCATGTCGTCAAGGTCTGCATCGAGGTGGCCAGGGGCCGCGCCCCGGTCGTCGCCGGCGCCGGCTCCAACAACACCGAGGAGGCGGTCGGGCTGGTGCAATATGCCGAGAAGGCCGGCGCCGACGCCGCACTCGTTGTCACGCCCTATTACAACAAGCCGACGCAGCGCGGCCTCTACGCGCATTTCGCCGCCGTCGCCAGGGCARCCAGCCTGCCGATCATCATCTACAACATCCCGCCGCGCTCGGTCATCGACATGAGCCCGGAGACGATGGGCCAGCTGGTGCACGACTTCAAGAACATCATCGGCGTCAAGGATGCCACCGGCAAGGTCGAGCGGGTTTCCGAGCAGCGCGCCACGTGCGGCAAGGATTTCATCCAGCTTTCGGGCGAGGACGCCTCGGCGCTCGGCTTCAACGCGCATGGCGGCGTCGGCTGCATTTCGGTGACGTCGAATGTCGCGCCACGGCTCTGCGCCGAATTCCAGGAAGCAACGCTTTCCGGCGACAGCGCCAAGGCGCTGGACCTGCAGGACCGCCTGCTTCCGCTGCACAAGGCGATCTTCCTCGAGCCCGGCGTTTCCGGCGCGAAATATGCGCTGTCGAAGCTGGGCAAGGTCGAGAACGTGCTGCGTTCGCCGCTGATGACCGTCGAACAGTCGACCGCCGACAGGATCGATGCGGCGATGAAGCACGCCGGCTTGATAAACTAGGGATGAGGCGCCACCTCTCCACATCATGAATCAAGTCAGAAAAGCCGATCCCAACAACAAGACCGTTGCGGAAAACCGCAAGGCGCGGTTTTCCTATGAGGTGCTCGACACGATCGAGACCGGCCTGGTGCTGACCGGCACCGAGGTCAAGTCGCTGCGCCAGGGCCAGGCCAACATCCAGGACAGCTATGCCTCGGTCGAAGGCGGCGAGATCTGGCTGATCAATTCATACCTGCCGGAGTATCTCCAGGCCAACCGCTTCAACCACGAGCCGCGCCGCCGCCGCAAACTCCTGCTCAACAAGCGCGAGATGGCCAAGCTGGCACAGAGCGTCGACCGCGAAGGCATGACGCTGGTGCCGCTGAAGATCTATTTCAACGATCAGGGTCGCGCCAAGCTGCTGCTCGCCGTCGGCCGCGGCAAGAAATTGCACGACAAGCGAGAAACCGAGAAGCAGCGCGACTGGTCGCGCGAGAAGGGCAGGCTCTTAAAAGAGCGGGGGTAGGCTGGGGGCCTTCGTTTGAAGAACCGGATCCTCCTTTTGGGTTTGGCCAGCCTGGTCCTGGTGTGTTTCATGGCTGCGGGCGGCTATCTTTATTTCAGGGTATTCTCGCCGGACCGCGGCAAATATCCGGTGCGGGGCATCGACGTCTCCCATCACCAGGGCCAGATCGACTGGCGCCGCGTTGCCGCCGACGACGTCGCCTTCGCCGTCATCAAGGCGACCGAAGGTGGCGATCATGTCGACGATGCCTTCTCCACCAATCTGCGTGAGGCCCGCGCGGCCGGACTTGCGGTCGGCGCCTATCATTTCTTCACCTTCTGCCGGCCTGGTGCCGACCAGGCGAAGAATTTCATCTCGGTGGTGCCGCACGACCAGCCCTTGCTGCCGCCGGTCGTCGACATCGAGTTCGGCGGCAATTGCCCGCAGCGGCCAACGCCCGAGCAACTGAACGCAGAACTTGCCGCGTTCCTCGCTCCAGTCGAGGCCGCGTTCGGCAAGCCGGCGATTGTCTATCTGACCGACGAGGCTGAGCAGGCCTATGCCGGGCGCATCCCCGCCCGGCCGCTCTGGCTTCGCTCGTTGCTGCTGCAGCCGGATCGCGGCGACTGGATCTACTGGCAGTACCACAACAAGGGGCGCGTCGACGGCATCAACGGCGATGTCGACCTGAATGTGCTGCAGGGTGGTCCGGCTGTGTTGGGCGCACTGTCCGCGCCATCATCAGGATCGATCGTTCCGCAAGCCAAGTGATCTCCCAAGCCAAGTGATTTGCCAAGCCAGGTGATCCCCTGAAGCCATTCCGGGACCTCGCTCGTCGTCTCAAGCTGCAGCCTGGGAAGCCTCCGGCGCCAGCGTGACATTGGCATCGCCCCAGACTTTGAGCGCAGTGATCACCGGTTCCAGGCTTCTGCCGCGCGGCGTCAGGCTGTACTCCACTTTCGGCGGCACTTCAGGATAGATCTTGCGCGCAATCAGCCCATCGGCTTCCAGTTCGCGGAGCTGGTTGGTCAGCATGCGCTGCGTGCAGTTCGGAATGCGCCGGCGGATCTCGTTGAAGCGCATCGTGCCCTCGAACAGATGATAGAGCACGACGCCTTTCCACTTTCCGTCGATGTAGCGGAGTGTGCCCTCCACCGTGCAGCCGGGGCTGCAATCGAATCGCTCATGGCGAATGCGCGGCATGACGGTATCCTTTTCGACACTATGTGCTTTATATGTGCATTCTTGCGCTTCCGGCACATAATCCGCATCTCTGCTCCGAACAACACTCAAGAGCAATCGCGGAGACCAAAATGCGCGCCGTCGGCTATCAAATCCCAGCCCCCATCAGCGATGAGACCTCCTTGGTCGATATCGATTTGCCCAAGCCCGAGCCGAAAGGTCGTGACCTGCTGATCGAGGTGAAGGCAATCTCGGTCAACCCGGTCGACACCAAGGTGCGGCAAAGCGCCAGACCCGAGGCCGGAGCATGGCGTGTGCTCGGCTGGGACGCTGCCGGCCGGGTCGTTGCGGCCGGTCGGGACGCCAGCCTGTTCAAGGCGGGCGACGATGTCTTCTATTCCGGCGCCCTGGCGCCACAAGGCACCAATGCCGAATTCCACATTGTCGATGAGCGCCTTGTCGGCCGTAAGCCCGGCTCGCTCGGCTATGCTCAGGCGGCGGCGCTGCCCTTGACGGCGGTCACCGCCTGGGAGGCTCTGTTCGACCGCCTCGATGTCAGGAAACCTGTCGCTGGCGCGGCCAAGGCCATTCTGATCATTGGCGGCGCCGGCGGCGTTGKCTCGATCGCGGTGCAGCTGGCGCGCCAACTGACCGATCTGACGGTGATCGCCACCGCATCGCGGCCCGAGACGCGGGACTGGGCGCTTGGGCTCGGCGCTCATCAAGTCGTCGATCACTCCAGGCCGCTCGCCGCCGAAGTCGCAGCCCTTGGTCTCGGCGCACCTGCCTTTGTGTTCTCGACGACCAACACCGACCGGCACTTGGCCGAGATCGCCGAACTGATCGCGCCGCAAGGCCGTTTCGGGCTGATCGACGATCCCAAATCGCTCGACATCAATTCGTTCAAGCGCAAGAGCGTCTCTGTGCATTGGGAGTTCATGTTCACCCGCTCGATGTTCGAGACGCAGGACATGGCCGCGCAGGGCGAGCACCTCAACGAATTGGCCCGGCTTGTCGACGCCGGGACCATCCGCACGACGCTGGGCGAGACCTTCGGTCCTATCAATGCCGCCAATCTGAAGCGCGCCCACGCGCTGATCGAGACCGGCAAGGCCAAGGGCAAGATCGTGCTGGAGGGGTTCTGAAGGGCGGCGCTATTTCTGCAGGAAGGCCGCGATCTCGCTGAAGACGCTGACGAACATCTCCTCGGTCAGCACACCTGTGTTGGTGTTGTAGCGCGAGCAATGATAGCTCGAAAACAGCGTGATGCCCCCGGCCGGCAGCTGCCCGCCATGCTTGAACGGATAGGCGGCGACGCGCCCACCCAGCGCGCGCACCGTCGACTGGTGCGCGATCGACCCCAGCGCCAGCACGGCGCGCAAATTGGGAAAGCGGGCGATCGTCGGCACCAGGAACGTCCGGCACGTGGCAATCTCGGCGCCCACCGGCTTGTTCTCCGGCGGCACGCAGCGCACCGCATTGGTGATCGCCGTGCCGACCAACTCCAGTCCGTCATCCGGCCGCGCCTTGAACTCACCGCGCGCAAAACCGTGCGAAATCAACGTCGAGTACAGCAGGTCGCCGGCATAGTCGCCGGTGAAGGGCCGTCCGGTGCGGTTGGCGCCGCGCAGGCCGGGCGCCAGCCCAACGATCAGAAGCCGGACGGCGTCGTCGCCATCGGGTGGCAAAAAAGTCGGCACCGGCGCGTTGAACCAGGATGGCTCACGTTGCCGCCATTCGGCGATGAAATCATGCAGCCGCGGACAGAGCAGGCAGTCGCGGCCGGGTTCGGAGATGGAAAGGGCGGTCAACGCGACCGGCCTCAGTAGTCGTCCTCGTCGACTTCGGCCGGCTCGGGCCGGCGCATCGGCCGCTCGGACGGATCGCGACCGACCTCGTTCTTCAACGTTGTCAGGTCAATGAAATGGTCGGCCTGGCGGCGCAGGTCGTCGCTAATCATCGGCGGCTGAGAGGCCATGGTCGAGACGATCGACACCTTGCGGCCACGCCGCTGCAGCGCCTCGACCAGCGTGCGGAAATCGCCGTCGCCGGAAAAGATGACGTAATGGTCGACGACATCGGCGAGTTCCAGCGCATCGACAGTGAGTTCGATGTCCATATTGCCCTTGATCTTGCGGCGGCCGGTCGAGTCGGTGAATTCCTTGGCCGGCTTGGTGACCACCTTGAAGCCGTTGTAATCGAGCCAGTCGATCAGCGGACGGATCGAGGAGTATTCCTGATCCTCGACCAGCGCGGTGTAGTAGTAGGCGCGCAGCAGGTAGCCGCGCTTCTGGAAGCTCGACAGGAGCTTGCGATAGTCGATGTCGAAGCCGAGCGCGCGCGACGTCGCGTAGAGATTGGCGCCGTCGATGAATAGGGCGATTTTTTCACGAGGGTCGAACATGGAAAATAGTCCTTTTCGAAATAATCGGCCGTCTAACGAAATGCGATAGCGACTATCGGTCAGGCTCATAATAAACCGGCTGACCTTCGCGCTATCCGAGATAACGCCAGTTTCACGGCAATCCAAGGGCGTGTTGRCGCACTGCAAGCAATTGTGATCGGGCGCCGAACCGATGGATGCAGCCTGATTTGGCCGATCGGGTGTTTAAATGAAGGGGTTGGCGGCCCTGCGACCCCACCATTGCCATGATGCTTGTGTTTTGGCGGCGTTCGGGTTAAGGACCGCGCCTGATTTCCATCAAATCCATCGCATGAAAGGGGCAGTCCATGGCCCGCGTAACCGTTGAAGATTGCATCGACAAGGTCGACAACCGCTTCGAGCTGGTGCTCCTTGCCGGCCACCGTGCCCGCCAGATCAGCCAGGGCGCGCCGATCACCGTGCCGCGTGACAACGACAAGAACCCGGTCGTGGCGCTGCGCGAGATCGCCGACGAGACACTGTCGCCCGACGACCTCAAGGAAGACCTGATCCACTCGCTGCAGAAGCATGTCGAGGTCGACGAGCCCGAAGCCGATGGCGAGGCGATTGCCGACCAGACCGGCGCCGCAGTCGCGGCCACCGATGCCGACGACGCCGAGGAGAACATTACCTTCGACCGGATGACCGAGGAAGATCTCCTGGCCGGCATCGAGGGCCTGGTGCCCCCGGAAAAGAGCGACGACTACTAAGCGAGCCTCCGTTCTGGAGGTCGCTGGAACAATCTTCCGCACTTCCGTATCGGCAGTTTCGTGGCTATCTATGACATGCGCCGTACAGCAGTGCGGCGCATGATTCATTTCACCGCTGCGAGATCACGCCCATGATGCGTCAGTATGAGCTTGTCGAGCGCGTCCAGCGCTACAAGCCTGACGTCAACGAGGCGTTGCTCAACAAGGCCTATGTCTATGCCATGCAGAAGCATGGCCACCAGAAGCGCGCTTCCGGCGATCCTTATTTCTCGCATCCGCTCGAAGTCGCCGCCATCCTCACCGAAATGCACATGGACGAGGCGACGATCGCGGTCGCCCTGCTGCACGACACCATTGAGGACACCACGGCGACGCGGGCCGAAATCGATGAGCTGTTCGGCCCCGAAATGGGCAAGTTGGTCGAGGGGCTGACCAAGCTCAAGAAACTCGATCTCGTGTCGAAGAAGGCCGAGCAGGCGGAAAACCTGCGTAAGCTTCTGCTGGCGATTTCGGAGGATGTCCGCGTCCTTTTGGTCAAGCTCGCCGACCGTTTGCACAACATGCGCACCCTCGACCATATGCCGGAGGCCAAGCGCCTGCGCATCGCCGAGGAGACGATGGACATCTATGCGCCGCTCGCCGGGCGCATGGGCATGCAGGGCATGCGCGAGGAGCTGGAGGAGATCGCCTTCCGCTACATCAACCCGGAAGCCTATCGCGCCGTCACTGCCCGGCTCGCCGAAATCTTCGAGCGCAACAAGGATGTGCTGTCCGAGATCGAGAAGGCGTTGTCCGCGCTGTTCGAAAAGCATGCGATCAAGGCCAGCGTGAAAAGCCGTCAGAAAAAGCCGTGGTCGGTGTTCCGCAAGATGGAGGCCAAGGCGCTGTCCTTCGAGCAGCTGTCCGACATCTTCGGCTTCCGTGTCGTCGTCGATACGRTGGAGGATTGTTATCGCGCGCTCGGAGCCATCCACACCGCCTGGTCGATGGTGCCCGGCCGCTTCAAGGATTACATCTCGACGCCGAAGCAGAACGACTACAGGTCGATCCACACCACCATCGTCGGGCCGTCGCGCCAGCGCGTCGAGCTGCAGATCCGAACCCGCGAGATGAACAAGATCGCCGAATACGGCGTCGCAGCGCATTCGATCTATAAGGACACTGGCGGCAAGACCAACGGCGCCGCCCATGCGATCTCGAAGGAGACCAACGCCTATGCCTGGCTGCGGCGCACCATCGAGCAGCTTGCCGAGGGTGACAATCCGGAAGATTTTCTCGAAAACACCAAATTGGAACTGTTCCAGGATCAGGTGTTCTGCTTCACGCCGAAAGGCATGCTGATTGCACTGCCGCGAGGTGCTACGCCCATCGATTTCGCCTATGCCGTGCACACCGATGTCGGCGACACCTGCGTCGGCGCCAAGGTCAACGGCCGCATCATGCCGCTGATGACGGAACTGAAGAACGGCGACGAGGTCGAGATCATCCGCTCCAAGGCGCAGGTGCCGCCGGCGGCCTGGGAATCGGTCGTCGTCACCGGCAAGGCGCGCTCGGCCATCCGCCGCGCCACCAAGAATGCCATCCGCAAGCAGTATTCGGGTCTCGGCATTCGCATCCTGGAACGCGCCTTCGAGCGCGCCGGCAAGACCTTCACCAAGGAGAGCCTGAAGCAGGTGCTGCACCGGCTGGCGCGCAAGGATATCGAGGACGTGCTGGCCTCGGTCGGCCGTGGCGAGCTCGCTTCCACCGATGTCATGAAGGCGGTGTTCCCCGACTACAAGGACGAGCGTGTCACCACCGCCGCGCCCAAGCAGCGCGAGGAGGGCTGGTCGAAAATCCGCAACGCCGCCGGCATGCTGTTCCAGATTCCGGGCCGCGCGGCGCGCAAGGACAAGGACCAGCCGCGCGATGGCGCCGTGCCGATCCGCGGCGTGCGTGGCGACCTGCCGGTGCGTTTTGCGCCGGAAGGGGCGGTGCCTGGCGACCGCATCGTCGGCATCGTCCAGCCCGGCACCGGCATCACCATCTATCCGATCCAGTCGCCGGCGCTGCAGGCCTTCGACGACCAGCCCGAACGCTGGATCGACGTGCGCTGGGACATTGACGAGCGCACCAAGGAACGGTTTCCGGCGCGCGTCTCGGTCACCGCCATCAACGCGCCGGGTTCGCTCGCCGATATCGCCCAGGTCGTTGCGTCGAACGACGCCAACATCCACACGCTGTCGATGGTGCGCACAGCGCCCGACTTCACCGAAATGCTGATCGATCTCGAAGTCTGGGATCTGAAGCACCTCAACCGGCTGTTGTCGCAGCTCAAGGACAATTCGAGCGTCAGCGATGCAAGGCGCGTCAACGGCTAGACCATGATCCCGAAAAGTGGGGACCGGTTTTCGGACAAGATCGTAGTCAATCAAGATGAGGCAGAAATGAACACCGATGAAGTGCTGGGGATTTTCCGCGAAGCGGGCGCTGTTCTCGAAGGGCATTTCATTTTGACCTCGGGCTTGAGAAGCCCGGTCTTCCTGCAGAAGGCGCGCGTGTTCATGCATGCCGACAAGACCGAGCGGCTGTGCAAGGCGCTGGCCGAAAAGATCCGCGCTGGCGTGCCGGGCAAGATCGACTACGTCGTCGGTCCGGCGATCGGCGGGCTGATCCCTGCCTACGAGACCTCGCGTCATCTCGGCGTGCCGGCGATATGGGTCGAGCGGGAAGGGGGCGAGTTTCGCCTGCGCCGCTTCGAGATCGCCAGCGGTGCGCGCGTGGTCATCGTCGAGGATATCGTCACCACCGGCCTGTCGATCCGCGAGACCATCGAGTGCCTGCGCGAACTCGGCGCCGAGGTGATTGCTGCCGCCTGCATCATCGACCGTTCGGCCGGCAAGACCCATGTCGGCGTGCCGTTGATCGCGCTCGCCGAATATGAGGTTCCGGCCTATCCGGCCGACCGGCTGCCGCCGGAGCTGGCCGCCATACCGGCGGTCAAGCCGGGCAGCCGCAATATCTGACGGCGAGGCCGAGATGATCGCAGGCATCGATCATTTCGTGCTGACGGTCGCTTCGCTGGACGTGACCTGCGCCTTTTATCAGCGCGTGCTGGGTTTTGAACGCATCGATGCGCCCGGCCGGCCGACAGCGCTGGCTTTCGACACCCAGAAGATCAATGTGCACCAGGTGGGCCGCACCTTCGAGCCGAAGGCGAAGGCGCCGACGCCCGGCTCGGGCGACTTCTGCCTGATCACCGACCGGCCGCTGGGCGAAGTCAGCACCCGTCTCGCGGCCAATGGCGTGGTGGTGGAACTCGGACCGGTCGAACGCGTCGGGGCTCGTGGTCCGATGATGTCGGTCTATTTCCGCGACCCGGACGGCAATCTGGTCGAGGTCAGCGAATATTTGCCGTAGCCGCCGCGCCTTTCGGCCATGCGGCAATGCCGGTTCCTTAAATTCGCCGCGATTGTCCAATGTTCGATGCGGGGAATGCCATCCCGCAAGGGCGGCTACAAGCGCACGCCAAGCAGGCGGCGTTGGTTGTTCTCCTGCCAGCGCGTCGCTATATCAACGTGGCGATTGCCATCGGGGGATCGTCAAGCGCAAGATAGTGCTGTTGCGCCCGGCTGAAAGTGCCGGCGCGGGAGCTGTGAAACGGGTACAGAGTGCTTTTTCGACGCCGCAAGCCTGATGGCCTTCTCGAGCGGGTGCGTACCTATTTGTGGCCGCGCCGCTCGTTTTCGCGCTCGCTTCAGTATTTCTCCAAGCGCATCCTGCGGCTGAAGGCCACACCGCACGCCGTGGCGGCCGGTGTTGCCGCCGGCGTCTTCGCCTCGTTTTTTCCCGTGGGCTTTCATTTCGCCATTGCCGCCATCCTGTGCTGGGTGATCGCCGGCAATCTGGTGGCGGCGGCCCTTGCCGCGGTTTTCTTCGGCAACCCGCTGACCTTTCCGCTGCTGTGGGGCGCCTCCTGGGAAACCGGAAAGCTGATCCTGCATGACCGCCTGCCTGCGCATGGCCCACCGGCGCATCTGGGCGAGATGCTGCACAAGCTTTCCTTCGCGCAATTGTGGAAGCCCGTGCTCGAGCCGATGCTGATCGGCGCGATCCCGCTCGGGCTGGTGTTCGGCCTCTTGTTCTATGGCGTCACGCGCTGGGGCATGAACGCTTTCCGCGAGCAGCGACGCAAGCGCCTCGCCGAGCGCGCAAGCCGGCATGGGCAATCGTCTCATCCCGGCGGAACCATCGGTTCCGCCGCACGATGATCATCGGCATCGGCAGTGACCTGATCGATATCAGACGCATCGAAAAGTCGCTGGAGCGTCACGGTCAGCGCTTCATCCAGAGAATCTACACCGATCTCGAGCAGGCCCGCTCCGAGAACCGCCGTGCGCGTGCTGCGTCCTACGCCAAGCGCTTCGCCGCCAAGGAAGCCTGCGCCAAGGCGCTGGGCACGGGTCTGGCGCAGGGCGTGTTCTGGCGCGACATGGGTGTCGTCAACCTGCCCAGCGGCGCGCCGACCATGGCGCTGACGGGAGGGGCACAGGCGCGGCTGGACAAAATCCTGCCTAAGGGCCATCGGGCGGCAATCCACCTCACCATCACCGATGATTTTCCGCTCGCTCAAGCCTTTGTGATCATCGAGGCGTTGCCCGTCGAAGAAGCGCCACATTGATTGCATCTGACGACCGGCACGACGTTGCCCAGCGCGCGCCGAGACTCTATACCATCCAACGCACAATCGAGGACGACATGAGCGTGGTTGATAAATCTGAGAAGAAATCCGGCGGCCTTGGCGAGACCGTCAGCGTCATCGTGCAGGCGCTTTTGCTCGCCCTGGTCATCCGCACGCTGTTGTTCCAGCCTTTTTCGATCCCATCGGGATCGATGCGCCCGACGCTTCTGGAAGGCGACTATCTGTTCGTCACCAAATGGTCCTACGGCTATTCCCGTTACTCGCTGCCTTTCGGGCCCGACATCTTTTCGGGCCGCATCTGGGGCTCCGAGCCAAAGCGCGGCGACGTGGTGGTGTTCAAGTTCCCGCCTGACCCGTCCGTCGACTACATCAAGCGCGTGGTCGGCCTGCCCGGCGACARGATCCAGGTCAAGGACGGGCAGCTGTTCATCAACGACGTCGGCGTGCCGCGTGTGAAAACCGGCCAGATCGACAATCCCGACATCACCGAAGAGCCTCGGCCGATCGACGTCTACCGGGAAACGCTGCCCAACGGCGTCAGCTATGACACGCTGGACATCTCGCCCAATTCGATCGGCGACAACACCCGCGAATGGACCGTGCCGCCCGGCCACTATTTCATGATGGGCGACAACCGTGACAATTCCTCGGACAGCCGCTTCACCGTCGGCTTCGTCCCGGCGGAAAATCTGGTTGGCCGCGCCAATCTTGTTTTCTTCTCGATCGCCGGCAAGGCGAGCCCGCTCGAAATCTGGAAATGGCCGACGCTGATGCGCGCTTCGCGCCTGTTCCACTTCGTCAATTGATGGCTTTGAAGCGCCCGACAGGCGAAACACTGGCCGGTTTGGTGAAGGCCAAGACCGGCCATGTCTTCAAGGATCTCCGCTTGCTCGAGACCGCATTAACGCACTCCAGTGCGGTCAAGGCGGCAAGCAACAATCAGCGTCTCGAATTCCTTGGCGACCGCGTGCTTGGGCTTGTGGTCGCCGATATGCTTTTCGAAAAATTTCCCGACGCGCCTGAAGGTGAAATCGCGCCACGTTTCAATGCGCTGGTCGATGCGAAAACATGCTCCGAGATCGGCATCGAAATGCAGTTGGAAGATCTGGTTCGGGCCGACGCTGCCTTGAAGACGCGGTCGCGTGGCTCGGGCGGAAACTATCTGGCGGATGCCGTCGAAGCCCTGATAGCGGCGGTCTATGTTGACGGTGGCATCGACGCCGCGCGGCGCTTCGTCCTGCGCTACTGGGAGCCGCGCTCGCGCACGGTTGTGGCAAAGCCGCTCAATCCGAAATCCGATTTGCAGGAATGGATTGCCAAGACCAGCGATGCGCGCCCCGAATATGTGATCGACAAGCGCGAAGGGCCCGACCACCAGCCGGTCTTCACGGTGTCCTTGCAGGTCAGCGGCTTTGCGCCTTCCACCGGCACCGGCGGCTCCCGCAGGGCAGCGGAAGAAGCGGCGGCTTCGGCATTTCTTTTGCGTGAAGGCGTCTGGGCCAGCGCATCGAGCCAAAAATCGGAGCCGATTTTTGGAAAGCACGATGCGTAGAGTCAAAGTTTTAGAGTGTCCTTTGTGCGTCCAAGTAGACGCGCGGCGCTCTGGAGCAATTCCGGGAAAAGTGTATAGCGCTTTCCCTCAGGGAATTGCGTCAAAACAAGGAGATAGAGCGGTTCGGCGTTTCCGTGAAACGATGAACCGCTCTGATGAAGGGAGCGCGGCATGACCGCCACCGAAGACACCTCTCCGGCAACGGAGGTCGCCGCCACGCACTCCGGTTTCGTTGCGCTGATCGGCGCGCCAAATGCGGGGAAGTCGACACTGGTCAACCAGCTGGTCGGCGCCAAGGTGTCGATCGTCACCCACAAGGTGCAGACGACCCGGGCCATCGTGCGCGGCATCGCCACGCATGAAAATGCGCAGATCGTCTTCGTCGACACGCCCGGCATCTTCAAACCCAAGCGGCGGCTCGACACGGCAATGGTGACCACCGCCTGGGGCGGCGCCAAGGATGCCGATATCGTGCTGCTTTTGATCGACGCCGAGCGCGGCATCAGGGGCGATGCCGACGCCATCCTCGAACGGCTGAAGGATGTGCGCCAGCCGATGGTGCTTATCCTCAACAAGGTCGATCGCGTCAAGCATGAGGCGCTGCTGGCCCTGTCGGCGGCAGCGAACGAGAAAGTGCCGTTCAAGCGCACCTTCATGGTCTCGGCGCTGACCGGTTCCGGCTGCAAGGACCTGCTCGATTATCTCGCCGAAGCCCTGCCGGCCGGCCCCTGGTATTATCCGGAAGATCAGATTTCGGACCTGCCGATGYGCCAGCTGGCGGCCGAGATCACCCGCGAAAAGCTCTATCTGCGGCTGCATCAGGAACTGCCCTATTCCTCCCATATCGAGACCGAGAAATGGGAAGAGAAGCCGGACGGCTCGGTGCGCATCGACCAGACCATCTATGTCGAGCGCGACAGCCAGAAGAAGATCGTCCTCGGCCACAAGGGCGAAACCATCCGCGCCATCGGGCAGGCGGCGCGCATCGAGATCGCTGGCATCCTCGAACAGAAGGTGCACCTGTTCCTGTTCGTCAAGGTGCGCGAGAACTGGGGTGACGACCCCGAGCGCTATCGCGAGATGGGGCTCGAATTCCCGCGCTAATCCTGGGGATTGATGTAGTGCTTGCCGCCCATGCACTGATGACTTGATGTCGCCCTGTTGGCGGGGCTTTCGCCGCTCCCCGAGCGCCGGCAATACGCATCCGCGCCGCCGACAAATGGAGCGGTGCCGGGTTTCGGACACCCTGCTGATTGCGCGCCTAGACAGCCCCAGCCAGGGCAAGCTGCGTCCTTGGTCGGCGAACGAAGCTCTCGGTGCCGTAGTAGGCGACGATGGCGACGGCGATGATCGCCCAGATGGCCACGCCGATCCACTGCTGCTGCACATAGTCGCCGCCGGTGAAGACCTTGCCGAGGAAGCGCACGCTGTTCTGGTGCGTCACGTGCATGATGAAGGCGAGCAGCACGCTGCCGGTGTTCTGATAGAGCCAGGTGAACACAATTCCGGCCAGCACGACGTTGATCGTGCTGTAGAGGCTGAGGTCGCCGACCAGGCCGAGCGGGAAGTGCCAGATCGCCCAGATCACGCCGAGGATCAGGCTGCCGGTCAGTGCTGAATGGCTGGCGAGAAGACGTGGCGTCGCAAAGCCGCGCCAGCCAGGCTCTTCCCCGAGCGGGCCGCTGAAGACTGCGTACAGCGCTATGATCGGCAGCATCTCGGAGAGGGCCGGAATATTGCTCCAGGCCGGTGCCGCCGAGCCAAACAGCGGATTGATCAGGATCGAGATCAATTGTGTTCCGAAGGGCAGGCCGAATGCCACCAGGTACCACAACGGGTGAACCCGCCATTTCACCATCGAGGCGAGGATGGCCTTGACCGAACCCCAGCCGCCGGACAGGGCCGCTACGATGAAGCCGGCGGCCATAGGACCGAAGGTGAACCAGGGAATGCTGTCGCCATTCGACAGCCAGAATGGGATGAACACCAGCCAGGTCAGGCCAAGCGCGAGCGAAAAGAAGGCGGTCAGCTGGTGCCTTCGCACCAGGCTCGGGACGGAAGTCATGTCGGGTCCTCTCGGCGGGCAGATTGGTCACGAGAGGTCGCCGGGCTGCCCGATCGGTCGACATGCATCTGGAGACGAGCCAGCCGAATTGTTCGGCAGGCCGTGCCGACCGCATCGGCCAACCCGGGTCTATTGGCACCGGCGCGGCCAAAAATCCCGAGCGGTTTCTGAAGGATTTCCGATATTTCCGCCGGACAGACATCGCTCCGCTGTCTTGTCGCTACAGGACGATCCGCATCATTGGTGCGCGACCAACTCACACAGAATCGTCTTGATCGGTTGGCTGCCGTCACAATCAGCGACGCGACAGCGCTCCGGCGGGTTCGATCGCCTCGGCAAAAGCAAAACTGGCCGGGCAGGCGTCGCCCTGCATTTCGGCGCAGCGCCAGAGCGCAAGTGGCGGACGGATGCCATCGGATGGTCGGTGGGTGAAGAAATATCCAGCCAGCTTTTCGCCGAAAACAGGCGCATATTTCGCATACGGGCGGCAATTGTAGAAAATTGATGTCTCGAATAGATAATTAGCCGCGAAATTATCTGAAAGTATATTGAATATATGACGTTGTGCCAATTGTGCTAACTGGAAATGCGGTAAGTGTTATTTGTGCAACACAGCATTAATCTGTTGATGGAAACGGGATTATTTCCGGAATCGTCATTGAAGGCAGAAGGTCGATGGGTATGTTCGCCGCGGAAAAGGGCGAGCGGTGCGGGCCTTTTTCGTTGTGGGGGTGAGGCGGGAAAACATTGCCGCCAGCCACAAATCCGAAGCCATTTAAAATTATGACTGGAGAGTCAGAAAATGAACATCAAGAGCCTCCTTCTCGGCTCAGCCGCGGCACTGATAGCGGTCAGTGGCGCGCGCGCGGCTGACGCTGTCGTGGTCGCCGAACCGGAACCGGCCGAATACGTCAAGATCTGCGACGTCTACGGCGCCGGCTACTTCTACATCCCCGGCACCGAAACC
>NZ_JBFUDZ010000082.1:0-19090 GCF_056404455.1 Mesorhizobium sp. P2_D1
GTGTCCACATTATCGTCGGCATGGTGATCGGCGGCTTGATCGCGGTAAGCTCGGCGGCGCCATCGGGCGAGCGCGGCCCATTGGCGGACGCGCTGGCGGATCGTGTCAACTTACTGAGCAAGGCCTTTCGCAACATCGTGTTCTCGCAAATCCGGATTTCGGCGTTGAATACGTTTCTAACTTCGATCTATCTCGTCGCTGTTCTGCCGTCCTTCGGCATCGATCTGCCATTCATCAGGACGATGATAGCGCTGACATTCGTCGCCGGCCTTTTGCCGGTCATCGGCAATCTGATCTCCAATACGGTGATCGTGGTTGTCAGCCTCAGCAATTGACGAACCCGCCCAAAATCATTTACTTAAAAACTCACGGACTTACCCGATAAAGCTCTATTCAAACTCGAAGAATTATGCGTAACCTACTGATATTTAATAATTTGGTGGGCCCGGAGGGTCAACATTTTCTACACAAAATCAATATGTTAGCGGATGGTTCGCCAACCCATTTCCTTCGTATTCACTCGTATGGTCAGGCGAACCTAAGGACTAGGAGGAGGACTAGTTTTTCCATGCACGCGGACAAAAGGATCGATGAACCCGTGACAAGCGTAGCTGATTTTGGGCTGCAAGCGGACTGCCAGCTTTCCGGCTTCGCAACGAAGATAATCAGAAGTTCAACCTACCTCGGTCGGGCCTAGCCCCTCTTACCTTCGCAAAGTGCGTTGATGAAGTTCAAACGGGAACGCGATCTGACAAAAAGCGGCGCCAGCCACCGAATGACGAGATGTCAGAAGCGCCTAGCAAGCCCACGGATTCCACCAGAAAGCCTTTGGCGGTGCTGCCGTCATCAAGCTCTATACTGCCAATGCCCAGCGGCGGCGGGATGGCGGCCACAAAGTGGCCGAAAGCGTCGACAGGGAGCCGCCAGATCTCCACCTCGATCGCAGTGCCGCCGTTGCCGACACGGACCAGTCCCGGCTTGGGCGTGGCTTGGCCCGCGAGCTCATAAAGCTTGTATGAAGAGGCCGTCCTCATCGCCCGGCAGAACCGGGCACCAGCCTCCCTAAGCTGGCCATTGAGCGGCATTCCCGAGAGGTGAGCGCCGACCACCACCAATTCGATCGTGCCGTCTTCGGTCGATGCGCCGACAGGCTGCGCGCTCGGCTGCCGCCAGCCAGTCGCGCCGAGGGTGAGCCCGTTCGCGGCATGGAGATCGCGCGCGACGGACGCCACAAGGCCGTCCAGTCCGGCGGCCGCAAGCAATGTCACGCTCATCGGCAGCCCATCGTCGCGCTTGCCTGTCGGCACGGCGATACCGCACATGTCGAGCAGATTGACGAAATTGGTGTAGGTGCCGAGCCGGCTGTTGGTCTCGACCGGATCGGCGAGCACGGCGGCAGTGGTGTAGTGCGTCGGCGCGGTCGGCACACAGAGCAGGTCGACCGAGGCGATGACCGGGGCGAGCTTTGCCTTGTAGGCCTGCAAGGCATAGAGGCCGCGAAAGGCGTCCACCGCCGACAGACCTCTGGCGCCGCCGATGATTTTGCGCGTCACCGGATGCAAGGCGGCTTCGTTGGCTTCCATGAAATCGCGGATTGCGGCATAGCGTTCGGCTACCCAGGCGCCCTCGTAGAGCAGGTTGGCGGTGGCGTAGAAATCGCCGAAGGGAATCTCGACCAGCCGGCAGCCGAGCCGCGACAGCATGGCGAGCGAGGCCTCGAAGCCGGCCTGCATCGCAGCATCGCCGAAGAATTTCAGGTCGGCCTTCGCCGGTACGCCGACGCTCAGCACCGGCGGGCGGGCGGTGAGCGGCTGCACGGCGATGTCGCGCGAATAGGGATCGGCCGCATCGCGCGCGGCTGCGACCGAGAACACCCGATAGGCGTCGTCGACGGTCAGCGCGAACACCGAGACGCAATCGAGCGTTCGGCAGGCCGGCACCACCCCGGCCGTCGACAGCGCACCGACGGTCGGCTTCAGCCCGACGATGTTGTTGAGGCCGGCCGGGATGCGGCCGGAGCCGGCGGTGTCGGTGCCGAGCGCGAAGGAAACGATGCCGCGCGCCGTCGCCACCGCCGACCCCGAGGAGGAGCCACCCGGCACCAGCTCCGCGTCGATGGCGTTGCGCGGGATCGGCCAGGGCGTGCGGACGCCGACAAGGCCGGTGGCAAACTGGTCGAGATTGGTCTTGCCGACGACCAGCGCGCCGGCTGCCCTCAGCCGCGCCACTACGGTGGCGTCACTGTCGGGCCAGTAGGTGTATTCGGCGCAGGCCGCGGTCGTCGGCATGCCGGCGACGTCGATGTTGTCCTTGACGGCGAAGGGGATGCCCCAGAGCGGTTTTCCCAGCGGGTCGAACGAGCCGAGCGCTTCGGCCGCCGCAAGCAGATCCGCCCTCGCGGCGAGATGGATGAAGATGCCCGGATCATCAGCTGTCTCGATGCGGGCATGGATCGTCGCGATCACATCGCCAACGCTGACGCCGTCCCGATAGGCCGCGTGCAGGCTCGCTATGTCGAAGTGGACATCACTCATTTCGTCTCCCCCAGAATGATCACCGGCAGGTCCCACTGGATCAGCACGACGCAGCCGTCCTTCGTCCACACCGAATGCTCGGTCCCGACCGGATTGAGGATCACGCTGCCGGCAGGATAGTCACCGTTCTCGTCGCTCTGGATGCCTTCCAGCACGACGATGGTTTCCAGCCCGGCATGGCGGTGGCGCGGCACGCCGGCGCCGGGCCGGTATTTGAGGATCGCGACCGAGGGTTCGACCGGTCCGCCCTTCAGCAGCCAGTACACCCCGATACCGTCGCGGAAATGCTCGAACGCCAGATCGCGCCAGCCGCCGTCAAGCAGGCCGGCAAACGCGAGATTAGGCATTCGCGATTCCCTCCAGCACCTGGTCGGTCGTTGCCGTCCAGCCGACGATCGCGCCTTGCGCCCTGATCATGGCCAAGGCCGCTGCCTTGAATTCGGGAAAGTAGCTTTCCGTCGCATCTTCGGCGACCAGGCATTCATAGCCACGGTCGTTGGCCTCGCGCATCGTCGTCTGCACGCAAACTTCGGTCGTCACGCCGGCAAAGACCAGTTGGCGGGCGCCGATCCACTTGAGGTCGTTGCCGAGGCTGGTCGCATAGAAGGCGCCCTTGCCGGGCTTCTCGATGACGATCTCGCCGGGCAAGGGCGCAAGCTCGTCGAGGATCGCGGTGCCGGGTTCGCCCGCGATCAGTAGACGTCCCATCGGGCCCATATCGCCGATGCGGATCGACGGATTGCCGCGGTCGCGCTTGGCCGGCGGCAGGTCCGAAAGGTCGGGCCTATGGCACTCCATGGTGTGGATCACCGGCAGGCCGGCAGCGCGAAAGCCTTCGATCAGCCGCTTCACTGTCGGCACGATCGCGGTCACGCGACCGACGTCGTTGCCGAGACTGGCGCCGAAGCCGCCGGGCTCGGCGAAGTCTCGCTGCATGTCGATGACCACCAGCGCCATGGTCTGCGGCTTGAAGGTGAAGGAAAACGGCAGCGCATCGATTTCCGCCATCAGTGATGTCCCGCCATGTGTTCGCCGATGGTCTGCACGCTGGCCTGCGCAATCGGCGTCTCGTAGACCAGCGCGCCGTCCGACATGACGAAGATGCGGTCGGACAGTTCGAGCAGTTCGTCGAGGTCTTCCGACATCAGGAGCACGGCGGCACCCGCATTGCGCGCCTTCATGATGCGGGCGCGGATTTCGGCCACGGCCGAGAAGTCGAGGCCGAAGCATGGGTTGGAGACGATCAGAAGGTCGACTTCGCCGGTCAGTTCCCTCGCGAGCACGGCACGCTGCACATTGCCGCCCGACAGCGAAGCGATTGGCGAGGCAAGCGAGGCGGTCTTGACCTTGAACTGCTCGACCAGCCCGGCGCTGAATGCCTTGATGGCGCCGGCGCTGATCCAGCTTACCGGCTTGCCGTTGCTGTCGATGTCGAAGGTGCGGAAAGAAATGTTCTCGGCCACCGTCATCTTCGGCGCGCAGGCGTTTTTCAGCGGCTCTTCCGGGATGAGGCGGACGTTAAGCGCACGCGCCTCGGCGCGCGTCGCCGCATAGGCGGTACCGCGCACCATGACTTCGCCGGCATCGCGGGGGCGCTGGCCGGCCAGCACTTCGAGGAATTCCTTCTGGCCGTTGCCGGAAATGCCGGCGATGCCGACGATCTCGCCGGAGCGCACGCCGAGATCCTCGATCCGGATCGACTTCAGCCCGGTGCGGTCAGGCGCCTTCAGCGCCTTGACCTTGAGCACGATCTCGGCGTCCGGCTTCGGCTCGGCGCGGCTGTCGAGCGCGGCGATCGGCTGATCGCCGATCATCATCGTCGCCATGGCTTTGCGGTCGAGGTCGACGACGCGGCCGGTGCCGGTCAGCCGACCCTTGCGCAGCACGCTGACGTCGTCGGCGAACGCCGTCACCTCGTGGAATTTGTGCGAGATCATCAGCACGGTCAGGTCGCCGGCTTTTGTCATGTCGCGCACAAGGCCCAGCACTTCCTGCGCCTCGCCGGGGGTGAGCACGGAGGTCGGCTCGTCCAGCACCAGGAAGGAGCGGCCAAGATAAAGCTGCTTGATGATCTCCAGCTTCTGCTTCTCGCCGGCCGCCAGTTCGGCCACCTTGACGTCGAGCGGCAGCTTGAACGGCATGCGATCCATGAACACGGCAAGGTCGCCGCGCTCCTTGCGCCAATCGATCACGCCGGGAACCTTCTCACGCGAAATGACCAGGTTTTCGGCGCCGGTCAGCGACGGGACAAGCGTAAAATGCTGGTAGACCATGCCGAGGCCGAGCGCCGATGCGTCCCTGGGGCTGGCGATCGCAACCTCGCGGCCGTCGACCAGAATGTCGCCGGCGGTCGGGTGATAGAAACCCATCATGCATTTGACCAGCGTCGACTTGCCGGCGCCGTTTTCGCCGAGCAGTGCGTGGAAAGAGCCCGCCGGCACCTTGATCGAGACGTCGCCCAGCGCCGTGAAGGCGCCGAAGCGCATGGTCATGCCGATGGTCTCGACGCCGACGGCCTTGCCGGTGATCGCGCTCATCCTGGTTTCCTCACGGCAGTTGGGCAACGAAGGACACCGCGTTCGACACCGCGCCAAAGACGCCGCCCTGCATCTTGATCATCTTGATCGCGGCGAGATGATTGCCGTAGTCGGTCGCCCCGCAGCAATCCTCCAGCATCACGCATTCGAAGCCGCGGTCGTTGGCCTCGCGCATGGTGGTGTGGACGCAGACATCGGTGGTGATGCCGGTAAGCACGATGTTTTCGATGCCGCGCTGGTTGAGGATCAGTTCCAGGTCGGTGGCGCAGAACGAGCCCTTGCCCGGCTTGTCGATGATCGGCTCGCCCTCGATCGGGTAAAGGTCGGGAATGATGTCCCAACCCGGCTCGCCGCGCACCAGGATGCGCCCGCAGGGGCCGGGGTCGCCAATGCCGGCATTGATGCGGCGCGAACGCCAGCGCTTGTTGGCGGGCAGGTCGGCGAGGTCGGGCCGGTGGCCCTCGCGGGTGTGGATGATGGTATAGCCTTTCGCGCGCATGGCCGACAGCACCGACTTGATCGGCTCTATCGGCGCGCGCACCAGCGAGAGGTCGTAGCCCATATGGTCGACATAGCCGCCCGGTCCGCAGAAATCGGTCTGCATGTCGATGATGATCAACGCCGTGTTGTCGGGGCGAAGTTCGCCATTGTAGGGCCATGGATAGGGGTCGGCGTCGATATAGCGCTGGGTGATTTCGGCTCTGGCGTTCATGGCAAAAACTCCAGTTATTTGGTGATCGACAATTCACCCGGAGCGCCGGCAAGCGAACGGGTCGGCGACGAGGTGGCGATCATGATGATCAAGGTGAGGATGTAGGGGGCGGCGTAGAACAGGTAGTAGCCTTGCGTGACGCCGACCGACTGCAGCGCCGGTCCGAGCGCTCCGGCGCCGCCGAACAGAAGGGCGGCGGCAAAGCAGCCGAGCGGATTCCAGCGCGCGAAAATGACCAGTGCCACCGCCATCAGTCCCTGGCCAGACGAGATGCGCTCGGTCCAGCTGCCGGGATAGTAGAGCGACAGATAGGCGCCGCCGATACCGGCCAGCGCACCGCCGACACCGGTGGCGACGAGGCGCACCGTGTTCGGGTTGAGGCCCATGGCGCGCGCGGCGTCGGAACTGTCGCCGACGACGCGCACGATGAGGCCGGCGCGAGTGTTGCGGAAGGCCCACCACAGGACGAGCGAAAGTGCCGCCCCGATCAGGAACAGGACGTTGACGTCGAGCGCCGCCTGCACCTGCGGAATGTCGGACCAGGCGCCGAACGGAATGGCCGGAAGGTTGGGCGCCTTCGGCTTGATGAACGGCTTGCCGAAGAAGAAGGCGAGCCCCGAGCCGAACAGCATCAGCGCGATGCCGATGGCGATGTCGTTGACCTTCGCGAATTTGCAGATCCAGCCATGGAACAGGCCGAAGCAAAGGCCAGCGGCCGCGGCGGCCAGCAGGCCGAGCCACGGCGAGCCGGTCATCACCGCGACCGCATATGCGGTCATGGCGCCGAAGACGAGCGTGCCTTCTAGGCCAAGATTGATGCGGCCGGAACGCTCGGTGATGGCCTCGCCGAGCGAAACGAAGATAAAGGGCGTCGACACGCGGATGGCGCCGCCGAGGATGGCGAGCGGCACGCCCCAGAGGCCGATCTCGGTTGCGTCCATCAGGCAGCCCTCTGCCACAAATCGGGATTGAAGGCCTTGAAGCGGCCGTACAAGGTTTCGCTGAACAGGATGACGATGAACAGCATGCCTTGCAGCACCAGCACGGTGGCGTCGGGCAGGTCCATGCGGCGCTGGATCAGCCCGCCGGACGCGTCGATGCCGCCAAGCAGTATGGCGACCGGGATGATGGCCAGCGGGTTGTGGCGAGCAAGGAAGGCGACGAGGATGCCGGTGTAGCCATAGCCAGCGGCGAGCGAGCCGTTGGCGCTGCCTTGCACGGCCGCGACTTCCAGCATGCCGGCAAGACCGGCAAAGCCGCCGGCAAGCGCGGTAAAGCCGACGATGAGCGGTCCGACGGCCAGCCCCTGCACCTGCGCTGCCCTGACATTACCGCCGGCGATACGGGCGGCGAAGCCCCAGCGGGTCTTTTCGATCAGCACCCAGGAGAGCACGCAGGCGACGACGCCGACGGCAAGCCCCCAATGCACCTCCATGCCCGGAATGTTGCCGATGCGGTAGATGTCAGCGAGAGGCTGGGTCGAGGGCTTATTGAGCGAGGCCGGGTCGCGCAGCGGCCCTTCCACCAGCTGGTTCATCAGGGCGATGGCGATGTAGGCCATCAGCAGGCTGGAGATGGTTTCGTTGACGGCCCGGTAGTGGCGGAGCGCGCCGACGGCACCTATCCAGATGCCGCCGGCGGCCATGCCCGCCACGCCCATGGCAAGAATGACGATTGATGATGGCGCGCCGCCCAGCGCCACGCCGATGGCAGCCGCGGCGACGCCGCCGAGAACGATGGCGCCCTCGCCGCCGATGACGACGAGGCCGAGCCGCGCCGGCAGCGCCACGCAGAGCGCCGCGAGCAGCAGGGGCGCCCCCCGCGACAGCGAGTTCTGGATCGAGAACCACGAGCCGAAGCCGCCGCGCCACATGGTTTCATAGAGCTGGACCGGCGACTTGCCGACCAGCGCAATGAACAGGCTGAACAGGACCATGCCGACGACCAGCGCCGCGAGCGGAATGACAAAAGCTTCCGCCCGCCTGGCGATCCATTCGAGCGCCGCCGGATAACCCCTGGCACCGAACGTAGCCGGCGTGCCGGCACCTGCCACCGTGTCTGTCATGTTGCCGCCTCCGTCCGGTTCAGGCGGTCGAGCCGACGACGCCCTCGACGAGATAGTCCATGCTTTCGAGCTCGATGGCGGTCTCGGCGAAGGCCTGGCCTTCCGTCGCCACGACGGCGCCCTTGTTGCTCTTCAGCGGGCCCTTGATGACGGAGAACCCGCCCTTCATCATTTCGGCCAGGGTGGCGTCGAATTGCTTGCGGGCCGGCTCGCCGACGGCGGGACCGAGCGGGCTCATCTTGACGAAGCCGTCGGCCAGTCCGCCGCGGGTGAAATTGGGAAGCGGCGTGCCGGCGATGAGGTCGTCGACGAACATCTTGTAGACCTTGGCCCAGTTCCACTCGGCGCCGGTGAGGTATTTTTCCGGCGCCAGCGGGCTCTGGTTGGCGTGATAGCCGCAGACGAAGGCGCCGCGGCCGGCGGCCGTCTCGACCACCACTTTCGGGCTGTCGACATGGCAGGTGATGACGTCGGCGCCCTGGTCGACCAGGGCGTTGGTGGCTTCCGCCTCCTTGACCGCCAGCGACCACTCGCCGGTGAAGATCACCTGGCAGGTGATCGTCGGGTCGACCGAGCGCGCGCCGAGCAGGAAGGAGTTGATATTGAGTAGCACCTGCGGGATCGGCTTGGCGGCGACGAAGCCGAGCTTTTTGCTCTTCGAGGTGTGACCGGCGACGACGCCGTTGAGATACTGGCCCATGCCGATATAGCCGAAATAGGAACCGGCATTCATCGGATGCTTGTCCTTGTTCCACATGCCGCCGCAATGGCGGAACTGCACGTCGGGGAATTTCGCGCACATGGCCAGCATGTGCGGATCGAAATAGCCGAAGGAGGTCGGGAAGATCAGCGAGGCGCCATCGAGATTGATCATCGATTCCATCGTCTTCTGGACGTCGACCGTCTCGGGAACGTTTTCCTCCTCGACGACGGAGATGCCTTCGATGCCCTTCAGCGACGCCGCCCCCTCGGCATGCGCCTGGTTGTAGCCGTAGTCATCCTTCGGGCCGACATAGATGAAGCCGACTGTGGCGGCGGCGGCGAAGGCACGGCTGATCGGTAAGGATGCCGAGGCCAGGCCGAGCGCGGCTCCCGCGGCGGAGGTCTTGAGCAGTTGGCGGCGGTTAAGCATGAATCTGTCGGTCATAGTGAATGCTCCCCTTTGGGACCCTTTTTCCGGGTCGGTTAACATGCCGTCCAGAAAGTGCATGCAATCACCGTGCCAGTTTTCGAATTGAAATTTATCCAATAAAATCAGTTATGGTATCGAAGGCTCGTGCTCACAGCAGAGGCAATTGCATGCACTTTTTGCCTTGAAAATAGCCAGTTTGACAGGCAGATTAAAATAGAGGCATAGAGGGCATATCGAGTCGAAGGACCAACGGGTCGGCCGACTCCACGAGAAGACGGGACGGAGGAAACTTGTCGGGGAAGCGCAGCTTGATCAGGTCGGGCACGACTGTTGATCAGATGGTGCGGGCGATCGGCGACCGGATCGTCACCGGCTACCTGCGCCCCGGCGAAAAGCTGGACGAGGCCTCGCTCGCCGCCCGCTTCGACGTATCACGCACTCCGGTCAGGGAGGCGCTTGGCCAGCTCAGCGCCATGGGCCTGGTCGAGAGGCGACCCAACAGGGGCGCTATTGTCGCCGTCGTGACGCAGGAGCATCTCGCCTCGATGTTCGAGAGCATGGCCGAACTCGAGGCGATCTGCGCGCGCTTCTCGGCCGAGCGCATGACCAGCAGCGAGCGCCGCGGGCTCGAGATCGAGCACCAGGCTTCAGCGCGGATGGTTCAGCTGGGCGCCGAGGTGGACTACGAGTATTTCAACACCGAGTTCCACACCCGGCTTTATCGTGGCGCCCACAATACGCATATCCACGATCTCACTGTGATGACCCGCAGCCGGTTGGCACCCTTCCGCCGCGCGCAGTTCATGCTGCCCGGACGGCTGGCCAAATCCTGGCAGGAACACGACCTAATTGTCACCGCAATCATGCGCGGAGACAGCGTGGCTGCGGGCAAGGCCGCCAGGGACCATGTCTCTATCGTCAGCGAGGCGAGCGCGGTGTTCGCGACTGATGATCGCAAGCCAATTCGGCGGGACGTAGCCTGAAAATTTCCGGACAGCCCGAATGCCCGCAGACGATGTCTGCTTCCAGGCGGCGCAAAGTTTCGCGCCAACGGCCGAGATGAAGCGCAGAGCAGCCATTCGGTATAAGGTGACCCTATTGGCGGATGGCTGAACCAGCTTCTTGTCGACCTTGGCTAACCGCCCCGTAACCTATTGGCGGATAACTATTATTTTAGTCGCGGGGAGAAACCCTGAACTGAAAATCAGGGACTGCGCCCAGAAACGGACAGCTTTTGATCAGCCCCGGCCAGTGGCGCAAAATCGGATTTGGCCAGCACCCCAGCTATCCTGGCAAAGCCGACAAATGCCTGCCGCGCCTGATCGGTTGTCATCTGACCAGCAATCGCGGCGTTGCAGCTTCTCACTGCGCAGCTGTATACCGGTCCCCGACGGGCCCTTGGCCATTGATTCAAGAATACCAGCGCCTCCCGCACCGAGTTGATGTCGTGTATCACGTCACTGGTCTTAACCTGCACGGGGGCAAGGAAAGCCAGACTGGTCATTTGTTACCTCCCTGGGATTGCAAGGGTTGATTCAGCATCACATGACGCGGCTCTTTCGTTTGAGGCTGTCGGACGCCATTTGACCATCCTCGCTATCTGCGGAGGCCAGGGGCTCGACGAGCCCCGGCCTTTCCTTCGCGAACCTCATTTGCTGCCCTTGATTGCAATGCGTTTGGCGTTTGCCTGCGCCTTTTTGGTCTTCGGCAGCGTCACCGTGAGCACACCGTTCTTGAACGTGGCCGCCACCTTGTCGTCTTCAACCTCACGGCCGAGACTGAAGCGCCGCTCAAAACGCCCATAATAGCGTTCGCTGAACTGACGGTCCTTGTCCTCGCTCTCTGCTTTCTTCTCGCCGCGAAGCGTCAGAACACCATCATCCAGCATGACCTCGACGTCGTTTTCATCGAGGCCCGGGATTTCGGCCGTCACCCGGATTTCCTTATCGGTTTCCGAGAACTCCACGCTTGGCCAAGTGCCATTGAGAGGAGGCACGCGGCCAAGAATCGAAGGCGTGTCAAAACCGCGGAACACCTCGTCGAATAGCCGGTTGACATTACGGTGCAACGACAGGAACGGATCCATGTCGTCACTGCGATAAATGCTCGGTGCCTGGCTGCCGCCACGGCTCCAGGGAATCAAGTCACGTACGCTCATTTGTCCTTCTCCTTTCCGTTTTATGGGTCGCACCCGGACCCCATCCACGACAGGACGGGATGTCTGCTGCAGGCCGACCGCCAAAGATCAGGCCGCCGCGCTTTCAATGCCCTTGGAGGCCGCATTCTTGCCGGTATCGACATTAATCGCGATGCGGCGCGGCTTCATCTCCTCGGGAATTTCCTTCTTGAGGTCGATGATCAGCAGACCGTTTTCGAGCTTTGCCCCGACAATGGTCACATGATCGGCGAGTTCGAAGCGGCGCGCGAACGACCTCAGCGCCAGGCCATGATGGAGGTACTGAACCCCGTCGTTCTCTGTCTTGGCGCCCTCGATCATGAGCATATTTGGCTCGTGCGTGATCGCAAGCTCGTCTTCACCGAAACCGGCGACCGCGAGGACAATGCGGTATGTGTCTTCGCCGAGCTTGGCGATATCGTAAGGCGGCCAGTTATCCGCGTTCTGCGGGGGGCTGGCATTTTCGAGCAAGTTGAAGATGCGGTCAAAGCCGATGCTCGACCGATAGAAGGGGGAAAAGTCCAGGTTCGTTCTCATAGCTACATCCTCCTTGGAGCAACATAGTACGAGGGAACGCCAAGAAGCCTGGCGCTCCCTGACACATCGGCCCCTTGCGCGGCGACCAACAAAGATGAGTTGGGAATCGATTTCGGCCGTGTCAAGAGCAACCGCTAAAGCAGTTTCGCTACCGCCTTCGGATGGCCAGCGAATGCCCATCTACTTCGCAGGTATTTCGAACGGAGGAAAAGGATGACTATGACACGCCATGAGGCGCTGAGGAGCCAGGGACGACCATTGCCGGGGACACGGGTGGCAGCGCTAATTGACCTGATCGAGCCCGACGACGAAGGCGACCTGGCATATCCGCTTTGATGCTGCGGCGGTAGATTGCCGCAGCAGTACTAGCCCTGACTATCTAAAAGATGGTCTATTTTGCTGATCTTCGGCCCTGTCATCCACTGCGGCGCTGCGGGCAGATCCTCGATGACGGCGACCCTGCGTGCCCAGGTCGTAAAGGCCCTGTTCGCCGCCTCGACAGACTTCCGGCCATCGTACGCGGAGTAGCATGCATCCGACGCCGCAGCGTGGAGGAGGCCGCGCCTTTCAACCGGCCATTCTTCCAGAAACTCTATCGCATCCATGACACAGCAGATCTTTTGGACAACACGGCCCTCATCTCTTACGAAAACCGGTTGTTTGAACGTCGCGCTTTCCATAGTGACCTCCCTTCAAACCTTGGGGCAACTGAATCTTGCCTCCCCGTGCGCGGCTCCCGGCAAACGATGTCGGCTACTTGGCGATCGCCACGGAAAACGGCGGAAACCGGATTTTCAAAGAGCATCGTTTCCATACGATCCTTCGGCTCCTGCTAACCCGACATCCGGCAAGCCGCGCTGGACACATAAAAAGATTGGAAACGCCAGTTTCCAGTTCAAGGGGAGCGGACCCGGCTATTGAATTGTGAAGATGCCGTCTACGGCCTGCCATTCGGAAGGCCGGATAAGGCGGTGATGGGCGACTCGCACGGAATGCAGCGCGCCTTCGAGTTCGCGCTCCCAGTAATCCAGAAACCCCTTGAGGGTCGGGAATTCCGGTGCCAGGTCGTATTCCTGCCAAAGCTGCAAAAGGCTCGGATGATCGGGAAGGCGGTAGTGAATTTCCGCAGTTGTGAGACCGTAGCCCTCCATCTGCAGCCGGAATTCCCTGCTGACCATGCGTCTCTCCTATCGCGCGCGTTCAGRCATCAAGTCTTTGCGGGGGTTCTCGGGTCCGCCGTTCCTCGAGGTCACAGCCTACCTCGGCGCGACTATCGTCCAGTCGGCGAAGTGCCTCCATGATGGCGTCAAACGTCACCGGGCTCGCAGCACCCGGTGGCTTTCGCAGCGCAGGCATAGATTCGACGGCGCAAGCATCCGATGCCCATGAGGCAAGAATGGCGCGCTTTTCCTGAATGTCGAGCGTGCGGTCGCCCACCACCTCATCGGGGTGACTAAAGTGCAGCGCCGGGAACAGCAGGCGGTCAAGCGAAGGATCAGAGGTTTCAGGGGCGATCGAGGGGATGTTTCTCGACGAGGTTCGTTCCATCGACAGTCTCCGTTTCCTAACAATCTCCTTGGCATCGTTGTCTTCTTGGGACTCCAATCGCACAAAATTTCGTGGAGTTCGGATCGAATTTCAAGACCCGAAAGTCGCGCGCCCCTAGCGAAAATAGCTTCATGAATTCATGTCCCTAGCACTCTTGAATACAGAGTGCCAAAATTTTTCCAGCGACCCCTTGAAACCCGAAAATTCCAAAACTAGCTCGATATACGCGCGATGCCTGAAAGGGTCGCGGCGCCCCACACCGGCCCGATATTGCCGGTTCGGTGTGGAGGAACCTAAAAAATCTGTTTGTCCTGAAGGAGAACGATATGACGTTCCGTCCATTGCATGACCGTATCCTGGTCCGCCGCATCGAAGCCGAGGAGAAGACGGCTGGCGGCATCATCATCCCCGACACCGCCAAGGAGAAGCCGCAGGAGGGCGAGGTGATTGCCGTCGGCCCAGGCGCCCGCGACGAGAGTGGCAAACTCACGCCGCTCGACGTCAAGATCGGCGACCGCATCCTGTTCGGCAAGTGGTCCGGCACGGAGATCAAGCTCAGCGGCGAAGATCTGCTCATCCTGAAGGAAAGCGACGTGATGGGCGTGATCGAGCAGACCGCGACGGTCAAGAAAGCCGCCTGATCGAACTCTGGTCCAATCGCAATCCAGTCAATGAAGCTGCCTACTGAAGGAATGATCCAATGGCTGCCAAGGAAGTGAAATTCCATTCCGACGCCCGCGAGCGCATGCTGCGCGGTGTCAACATCCTCGCCGACGCGGTGAAGGTCACGCTCGGCCCCAAGGGCCGCAACGTGGTCATCGACAAGTCGTTCGGAGCGCCGCGCATCACCAAGGACGGCGTCACCGTCGCCAAGGAAATCGAGCTCGAGGACAAGTTCGAGAACATGGGCGCGCAGATGGTGCGCGAGGTCGCCTCGAAGACCAGCGACCTTGCCGGCGACGGCACCACGACCGCGACCGTGCTTGCACAGGCGATCGTCAAGGAAGGCGCGAAGGCAGTAGCCTCGGGGATGAACCCGATGGACCTGAAGCGCGGCATCGACAAGGCCGTCGATGCGATTGTCCAGGAGTTGAAGACCAACGCCCGCAAGGTGACCAAAAATGACGAGATCGCCCAGGTTGGCACCATCTCGGCCAATGGCGACGCCGAGATCGGCCGCTTCCTTGCGGAAGCGATGCAGAAGGTCGGCAATGAGGGCGTCATCACCGTCGAGGAAGCCAAGACCGCCGAGACCGAGCTGGAAGTCGTCGAGGGCATGCAGTTCGACCGCGGCTACCTCAGCCCCTACTTCATCACCAACCAGGATAAGATGCGCGTCGAGCTCGAAGAGCCCTATGTGCTGATCCACGAGAAGAAGCTGTCCAATCTGCAGGCGCTGCTTCCGGTGCTGGAAGCTGTCGTGCAGTCGTCCAAACCGCTGCTGATCATCGCTGAGGATGTCGAGGGCGAAGCGTTGGCGACGCTGGTCGTCAACAAGCTGCGCGGTGGCCTCAAAGTCGCCGCCGTCAAGGCGCCGGGCTTCGGCGACCGCCGCAAGGCAATGCTGGAGGATATTGCCATCCTCACCGGCGGCACCGCGATCTCGGAAGATCTCGGCATCAAGCTAGAGAATGTCACGCTCAACATGCTGGGCCGCGCCAAGAAAGTGGTGATCGAGAAGGAGAACACCACCATCGTCGATGGCGCCGGCTCGAAGAGCGAGATTCAGGGCCGCGTCAGTCAGATCAAGGCGCAGATCGAGGAGACTACCTCCGACTACGACAGGGAAAAGCTGCAGGAGCGGCTGGCCAAGCTCGCAGGCGGTGTCGCCGTCATCCGCGTCGGCGGCTCGACCGAGGTCGAAGTCAAGGAGCGCAAGGACCGTGTCGACGATGCCATGCATGCGACGCGCGCTGCGGTCGAGGAAGGCGTGTTGCCAGGTGGCGGCGTGGCGCTTCTGCGTGCGGCCAAGGCACTGGACAGCGTGCAGGCCGAAAATGAAGACCAGAAGCACGGTATCGAGATCGTGCGCCGCGCGATCGAAGCGCCTGTGCGCCAGATCGCCGAGAACGCCGGCGCGGAAGGCTCGATCATCGTCGGCAAGCTACGCGAGAAGCCGGAATTCGGCTGGGGCTGGAACGCCCAGACCAACGCGTTCGGCGACCTCTACAACGAGGGCGTCATCGATCCGGTAAAGGTGGTGCGCACCGCGCTCCAGGATGCGGCATCGGTTGCCGGCCTGCTGGTAACGACGGAAGCGATGGTTGCCGAGAAGCCGAAGAAGGAATCCGCCGTTCCGGCAATGCCGGCTGGTGGCATGGACTTCTGATGGTAACGGCTGTGTCCGCGCCCGGCGGGCGCGGACACAGCGACAAATGGGTAGAGCCATGAACGTGATGAACTTGAACGTAATCCCCCCGCCGTCGCGTGCGGCCACCGATCTGAACTACGAAGCGGACCTGAAGGTTGCGCTTGACCCGATACTGGTCGAGTTGCTCGACAGAGCGGAGGCCGCGGGTTGGGATCGGCGCAAAGCAGCATACACGGTGATGTTTCTGGCCGCGCGCAATCTTACCGACGGCAAAGGCTCTCCTGGAAACGGGAGTTCGGCAGGCTAAGGCGCGACGCACGCAACCTATCGCGCACGCGCCGTGGGAAAGGCTTCCGATCGAATGAGCTAACCATGTGAAACGGAGGAAAACATGGAACACAATCAATTTCAGCATCCCGTGAGGGTGTTCGTGGGTCTTGGGTTTCCGACCGACATTCAAAGCGTAAAAGACGCCTTCGTCCTGCTGGATGAATGGCCGCCATCGAAGCGGAACGCTGCTCATGGCATCGCTCTCAATGCTTGCAGGGCAGCCCTCGCCGGCGAGGTGGATGCCGAAACCGCTCGCAGCACTTTTGTTGCCTTCGCCCGTCGCATGGATTTGCTTGTGCCGGCCGCAGGAGACATCGTTGCGGCCAAGGCAGTTGGCACCTTCGGATTCGCTTCAGGAGGCCACTACGACAAATCGATGTAATCGATCTGTCGGAACGGAGAAAACCATGAGGGATGTTCGATTTCCCGAACCAGTGAGACTGCACGTGAAGCCCGCAAGGGAGCGCATCGTCGCCAGTTCCTGGGAAGCGCTCGAGTGCCTTCACGGCCAATGGCCAATAGGGGCTAGAGGTCCAAGCTATCGAGCAGCCTGCCGCGCTTGTCGCGATTCTTTAGACGGTTGGCGGCCTCCTCAAAAAGCAAGAAGGGCATTTTTGAAAGCAGCCCGTCATGCAGGTTTGGTCCAGGCCTCATAGTGAACTCAGCGCCGAGGCAAGTCTTGCTTTGCAAACGACGCAATCTGAACGATTGCACGCCTTCGTCGGACCGGCAAGGAGCGGATATGAGCCGGCGGCCGAAGTTCTGTGCCCAGCCATCAAGGCTGATTGTTGCAACTGAGTGTTCAGAGCTTCCGGCAGCAAAAAGCAATGAACTTTCTGTCCATCAAGGCGCTAGGTGCATTCCAAGGAGACATGTCGATGAACACCGCGACTCGGCCGGTAATCTCCGAATTGCTTCGCCGACGGTCATCTCCCTGAACGAGAAAAGGCCGAGGACGCGCAGCGACCAGGGGAAGAAAACGCAGCGACGTCGTTGCGGGAAGACGATCGAGACTGAGTGTAGCGAAGGCGATCTTCGGTCAGACCCAAACCATTCGAGGACGCGATGGGCGTGGCTTGGAAAGAGTACGCGGAAGGAATGCCACAGTGGCTGAGATCAGTCACGACCATTGTCGCTTGCGCCGCTGCGCTTCTCTATTTCGGTCAAAGACGCTTCGTGACGCGCCAAGGCGGTGTTGGTCCTACTCCAACCGGTGAACAAGGGACGTCCGATTTCCCTAATCTTTGGGCTGAATCGTCATCGCGTTCGGGCGGCTCCGAAGGCGACCAATTGATTGCTGAGGGCAGCGGCTCCTATTCGGCTTCGATTACGCTGCGGTCCACCTTGCGGCGACGCTCGGAATAGGTCTGCATCGCCTCCTTCCGGTATCGGCCTGGTGAGACTCCGGTTGAGCGACTGAATGCATTGCTGAAGGCACTTTCGGACCCATATCCGAGAGAACAGGCAATATCGGCGACGGAATGGTCCGTCTCGCTCAATTCCCGTTCGGCCAAGCGCATCCGCCAGTTGAGTACATAGGTCAGAGGCGGGACACCAACGACATCACGAAAGCGTACCGCGAACGATGTGCGCGACATTCCCGACATCTTCGCCAGTCCCTCCAGATTCCACGCATGTGATGGTTTAGCGTGGATTCCTCGTAGCGCGATCGAGATGCGTCTGTCGTCAAGCGCGGTAAGCCAACCAGATCGATCCGACTTGGTCGATTCGATGTGAAGCCGAAGAGCTTCGACGAACAGCAACTTTGCCAAATGGGTGATCGCTGTTGTGGAACCGGCGCGCTTGCGCTGCGTCTCCTCGGCCAACTCGGTAAGGAGCCAGCGCAGCTTCGCAGCTTCTCCTCTCTGACCATTGACGTGAACCACGGGAGGGAGACTTTCTCGCAAAAAGCCGCAGCGCTGCTCGTCGACCTCCAGTAACCCTCCGATCATCGTGAATTCGGAGCCTTCCCCGACGCGCAGGTTACCTTCTGTATCTCGCTCAAGCGGTGTGGAGGATGCGTTCGGCAGCCACTCCACAGCACTGGCCAGGATGACTGCTGGCGCTCTATTCGTGATTACGACGTCACCCGCCTCGAATAACGCCGAGGCTGCTGAGTCGGCTTCGGTCGACAGCCAGCACGTTCCTCTCACGACGGCGAGAAACTTTACCGCGTCCGAGCGCATGAACTTTCGCGCCCAGTCACCCCCAGCAACAAGCGTGCCGGTGAGAACGCAGCGAGCATCGGCGAGATCGAGGACGTCAGAGAGCGGGTCTGTGCGCATAGTTGTACCATCTCGCATAAACATCGCACGATCAAGCATTCATCATTCAGAAATGGTGACATACCAAGACACGGCGCTCGCGATCAAAAGGAGTCCCACATGCCTCTGGACCATTTCATCACGCTTGGCCGCTCAGGCTTGCGTGTAAGCCCGCTGTGTCTTGGCACCATGACATTCGGCGAAGACTTCGGTTGGGGTGCGAGCGAGGAGGACTCGCATGCGATGCTGTCCGCGTATCTCGATCACGGCGGCAACTTCGTCGACACAGCGAACATCTACACTGGCGGACACTCCGAGAGGATCATCGGCGACTATCTGCCGGTCCGGATGATCGATGACGACAGCGAGACTGACGGGAGCGCGTAGACCGGGCTTCGGAGATTGTCCACGTGTACCGTGGCGCGAATCCGGCTAAAGTTGGCATTTGCGTTTAGATGCGTCGGGTCCGCTGCCGACAGCGGACTCAAACTAGGGCCGAGAGGGGCAAGGCCCTTTATGATCCCTATGCGGGGACCAGAGCTACAAACGTTCCGTCGGCTGATAGATATATCCCAAACTCCGCTCCACGCCCGATTTGACTCGCTAATCCGTGACTAAAGCTTACTGAAGGACGTCGCTGGCCAATTTGAACGGGCGCCTGGCGCTTGGAAGAGTCGATCACGCTTTCGCCCCCACGAGGGATAAAGCGATGTCATTCGACGATCATCTCGATTCGGTGCAACTTGCAATGCTGACAAAGGTTCTCAACGACTATTGCACAGAGGCAGGAATTCCAGAAGGCCATCCGGCATGGGAACACTTCGGCCGGCGCCTCAAGAGCCTATTCCAGTCCGGGATACATGATCCCGATGAACTGGTGTCCAAAATGAACACTGGCTACGAGGATTGGCTAGGCGAGATCGGCGCTACGGGTCCTTTCATAC
>NZ_JBFUDZ010000083.1:0-18443 GCF_056404455.1 Mesorhizobium sp. P2_D1
GTCTCGACCGCCGACATGATGGCCGAAAGCTGCGGCACACCGACGCCGGCAACGATGCGAGTGGTGCAGATCGAGCCCGGGCCGATGCCGACCTTGACGGCATCCGCGCCGGCGTCGGCGCAGGATTGAAGGGCGAGACTCGCTCCGGAATGTGCATTGTGAACGAAAGCCCATGCGCCTGCACGGACGTCTCAGCGAGCTTTTCGCCGACGTCATGAACGATCGCCTCCAGGATCGCCTCATAAACGCTGCCAGTGTCTTCCTCGATCTCCGCAATGCCGATACCCACCCACGTCGCGCCCTCGGTCTGAGCACAGCGCTGTTCGAGAAAGCGGACAAGCTTTGTGGCGTCGTAGGATCGCATGAAAAATTGCGGTCTCGCCTGACACGATGTCATCATCGCATAGGCTCGGCGAGTCTGGCACGCCAGACAAGGTCCGCAAAGGGTGGAGAGCGGTCCTTACGGCGAACGACCATCCACTTCGCCATCACCGTTCCCGGTGCAACCTCAAATCCCAGATGTTGATAGAACGAGACGACCTTCGTGTTCGTCTCCCATACCAGCAGTTGCACCTTCACGACGCCACGCCCACGCTTCGCCGACCTCGACCATCTGCTTGCGCCCAACGGTCATCGGGTCACGAATGYGATTTGTCGATCATTTCGCGGATGCCTGCCGCAAAGGCTTTGACAGTAAAGCCGGGCGGTAGAGAGTCGATCAGTGCAATATCCGAAATCGCGCCTTTGAACCGAAGTGGACGCAATGCCGTGTACTCAGGCGAGTTGTACCATTTGTCGAGTGACTGCCGATCAGGGAACTCCATGACTACTATCGAGCCTGGCCACGCACCCTCCAACACATCGACCGGCCCTTGAGCTAACCATTTGCCCCCGTAGGGGGCGACTGTCGCCTCCACCTGATCAAGGTAAGACAGCGCATCCAGGTTGGGGATGTCACCGGGAATGCGAAGATGATTGACGAGATACGTTGCCACGGTGTCGCCTCCTGAACTTTCGTTTGCTGGGACCGGGCTCGGCCAGTTCATTGCGCATACTAGGTGGCTAAGGCCATTCGTCGAGTCATACAAAGGGACAAAGGGCGGAAAGCTCTTCGGCCCCGGCTCACGGGAGTAGGTTGGTAGCAGCGCAGAAGTCCGAAATGGGTCGAAAGCGGACACCGGACTCGAAGCTTGCCAAGCCGCAGTGATCGGAACGCACCACTCCTCAACATTCACACCAACGGATAGTCCGGATACCCATTTGTGTGAGCCGCTGATCCGGACGAACAATGGCCGCCTCGACACCTGTCCGGCAACATTCACATCAGCGATGGGCCGAACAGCCAATACGATCTGCAGATGGTCGCTGACGCCACCACGGTGCACGCGGAAAGTGCGACTGTGCGGAGTTCCTTTCTGAAGAAGTTGGCAACTCGGAAACTGGTTGAAATCAGCACCCCAATATCGACGCGGTTGCAACCGCTTTGCGAACCCTTTCATGAACACGGAGATATCAGATGAGCTCAGTTGAGGCTTCAGGCGCCGCCCTGACCTGGGAAGTACTTACCGTAAAGCGCCCAGGACTTAGTCGTGAGTTGCCTGCCGGACAAGAGAGGTGGGCTTGGGTGGCGAACTCGTCGACCCTTATCTCGGGCGAGCGGGATGCCGTACTCGTCGACACTTTTCTGACGACCGAGCAATCCTTGACATTGCTGAAATGGGTAATCGCGAGCGGCAAGAACCTGACCGCGATCTATATCACGCACGGACATGGCGACCATTTTTTTGGCCTCGCGCCAATCCTGGAGCATTTTCCAACCGCAAGGGCTGTCGCGATACCCGAAGTTGTCAAGGCGATGGAGGCGCAACTGTCACCGGAATCGATCGATGGGTTTTGGCGCAAGCGTATCCCCGACGGGATACCCGAGCGGCTGCTGGTGGCCGATCCACTCGATGAAAACGAATTGGAGTTAGAGGGACACAAACTCGTCCCTGTCAATACGGGGCAGACCGACACAGCCTGCTCTACAAGCCTGCATGTGCCTTCTATCGACCTGATCGTTGCAGGCGACGTCGTCTACAACGGCATTCACCCTTATCTCGCAGAGACAACCGCGCTGAGCAGGCTTCAATGGATCAGTGCCCTTGAGAAGCTTGAAGCACTTGAGCCGAAGGCGGTTGTTGCCGGCCACAAAATACCGGAAAACGACGATGACCCCCGCAACATCGGCGAAACGCGGAAGTATCTGCGAGATTTCGATCGCCTCGACAAGATCACGAATACTGCGCGCGAACTCTACGACGCGATGTTGGAGCTTTATCCCAACCGCGCCAATCCGGGCTCGCTCTGGGGCGGTGCGCAAGCCGCAAAGAAGCTTGACTGATTGCCAAATTGCGCAGCGCGAAGACAAGGCTCCTTTCCCCAAAGCCAGCGCAGGCTTTCTCGTGGTGGTCCAGACCGCGGTATCCTCTTGCTGCCAGAGAGACCGCCAGACCGATAGCCGCAAAGCTATAGGCACTCTCCAGCCCCTGCCATCGTCCATAGGTCAAACGCTTGGCATGGCGCGACGTGTGCTGTGACGCGACGTGTGCTGTGAACTGTGTCGACTCGCACCCCTCCTGCGGTATGCCCGGGTCGTTCGTCCAGCGCCCTTTTCACCTGTGGCGCCGGCCTTTTCGAGGCAATCCTGTGGTTCCAACTCGGCCGCCGTAGTGCGCTTACCGTGCTTCGCGTTGCGGTATGCCGCAGCGCCGCAAGGAAGAAAGCATCGCAACCACCGCACCCGACTCGAAGGTTGCCAAGCCGCGGTGACCGGCATGCACCGTACCTCAACATTCACACCAACGTATGGTCCGGATATCCATTCGTCTGGGCTGCGTATCCAGTAGAACAATGGCCGCCTCGACACCTATACGGCAATATCCACATCAATGGTCGCACGCACAGCCAATACGGCAGCGGCAGTTTTCAGAGCCTTGGCTGTTAAAGGCCTTGCTCCGAGGTGTGCCGCGTAATGCAGGTCAGCTGAGCCATCGGATTCGGAGCAACAATCATACCAGCTTGAGCCACCTTGCGGGAGTGCGATGAGTATTGCTGTCGAGCGACATCCGACCATCGTCGCAGGATTTCCTCCTGCGTCCTGGGCGTTCGCGCTCAGGATCTGGATGGCCATCGTCGCGGCCCTCTATACGAGCTTTTGGCTCGAGCTGCAGTCGCCATCTACGGCGGCGCTCACAGTCACCGTTCTGGCACTCCCCACTCGCGGCCAAGGTATGGAAAAGGCCGCCTTCCGGCTGATCGCGACCGTGCTCGGCGTCATGGCGTCGATCGCCATCGTCGGGCTCTTCGCTCAAAGCGGCGGAATCATGCTCGCCGCGTTCGCCGCATGGATCGGGCTGTGTGTCTACACGGCAGGATTGCTGGACGGCAACCGCGCTTACGCTGCAGCACTCGGCACGATTACCGTTGCGCTCATTGCGATTCAGCAAATCGATAGTCCCCAGCAGGTCTTCGAGACGGGCGTGGCGCGTGGCGCGGCCATCGCCGTTGGTGTTCTCGCAGTCACTTTCGTGAACGACCTTTTGGCCGCCCCCGACCATTATCCGAAAGTGGCCGCCCAACTCGAAGCGTTGCAGCGCCGGGTCGCGGATTACGCCCAGAGCACGGTTCGCGGTCAGACCATGCCTGCCACGATGGCAGCCGGACTCCTGCGCGAGATCGCGGCGCTGCGTCCTGATATAGCAAGCCTCGCCACAGAATCGAGCAACGGACAGGCGAGAAGCGCGGCTGCCCGTGCCGCGGCAGTGGATCTCGTCGCTGAACTGGCTACGGCCCGGGCACTGGAAACGTTGCCGGTCGCTGCCGAACCGCGGCCGCGGGAGCAAGCTATCTCCGAACTTGAAGCAAACTCCACCGTGCCCAGGTTCAAGTGGCCTTCAGGCAGCTTGGCAGAAGGCTCATCCGGTCTGATGGCGATATGTCTCGCCTGGCTCACTGGAGAACTGCTCCGAAGGAACAGGGACGTGCGGGGCAGCCTCGACGCATTGCGGGCAGGAAACCACGGCTCCCACGAGTGGCGCACCCCTTTATACCGCTCCCGCCGCATTGCGGCGGAGACCGGCGTCAGAGCCGCAATCTCCTTTGTGCTGCCATCGATGTTCTTCATGATGACGGGGTGGCCGGCAACCGAAGCCTGCCTTGCTCTTATTGCCGTGCTGATTGGGTTGAGCGCTACCGTACCTGACGCACGCACCTTCACGACGCTCGCGGTCGTTGCCATGCCGATCTCCTGTCTGCTTGCCGGTATTCTGGAGTTCGTGGTTCTGGACGGCGTCACCGGGTTCCCTTTGCTGGCGATTGGTCTGGCGCCTTTCACCATCGGCTGCGCACTGCTGACAACGTTGCCAAATCCGATCCTGTCGACCCTTGGGCGGTTGACCCTGATCTTCGTCATAGCTTTCTTCGCACCAAGCAACCCACAGACCTACGATCCACAGACCTTTCTATTCGTCTGCTTTTTCGCGTGTCTTGCGACAAGTTTGCTGTTTGGAGTTCAACTTCTGATCCCTCCTGTGTCGAACGATCACCGGCTTCGCCTTCTGCTGGAAGACGCTCGCCGCGAGCAGCGCAGTCCGAGATTTGACCGAGCTGGGCACCTCGCACGGGAAGAGGCCACGTTTCGCGATGCCTCGCGGATCGGTGAGATCGTGACTGCGGCTGGTGCATCTCCGCGGAATAGCCCGGTTCTCGATGAAGCCATGTTGTGGTTCGACCGGGCGGCGGCGCTGCGACTGTGTGGCGCTGGATTGGATCGGCTGGCAACCGGCCCGCTGGCAAATGTGGCCGAGGCAGCGCGTGCGGCGCTTGTCCAACGGGACGGGCCCGCATTGTTAAGCTCGGCCAAGGCTTTGGGTGAAGCCGCCGCATCCGGGCACAATCCAGTCGCCACCGCGGCGTGCGCAGCGCTCGTCCTGGCGAGTGTTTCCTTCATGGACAGGTCTATGGAGAGCGGCGACCCATGACGCACACGTTTCGGGAGCTCGTCATAGGCGGAGTTCTGGTAGCGCCCATAGTCACCTATGCAGCGATTGCGCTCGTCCTCGTCATAGTGCTGCGCCCGCTCCTGCATCTTATTGGATTCTCGGGGTATTTCAGCAATCCGTCGATCGCCGAGCTTAGTCTGTTCGTCGCGATTTTCGGGCTGCTTACTATGCTTCTTTAGGGAGAAGGTCATGGAGATTCCCCGGCCTCAGGATCAAACGATATTGCTGGACGAATCGCCCTTCGAAGAGCAGATCACCGTCGGCGACGCGACCCATGACTCCCCAATACCAAAGCCGGTAAGCCGGGTCGGAGGCGACAGCCCAGTTGGCCGGCCTCAGATGCCCTCGGCGTCGGCGCCATCCATCGCCTCGACGCGCGGTGGTTTCGGGCGTCTTCTTCTCGCGGTTGGCAAGCGCCTTTCCACGCTCGCCATCGCGCTGTTCGCTGGCCTGATCGCGGTTCTCACATGGCAGGACTATGTGCGGGCGCCTTGGACGCGAAATGGCACCGTTCGTGTACAGGTCGCGAACATCGCGCCTCAGGTATCGGGCCAGATCGTCGAACTTAGGGTGGCCGATAACCAGTTCGTCCGCCAAGGTGACGTGCTCTACGTCATCGACCCGTTCGACTTCCAGGTTGCTGTGGCCACCGGCAAGGCGACGGTGGCCCAGGAAGCGGCGGACCTGCAAGTCAAGAAGGTCCAATCCGATCGGCGCCAACATTTGTCGTCTCTTGCCACGACACCCGAGGAGCAACAGACCTTCGCCGGGAACGCCGCTCAGGCCAAGGCCCAGTTCGACGCGGCGCAGCAGGAACTTGCCCAGGCCGAACTAAACCTCACGAGGACCAAGGTCGTCAGTCCCGTCAGCGGCTATGTGACCAATCTGCTGCTGCGGGTGGGCAACTATGCGCCCACAGGGGTGACCAATATCTCCGTGATCGATTCCGACAGCTTTTGGATCGATGGTTATTTCGAGGAAACGAAAATGGCGCGGATCTGCTTTGGCGATCGCGCCGAGGCGAAGCTGATGGGTTACGCCGAGCCGATCCTTGGACACGTGGAAACAATCACCCGGGGCATCAGCGTATCGAACGCTGCCCCAGGCACCCAAGGGCTGCCCAACGTCGATCCTATCTACACCTGGGTACGCCTCGCGCAACGCGTGCCAGTCCGCATCGCCATCGACTACGTTCCGGCGGGTGTGCCCCTCGTTTCCGGCATGACGGCAACGGTGACAATCCGGCCGGTTACAGGAACCGATCACCGAAACTGGTTCGATCGCGGGCGATCAGATGTTGCAGCCAGGTTTTCCGAGCTTTGGTACGGCTCGGTGTCGCGACCGGGTTGTTTGGCCGACAGGGCCGGAGCACACCCTGCAACGGAATCGATTCCAGTGCCTAGGGCGAGCCCGGCCTCATCTCCAGAGCAGATCAGTCCAGGCATCGCTCCCGGTATGGACGTAGCTCCGCGCAGCAGTGGCCAGCAGGACCACTGACATACGACGGCGGATTGCGACATATCGCAGTAAGGCTTCTAGGCGCGGGACGCGTAGATCGCATCAGCGTAGCTATTTCAAATCAAACAGCTTTTTCATGACGTCAGAGGCCACCGGGATAATTCGGGCTTTCGCGGGTAATCGTGACGTCATGGGCGTGGCTTTCACGAAGTCCGGCGTTGGATATGCGTACAAAAGTGGCGCGTTCGCGGAAATCGGCAAGATCGCGACCGCCGACATAACCCATAGCGGCTTTCAGCCCGCCTGCAAGCTGGTGCAGCACGCCAGACACAGGTCCTTTGTAGGGAACTTGCCCCTCGATGCCTYCCGGAACCAGTTTCAGCGTGTCGCGCACCTCGGCCTGGAAGTASCGATCGGCSGAGCCGCGCGCCATGGCGCCGACCGAGCCCATGCCGCGATAGGCCTTGAAGGAGCGGCCCTGATGCAGATAGACCTCGCCCGGACTTTCATCGGTGCCGGCCAGCAGCGAGCCGATCATGGCTGCACTGGCGCCGGCGGCGAGCGCCTTGGCCAGATCGCCGGAATATTTGATGCCGCCGTCGGCRATCACCGAGACGCCTGATTTGTGCGCSGTCTCGACCGCCGACATGATGGCCGAAAGCTGCGGCACACCGACGCCGGCAACGATGCGAGTGGTGCAGATCGAGCCCGGGCCGATGCCGACCTTGACGGCATCCGCGCCGGCGTCGATCAGCGCCTGCGTGCCTTCGGCGGTGGCGACGTTGCCGGCCAGAATGCGAACCGAGTTGGAGAGCTTCTTGGCGCGCGCCACCGCGTCCAGCACGCGCTGCGAATGGCCGTGCGCGGTGTCGATGACCAGAAGGTCGACGCCGGCATCGATGAGACGTTCGGCGCGCTCGAAACCGTCATCGCCGACGCTGGTGGCGGCGGCGGCGCGCAAGCGGCCCTGCGCGTCCTTGGTGGCGTGCGGGTTGAGCTGCGACTTCTCGATGTCCTTGACGGTGATCAGCCCGACGCAATTGCCTCGGCTGTCGACGACGACCAGTTTTTCGATTCGGTGCTGATGCAGGAGGCGCTTGGCCTCGTCCTGGTCGACATTCTCCTTGACCGTGATCAGGTTCTCACGCGTCATCAGTTCGTAGACCTTCTGCGCCGGATCGGACGCGAAGCGCACGTCGCGGTTGGTCAGGATGCCGACCAGCCGACCGATCTTCTGGCCGCCGGTGCCGCCATTCTCGACCACCGGAATGCCCGAAATCGAATAGGTCCGCATCAGCGAAAGCGCGTCGGCAAGGGTGGCGTCGGGGCCGATGGTGACGGGATTGATCACCATGCCGGATTCGAACTTCTTGACCTGCCGCACCTGCTCGGCCTGTTCGGCCGGCGAGAAATTGCGGTGGATGACGCCAATGCCGCCGGCCTGGGCCATGGCGATGGCAAGCCGCGCTTCGGTGACGGTGTCCATCRCCGCCGACAGGATCGGCACATTGAGGTCGATGTCGCCGGCAATGCGCGTGCGGACATCGGTCTCGCCGGGCATGACCTCGGAATGACCGGGCTGCAGAAGCACGTCGTCAAAGGTGAGCGCCAGTGCGCCAGTGGACGTTTCGATGATTTTTGCCATGGCCAGTCCTCGGAATACAAAAAAGCGCTTGACCAGGATGGACAGCGCCGACTCGTCTTCTTCCCTTTCAGGATTGGCGCTGGCTCGTAACACGTCCCGCCGCCGATGAAAAGCCGATGATTTCACGCTCCCGTAAAGGTGACGTGACGCCGAACGGACGTCATCTGCGGTTGCGGTCGCACAAAAGTGACTGCAAATTAATGCGACATCCGCCCCAAGCCGTGATAACCGCCCTTCGTGTCGGCTTGCCCCCAAGGTCGGCAAGCAATTGACGACGAAACATTCAGTTCGGACGCGTTCCTTGAACCGCACCATCCCGCTCATCCTGGCGGTCGCACTTTTCATGGAAAACATGGATTCGACCGTCATCGCGACATCGCTGCCGGCGATCGCCATCGACATCCATACCAGCCCGATCGCGCTGAAGCTGGCTCTGACGGCCTATCTGGTGTCGCTGGCGATCTTCATTCCGATCAGTGGCTGGATGGCCGATCGCTTCGGCGCCAAGAATGTCTTTCGTGCCGCGATCGCGGTCTTCATCGTCGGCTCGATCGCCTGCGCCCTTTCCGGTTCGCTACCGGCTTTCGTTGTGTCACGTTTCCTGCAAGGCATTGGCGGCGCCATGATGACACCGGTCGGGCGACTGGTGCTGGTGCGCGCGACACCGAAGAGTGAGCTGGTCGCGGCTATGTCCTGGCTGACCGTTCCGGCGCTGGTCGGGCCGCTGGTCGGACCGCCGATCGGCGGCTTCATCACCACCTATTTCACCTGGCACTGGATCTTCCTGATCAATGTCCCGATAGGCCTGATCGGCATCTGGCTGGCGACGCGCTTCCTGCCGCGGACCGAACCAACGCAGAACCCGCCACTTGATTTCATCGGCTTCGTGCTGAGCGGGCTGGCGGCATCGGGCGTGGTGTTCGGCCTGTCGGTGGTCAGCCTGCCATATCTACCGCCGATCGTCGGCATCATCACAGTGKTAGTCGGCCTGGCGTCGGGAGTACTCTATTTGCTCCATGCGCGCCGCGCCAAAAATCCGCTGCTGGCGCTGGAACTGTTCCGCAACCAGGTGTTCCGTTCCTCTGTGCTTGGCGGCTCGTTGTTCCGCATCGGCATCGGCGCCGTGCCGTTCCTGCTGCCGCTGATGTTCCAGATCGGCTTCGGACTGACGCCCTTTCAGTCGGGAATGATCACCTTCGTCTCGGCGATCGGCGCCATCGGCATGAAATTCGTCACCGCGCTGATCTTCCGCGTCGCCGGCTTCCGCCGCGTGCTGGTCGTCGGCTCGTTGGTCGCTGCGGCGTCGATTGCCATCAACGGGCTGTTCACACCCGACACGCCCTATCTGCTGATGCTGGCCATGCTTTTGGTCGGCGGCTTCATCCGCTCGATGTTCTTCACCGGCGTCAATGCGCTTGCCTATGCCGAGGTTTCGGCTGAAGACACCAGCAAGGCGACGCCGATTACCGCTGTCTTCCAGCAGCTTTCGATCGCGCTCGGCGTGGCGCTGGCCGGCGGCATCCTGGAAGTTTCGACGTCAATCCATGGCGGTCCGCTTTCGCTGGACGACTTCCACATCGCCTTCTTCATCGTCGCGGCTGTATCGGCGGCGGCGGCGCTGTCGTTCGTGCGGCTGGCGCCCGATGCCGGCAACGCCATCTCCGGCCATGGCCGGCTGAGCACGCCCAAGACGCTGGAACCGGTGAGCCCGCCTGGCAATTGAACCGAATGGCTTTAGGCTTCGGGCTCGCCCTGCCCTTCGCTATCGCTCGAAGCGTTCGAAACGTCGACTTTACGTTCCGGCCCGCCTGGAGGCTCTCGCCCTTTGAAATCCTTGGCCAACAAATAGAGCTCGACCGATTCGTCGCGCGACGCCGGCGGCTTAACGTGATGGACCGAGCGGAAATTGCGCTTGAGCATGGAGAGCAGTTCGTTTTCGGCGCCGCCCTGGAACGTCTTGGCGAGGAAATGCCCGCCCGGCTTCAGGACCGACAGCGCGAAATCGGCCGCCACCTCGCACAGATGCATGGTGCGGATATGGTCGGTCCTCTTGTGGCCGGTGGTGGGTGCCGCCATGTCGGACAGCACGACATCCGGGTCGCCGCCCAGCGCCTCGGCCAGCTTCTGCGGTGCCAGCGGATCGAGGAAATCCATCAACAGCACCGGCGCACCGGGCACGGCATCCATTTCCAGATAGTCGATGCCCACGACATGCGGCTTCTCGGCTGTCGATTTCGTGCGCGCCGCCGCGACCTGGCACCAGCCGCCGGGGGCAGCACCCAGATCGATCACCTTCATGCCGGGTTTCAGCAAATGATGCTTGTCGTCGATCTCGATCAGCTTGTAGGCCGCGCGCGAGCGGTAGCCATCCGCCTTGGAGCGCTGGACATAGGGATCGTTGATGTGGCGCTGCAGCCAGCGGCGCGACGATTCCTTCAGGCCGCTCTTCTTCTTGATCCGCGTCTTCAGCACGCGAATGCTCGCAGACCCTGGTTTTTCCGGTTTCTTGGTCATTGCTTAATTTCTTGCCTGAGTATGGTCTCTGCCGAAAACCGGTCGCCACTTCTCGGGATCACGCTCGCCTTCTTGCCTGAGCATGATCTCTTCCAAAAACCGGGTCCCACTTTTCGGGATCATCCTCTGCCACGTCCATCGTTGCGCCAGACGCCGTCGTCGGCCATCAGCTCACTCAATATGCCCTCGCGCAGGCCACGGTCGGCGACGCGCAGCCGCTCCGACGGCCATACCGCGCGGATCGCCTCGAGGATAGCACAGCCGGCGAGCACCAGATCGGCGCGATCAGCCCCGATGCAAGGGTTGGCGCAGCGCTGCTGGAAATCCCAGCCGACCAGCTTTTCGACCATGCGGTCGACGCTGTCGCGGTCCATCCACAGCCCGTCGACGCGCCGGCGGTCGTAGCGTTCGAGGTCAAGGTGGACGCCGGCCAGAGTCGTCACAGTGCCCGACGTGCCAAGCAGATGGAAATTCGGGCTGGCCTTGAGATGGCTCAACCGGTCGCGACCGTCGAAGCTTGCCAACCGGTTGGCGACGTCGTCGACCATGGCGGCAAAGATCTCGCGTGTCACCGTGCGGCCGCCAAAACGCTCGGCCAGCGACACGACGCCGACCGGCAGCGACGTCCACGACACGATATGGTGAGCGAGCCGCGGCGAACGGCGGCCGCTGAGATCGATCAGCGCGATTTCGGACGAACCACCGCCAATGTCGAACAGGACGACGCCTTGGGTGTCGCGCTCGACCAGCGAACCGCAGCCGGAAACCGCCAGCCGCGCTTCGGTCTGGCGATCGATGATCTCGAGCTTCAGGCCGGCTTCGCGCTCGACGCGGTCGAGGAATTCGACGCCGTTTTCAGCCGAGCGGCAGGCTTCGGTGGCGATCAGCCGGGCTTTTCTGATCTTGCGGTTGCGCAATTTGTCGCCGCAGATCTTCAGCGCCTCGACCGCGCGGTCCATCGCCGGCTGGCCGAGCCGGCCATTGGCCGTGAGCCCCTCGCCCAGCCTGACGATGCGCGAAAAGGCATCGATGACGCGGAACTGGCCATGCCGCGTCGGCACGGCAACCAGCAACCGGCAATTGTTGGTGCCGAGGTCGAGAGCCGCAAACACCGGAAGCTCCTGCAGCGGCGACCGGTGGGCGCCCGGTTCGTGCCGTGCTGGCGCAACGGCGGGCAAGACCACCGAATTGGGCAGTTTTGCTGCTTCCGCCGCCGAACTGGCGTTGCCGGGCACAGGCGATCGATTCCCTATGGGGTGCGCTTCGTCGCGCGCAAAAACCTTGCGCCCGCGCCTTCGCTTGCGCCGCTTCTTGGGCTTGCCCTTCTGGTTATGGGTTGCGTCGCCCGCCTGCCCGTCGGCGGAGCGGGACTCCGTCGGGCGGCTTTGCCGCCATGAGCCTGCTGGCCCTGGGGAAGCGCTGGACGCACCCACCTCCGGCGCGCCGGCGCCGGTGTCGCGGTCTTCCACTGTCGTTCCTTCCGGCGCCGCGCGAACCGATGACGGACGCAGCAGGCGCTTTGACGTGTTTTAAGTTGCCGCCAGACTAACAGTGCCGCGCCCGATCACCAAGAGCCGCGCGCTCAATTTTGCCGGCTCGGCGCGTGAACCGCCATTGAGGCCGTGCCACGCAATGTACCCGTAAGCCTCGATTGGTAGGCGCAATGCCGGCTGGCGTCCCGTTGGGCCGCCCTCGACGCAGACAATTCCTGCCGGCTGCCGCAACGCAAACCGTTCGCGGTTGAATAGCCGGCTTCAATGAGGCATTTCTGAAATGAGCGTAGGAATCCGGCGCAACCGGCCTCTCGACAGCAAAGGAAGCGGACCCGCAACGCATGGCAATCAGGCAATGAACTGGAGACGCTATTTCTGGCCGGTCGTCGGCATTGCGGCGGTGATTTTCTCGCTGCTCCTGCTCTGGCACGAACTGCGCGGCATCTCGCTGGACGATGTCTGGGACGGGATATCGGCGATTCCGACTCGCCGCTGGATTCTCGCGGCGCTGTGTTCGGTCGTCGCCTATGCCTCGCTCGCCGGCTACGACCACATCGCGCTCTTGCATATCGGCAAGAAAGTGTCGTGGCTGTTCGTCACGCTCTGCTCCTTCACCACCTATGCGCTGTCGCACAACATCGGCGGATCGGTGTTCTCCGGCGCCGTCATCCGCTACCGCGCCTATGGCACCAGGGGGCTCACCGGCCAGGATGTCGGCGTGCTGGTGGCGATCTGCTGGATCACCTTCGTGCTGTCGACGATTCTAGCCTCCGGCCTCGTATTGGTCTTCGAGCCTGAGATTCTCGACCGGTTTTCAGGCATCGCCCATCACGGCCTGTCGGAAGCGGCGGGGATCGTGATGCTGCTGCTCGTCGCTGCCTACATATTCGGTAGCTGGCTGCATCTGCGCCCACTGAAGATCGCCAGCTTCCAGTTGCACTATCCGGCGTTGCCGATCGTCGCGCGACAATTGCTGATCGGCCCGGTCGAGTTGCTGGCGGCGGCTGCGATCATCTTCTTTGCCCTGCCATCTATCCACAATCCCGGCTATTTTGTCGTCCTCGGGGTTTTCCTCGTCTCGTTCTCGATCGCGCAGATCTCGCATGCGCCGGGTGGGCTCGGCGTGTTCGAAGTCGTGTTCCTGGCGGGGCTGTCCGACATGGACCCGGTCGGCGTGCTGGCGGCACTGCTGGTGTTCCGGCTGTTCTACCTGGTCATCCCGCTGATTCTGGGCCTTGGTATCGTGCTGTTCTTCGAACGGTCGCAGTTCAGCCGAAGCGAGAGCTGAGGCGCGGGTGGACTTGGCGTCGCCCGGGCCACGCAATGCGTGGAACCAACTTACAAAACGGACCGACAAAACGTTGCGATTGAACTGCCGAGCAGGCTTGACTATTTTCCGCTGGCGGCTACAAGGCAGCGCTCAAGCGGCTTGGCCGCTCGGCCCGCACGGTTCATGACCGCGCTTGCTGGGGAATAGGTTAACGGTAGACCCACGGACTCTGACTCCGTTAGTCCTGGTTCGAATCCAGGTTCCCCAGCCAAACTGGATCTCCCTTGGACACGACGATCCCTTGGGACTGATCCGTCGATAGCGCCGCAGTCGTTTCGGCAAGCAAATCAAACGGTTGTCGAAAGGCAGCGCGAACCTCGCCGTCTTCCCACGTGCAGTTCGACAGTAGCAGATTCAGAAGCCGTTTCTTCTCACCAGGAGCTTGGCGGGCGAACAGTTGCCGGGCATTTCGCGCTAGCTCCAACAGGCGCACGCCATCCTCCATGTATGATTCCTCGGCTGCGCCGTGCCGCTCGATCTCGCGTACCAGGCGTGTCTGTTCTATACGCCATTGCGCTGACATCCGATCGTAAAAGGCACTGTCGATGCGTCCATCGAGCTTGTCCAGGTACATTGCCTGGAGCCGATCCTCGAGGCGCTTGTATTCCTTCTGGCATCGCAGGATCGCCTGTTCCTGCTCCTTCCGCTCATCGGCGTGGCTGGCTTTGAGCGCGTCGCGGACCCAATCCAGCACCTCCTCATCGAAATGAAGTTTGTCCAGCAAGCCGCCAAAGGTCTCTTCGAGGACCTCCTCGCGGACGTACTTGCGGCGGCACTCGGCATAGCCACCACGGCCTTTGTCGCTGTGACCGGTGCAGTGGTAATAGACGTATTTGCCTTTCTTGATCTCGGCCACTACCGCGCAGCCGCATCTGGCACAGGTCATCAGGCCGCCGAAGGCAAATTCATAGCCGTAGGAATGGATAGGCGTCGCATGTCGGCCCATCAGCACGCCTTGGACCCGCTCCCATAGCTCGATCGACACCAGCGGCTCGTGCTTGCCGTGCTGCAGCTTGCCGTTCCATTGAAACAATCCGGTGTAGAGACGATTGCGCAGAATCGAGTGCACCGTGCTCACCGGAACCGGATGCCCACTCTTCGGATACACAAGGCCTTCCGCGTGGGCTGCCTTCGTGATTGCCTTGAGAGAATATCCGCCAGTTGAGTAGCGCTCGAACAGCCTCGTTATCATCGGCGCCAACTCAGCGTCCGGTTCAATGACCTTCCTGCCGTCGCTCCCTGTGACGTTGAGATAGCCAAGCGGAGCCTTGGTCGGCCAGATTCCCTGCTCCGCCTTCTCCATCTGCCCTTTGCGCGCTTCCTCCGAGAGATTGTCGATATAGTTCTTAGCCATCAGCACTTTGATGCCGTGCATGAACTTTTCGGACGAGCGCGAGTCCTGTGAGAGGATCACGCCTTCCTTGGCGAGGTGGATCTCGACGTCAAGTTCGTCGAGCGTCACCCAATCTTTCAAATTGCGATAGAGACGGTCGGTCTTCTCAACCAGAACAACCCGCACGCCAGGGTGCTTCCGAAGGTATTTGACCATCTCGTTGAAGTTGGTCCGCCCGCTGCTTTTGGCAGTCTCAATGTCTATGAATTCCTGGGCAATACCAAACTGCTTCTGAGCCGCATAGCCGATGGTCTCCACAAGCGTGCGTTCCAAGTGCGCACTTTGATTGCAGAGGCGCTCGCTCAGTTCGTGAGCAGTGCGCCATTCTCGCCAAATCGCCAGCGCGGGATCGGAAGGTACCGCTGCTGCCGGCGCCTTGTCGGCAAAAGCACCTCTTTCCCATCCTAAGATTGCAATCGCCGTTGCACCAAGTACCCTCCTGCGGGTGACGAAAGACAAAGGCGTGGTATTGTCGGAATCAGCCATGATCCGAGCTCCTAAACAGCTTGGTAGTGGTCAGGCCGCACCGAGTGTATCGAGCACCGGTGCGGCCGCTAGTCACCATCGTTTATGTCACTTTTTGTGACTTTTAACAAGATGAATGTCATGAAAACGGACAKACTGCCTCAGCAGATCCGAGCAGCTCGGGCCTTGATTGACTGGACGAGAGAGGACCTGGCGAACGCCTCCGGAGTGACAGTTCGGACGCTCGCCAGAATTGAAAGCTCTCAAACGCTCCCTAGGCCGGCAACACTTCAGGCGATATCTTCTGCGTTGGAAGCGGCGGGGATCGAATTCATTTCGCAGAATGGAGGGGGACCAGGCGTCCGCCTTGCGCTTCGACTGGACGACAGCTGACACCACCAACAGCCGTTCTGCTATGGAGTCTTTCCGAAGAGCGATCGTTGGYGGGATCGGAAAAGCCTAACTTCAGTCCGCTAAGGGGCCGCTTCCTGTGTCCGGTTTCGGTGATCGCCCAGCGGTAAGCTGCCTTTCTGCGCCCGACCCCATTGCGGACATCGACGCGCCGCCGTTTCAAAAGCGGCTCAGCGCCCCCTTCCCGCCATAGAGGCTGGTCGCACCATTTCCCGCGAGCAGTCGTTCCACTAAAAAGGCCGTGGGCGGCAAGCCGACTGCCAGGTCTTAGGCAGCAGCGTCGAAAATCTTACCTTTGGTGGTCAGGGCGGTGGGCAACCCGCCCTCTTGGCCCATTCGACAAATCCGGCCAGATGGACATGTCCGCGGCRYCGCAATACAATTACGGATAGTTCCTGCCTTGGGAGCCATCGCRCAGTATGGCTGAACAACGCGCTCAACGTCGCCTTGCCGCCATCCTGGCCGCCGATGTGGTCGGCTATAGCCGCATGATGCAGCAGGACGAAGCCSGCACGCTAGCGATACTGAAGGATCGACGGAAAACCGTTCTCGAACCGACGGTCGCCAATCACGGTGGCCGGATCATCAAGCTGGTAGGTGATGGTGCTCTCATTGARTTTGCCAGCGCTGTGGACGCAGTCGAGTGCGCCGCACGGCTGCAAGAACGCATGGCTGCCGGAAATGCTGACCAGTCGGACGGTCTCCAGATCGTGCTGCGCATTGGAGTCAACCTGGKCGACGTCGTAGTCGACGGCGATGATCTCTACGGGGACGGCGTGAATATTGCGGCGCGGTTGGAAGCCCTTGCCGATCCCGGCGGCGTTTGGATTTCAGAAGACGCTTACCGGCAAGTTCGARGTAAGCTCGCGCTTTCGTTTGACGATCTTGGTGCTCGGGTTCTCAAGAACATCGCCGAACCGGTCCGCATCTATCGGGTCACAAACACGCCGGCAGTRACRGTTACRGCGACGACSACTTCGACACCTGAGAAGCCTTCGATCGCCGTGCTGCCGTTTGCCAACCTGTCGGGCGATCCTGAGCAGGACTACTTCGCCGATGGAATCGTCGCGGACCTCATCACCCAACTGTCGCGACTGCGCGATCTGCTGGTCATTGCTCGGAACTCGACCCTCATGTTCAAGGGCCGAACTGTGCGGGTTCAGGATGTGGCGCGCGATCTGGGGGTACGCTTTATCCTTGAGGGGAGTGTGAGGCGCGCAGGGAACAGAATTCGCGTAACGGCTCAGCTGATCGATGGCGCGTCGGGTGGGCATGTTTGGGCCGAGCGCTATGACCGGGAGCTCACCGACTTTTTCGAACTTCAAGACGAAATCACCAAAGCCGTCACCGTTGCACTCCAGGTTAACTTGACCGAAGGCGACACAGCGCGGATCGCGGCCGAAGGGACCCGCAACTTGGAGGCGTGGGAAGCCTTCCTGCAGGGCCAGACCGCAATACTGAAGTTCACAAAGCTCGACAATATCCAAGCACGATTCTTCTACGAACGAGCCGTACATCACGATGCAAACTATGCGCTCGCCTTCGTTATGCTGGCGCACACCCATTGGTTGGATGCGCGGCTTGGCTTCACCCCCGATCCGGCGATCTCTCTTGGGCTAGCAAAGGCGGCYCTTCAGCGTGCGGAGGACCTTGTAGGCGAAACCGGCGCAGTTCTGCACTACAAGGGAAATGCTGCGCTGATGGAGCGGCGCCACGATGAAGCCCTTGAATTCCACCGCCGCGCGGGCGAACTGGCGCCGAGCGACGCCTACTGCGCGGCCGCATTCGGCATGACACAGGTCTAYAGCGGCGATTTTCAGGGAGCCATAGCAACCCTGAAAACCTCGCGGCGACTCAGCCCATACGCCATCAACTGGGCTATCTACTACCTCGCCTGGGCCGATCTCTGGCAGGGCGATCTGGAGCAAGCGCGGTCCGATGCTGCGCTCTACCTGGCGCGCGAGYCACACGAGCCTTTTGCCTACATCTTATCGGCAATCACCGCTGCCGCCACTGGCCGGCTCGACGCCGCCCGCGGTCACATCACCGTCCTGCTTGGCAAGCATCCGGAGATGACTCGCTCTGGTGTTGCCGCCGCACAGTTCTATCGCGATCCCGAGCGCCTGCAGCGAATTATGGCTTGGCTCAAGGATGCGGGTCTGCCCGAATGACAGGAATTTTCTTGGTCACTTTCTACAGGTCTGTATGTGACACGAAGCGGTCACTAGCACCTCGCCACCGGACTGACCGCTTTTCCACCCCACCACTTACGGTCTGGATGTCTGAAATCCGCCGATACTGTCAGTGGCGTTCCTGCAGAGCCAAAGGCCTTCCTTATGGATCGACGGTAAATTCGGCCCACATGCCTGCCCCATAGTGACCTGGCACGTTGCAGATAAGGAGGTATTTTCCGGCCTTGAGATCGACGGTCAATGTGCCTGATTTACCGTAAGCGCTGTCCCGTTGGCACCTTTCGCGCGTTGTCGTGAGCGACGATGCTCGGAGCCTTTGAGGGCTTCGACACATGACGATTTCAGAGCTTACGCTTAAGTCCAGGGACGAGGAGCCGGTTCGACGGCTTGAGATATTCACGGGTTCTGGACGGCGGCGCGAATGGTTGCCGGAGGAGAAAGCGCGGATCGTGGCGGAAAGCTACGATGCTGGCGAGACGGTGAGCGCGGTGGCTCGGCGA
>NZ_JBFUDZ010000084.1:0-16724 GCF_056404455.1 Mesorhizobium sp. P2_D1
GTTTGCGCACTATGCGGGTTTGGTTGCGCGACGATACCCGTGGGTCGAAGCCTTCACGCCAATCAACGAGCCGCTCACGACCGCCAGGATCAGCGGACTATACGGACTTTGGCACCCGCACGGGACGAGCGAGACTACGTGCTTGCAGCTGGCAGTGGCTCAATGCCGGGCGACGGCCCAGGCGATGAAAGCGATCCGCGAACATACCCCGCTGGCCCGCCTTGTGCAGACCGAGGATGTCGGCCGGATCTTTGCCTCTGAGCGCCTCTTCTACCAGGCCGACCATGAAAACGAACGCCGCTGGCTGGCGCTGGATCTGTTGGCGGGGCGCGTCGATGCCGAGCATCCTTTCTACGGCCGTCTGTTGGATGCAGGAATTTCGGAAGCACATCTCTCAGAGCTGCAGCGCGAGCCCTGTACGCCGGACATCATCGGAATTGACTATTACCTCACCAGCGACCGGATGCTTGACGAACAAATCGATCGATTCCCGCACGAACAGATCGGGGGCAACGGCATTGATGCCTATGTCGATACCGCGGCCGTTCGCCCTGTCGGCCAGCGCGATACCGGCCTCAAGCAAAGGATAGATGAGGTCTGGAGCCGCTACCACCTGCCGATCGCGGTGACGGAAATCCACAATGGTTCGACACGCGATGAACAGCTCCGCTGGTTGGTCGAGGGATGGCAGGCCGCGCAGATCGCAAAGGCGAGCGGGGTCGACGTCCGTGCTGTCACGGCATGGTCACTCTTCGGTGCCGTCGACTGGAACTCAATGCTTTCAAACCAGGCGGGCTACTACGAAAGTGGCGCCTTCGACATCCGCTCCGGGGCACCACGTCCAACCGCGCTCGCCTCCGTGATTGCAGATCTCGCCAGGCGTGGCGCCACGGACCATCCGGTATTGGATCGGCCTGGCTGGTGGCAAGACGAGCACGATTGCGCGCGCGGCCGTGGACGGCCTCTCTTGTTGATCGGCTTCGGTCGCCTGATCTCGGCAATCGAGGAATGTTGTATCGTTCGCAGATTGTCGGTCCACGCGGCAAGGCCGGAACGAGTGCGGCAGTTGATGAAAGAACAAGGCGCGTGGGCGGCGATCCAAGTCGACGAACGAGGCTTCAGCGGCTCAGGGGGGCTGACAAACGTCGCAAAAATCCTTTGCCTGTTTCCCGAAGGCGGCGATCTTCTGCTGCAATTCGATCCAAAGTCCTCGGCAAAAGATGCGGCAAACGCGCTTCTCGATCTGGTCATCGATGGCCAACGCGGTGCAATTGCGTTGTTGCAATCGGGCCCCCACAATCAGTACCAAATAGGCCAAATTGCCGACGGGGAGCAGCTGCTCAGGCGCCAGGCCGGTGAAGAAATGAGTTGCGTGGCGTGACCGACAGGCTCGGCTAGGTCGATCGGGTCACCCTCGCCGATCATTAAGCGAGGCAGCAACGCAATTACACGCCGCCGGCAGTGTGCGGCTGGAGATTCAAGCCTGGCGCGCAAAGCTCTATGAGCTTATCGCCGACGAGGCGCCGCATCTCCATCATCAACCGATTTTGTCGACCTTCGGGAACAAAGCCGGCGAGCGCAGGTTGGGTCTCAGCACATGTGTGCAGGAAAGGACCTCCCCATGGAAAACCCGCCATCTACTGGCTTCGCTGGCCACGGCCACAGCCATGACTTTCGCCCTGCCCGCTTTCGCTGCCGACAGCGCGCAGGATTTTGTCGACAAGGCCGCCGTCGGCGGCATGTTCGAAGTCGATTCCAGCAAGATCGCCGAGGGCAAGGCGCAGGACCAGGCCGTCAAGGATTTCGCGCAGAAGATGATCGACGATCATGGCGCGGCCAACGCCAAGCTTGAGACCATCGCCGGCGAGCAGAAGCTGACGGTGCCCAAGGAATTGGACGCCAAGCACAAGGCCGATCTCGACGCGCTGCAGAGCGCGAAGGACTCCGTCGACAAGCCCTATGTGCAGTTGCAGCGCGATGCGCATTCGGAAGCGGTCACGCTGTTCGAGAGTTATGCCAAGGACGGCGACAATGCGCAGTTGAAGACCTTCGCCTCGGAGACCTTGCCGACGCTCAAGATGCATCAGGAGATGATCGAGAAGATCGCCGCCACGGGCGACGCAGCGACGGGTGAAGCCGCGCCTGCCACCAGCTGGACCACGCCTGCGGTAACCACGACCGACACCGCCAACCCGGCTGCTCCCGTTCCCGGCGCCAACTCCTTCACCGAGGACCAGGCCAAGGACCGCATCCAGGATGCCGGCTTCTCCGACGTGTCCGCACTGACGAAGGACGACAAGGGCATCTGGCGCGGCCAGGCAACCAAGGACGGCAAGACCACGACCGTCGCGCTCGACTACCAGGGCAACGTCGTTGCCGGCACCAACTAAACGGACTGAAACCAGATCGAGGAGATCAAGACCATGAAAACCGTAACCGGCCTTTTCGACAATTACGATGACGCTTCCGATGCCGTGGGCGAGCTGGAGGCCAGCGGCGTTCCGCATGCCGATATCAGCATCGTCGCCAACAACTCGAACGATTGGTACGACGACGGTGACACCTCCAAGGCAGCGGATGATGCAGCCGGCGGCGCCGGCGTTGGCGCCGTTATCGGTGGCGCCGGCGGGCTCTTGACCGGGCTCGGCCTCATGGCCATCCCGGGTGTCGGCCCTGTTGTGGCAGCAGGCTGGCTGGCCGCCACCGCGGTCGGCGCTGTGGGCGGCGCGGTCGTCGGTGGTGCGGCCGGCGGCATCGTCGGCGCCCTGACCGATTCCGGCGTGCCGGAAAAGGATGCGCATGTCTATGCCGAAGGTGTTCGCCGCGGTGGCACGCTGGTGACGGCCAAGGTTAGCGATGAGCTGGCGGACGAAGCCGAACGCATCCTTGGACAGACCAACTCGGTCGATCTGCAAGAACGTCGTGGCGCCTATGAAGCCGATGGCTGGACCCGATTCGATGCCGATGCCGACCCCTATACTGACATCGAGGCGGAGCGTGACAGAGCGAGCAACGCCAACCGGCGCGTAAATCGAGTTTGATGCGACAGGCTCCCGGCCTGGTTCGAAGAACCGTTGCCGGGAGTCTGCCCTCGGCCCATAACTGTTAGGATCGTGACCTCGGTGTAAGTTGCGTTGTGCTCCTCGCGAGCGCGCCCGTCTCGAACAGGGGCGCTGCTTTTGTGGCAAAGTGGAGAAGCTGAATACGGGTGAAGGCATAGATACCGCCCTTGGTCATCGAGTAGTCAACCAGTTCTTTCGACCCGTCTATGCCTGTCGTCGACCCGGTGTTGACGATTGCAGAGCCCGGCTTCATGTGGGCTACGGCTTCCTGAGCCATATGGAAGTAACCGTAGAGGTTGGTCTTCACTGTCGTGTCGAAATGGTCCTCGGTCAGGTCCGCAAAGTCGTATTAATGAATCTGGAAGGCAGCGTTGTTAACGAGCACGTCCAGGCCGCCAAGTTGTTTCACCGTAATGGCCACAGCCTTTCGGCAGAAGGTTCGAACAGCGACATCTCCACGGAGCGTTATGCAGCGTCTTCTGGGTCAATTCTGCGACTGAGATGATGTCGGCGCCTTGTCTCGGTCACGTTGTTGGAAATCCATTTGTCCCGGAAGTTGATGCCACGCGTGCTCATTGTCCGCCCATGCGCGAGTTCCTAGTAACGGAACTCAGCGTCCGGGGCGTCATAGCGTTCCGTCAAGCATGCGAAAAGATTAACTGGGATGAATCTTCGGCGGCACGGATCGGTTGTCTGATGATGACAAAGTGCTAAAGGTGAGCGATGTCCAGTTTGACAACGCCGCTAATCCGAAAGCTCGAAAGCCTGGGTCGACTTTCATCGGATGAACGCGAGAGCGTCGAAGCTATGACGCTTGTAGGCAAGGAGTTGGCGCCCGGTCAGCAGATTGCGCTGGAAGGTAATGAGCCAAGCCAGTGTTGCTTGGTGGTTGAGGGGCTCCTGCGACGGTATAGCATTTTGAGCAGCGGCAATCTGCAAACGCTCTCAATCCATGTCCCCGGCGATATACCTGATCTCCAGGGCCGATCTTAGAACCATGGACCACACTCTCGCGTCGATCGGTAGAAGCAAGGTTGCCCTGATTGCACACCGCGACATTCTCGAGGTTCTCCGTAAGTCACCTCGCCTGGCAAATCTATTTTGGCGGGAAAGTCTAGTAGATGCAGCGGTCGCGCGCGCCTGGGTCAAGGTGTTGGGAGGGCATGATGCGTTCGGCAGGTTAGCCCACCTCGCCTGTGAGCTTTACGCGCGCATGGAGGTCATGGGGCTGGTAAGCGACAATTCTTATCCCTTACCACTAACTCAAGTTCAGCTCGGCGAGACTATCGGGGCGAGCGTTGTTCACGTAAATCGCATTTTGAAGAAGCTGCGCGTTGACCGCCTTTTAGAGCACAAAGAAGGGCGGATAGTCATTACGAACTGGGACGGCTTAAGCGACGCGGCAGACTTCGATCCCGGGTACCTAAACCTGCGAGACCCGCGCTATTTGGATTTAACGCCAGCGGCCGACGGTTAGTCGTCTCCGTTCATTCCTCGCGGAAATCCTTTAGCGAAGCGTGGCGCAAATCTTCCTCGCCGCGCAAGTGCTTCACGCGGCCGACCAGCCCTGGCTTGACCCATTGCGTTGCCGGACGCGTCATGCCCTTCGGCGCCGTGCCAGCGTTGTCTTGGACACGCTTCCACAGTCGCTCGCGCATATCCCGGTTCAAGGTGATGAAAGCCGAGCCGACATAGCGCCCTGTGCCTCGCTCGGCCATGAGAGCAAATGCCGGCTTGCCTGGCTCTCGCTCGACGCCGAGGAGATCGAACTCGCCGACCGCATAGCTCTTGGCCTTCAGCCAGTTTGTGGTCGGACCACTGCGGTATTTGCTGTCTCGTCGTTTCGACACCATGCCCTCAAGTCCGGACCTTGTCGACGAGGTGGAATATGCTGGCCGCATCACCGGGCAGTGCCTTCTGAATTGGATACGCCTGCCATCAGGGATCATCTTTGYCAGGATCTCGCGACGATCCTCGAGCGGCATGTTTCGCAGAACTTGCAAAGCCGACTTCAAAGCTTCCTGGCCGCACTTTCGGCCTCATGGTTGCGGTGTGTGCCATACGGACCTGCATGCCGCCTCCGGTGACTGGCCGGTCAAGCCTGTGCCGCCCTTCATCCCCGGCCATGAAGTGGCAGGCGTGGTGGCCGCGCTCGGGCCAGGTGTGACCGATTTCAAGAAGGGTGATCCGGTCGGCGTAGCCTGGCTGCACGACGCCTGCCTGAGCTTCGCGGCGCCCTCGCAGCTCGACCTCGGCTGACAGCCAGTTGTCAGCTTGGTCGTGGGATAGGCGCGGCGGTTGTCGCCTCGCTGTTCCTGCCTTTCCTGCCGCTTCTGGCAAAGCAGATCCTGCTCAACAATTTCCTTTCTGACGTTCCTTCGCTCGCCATCGCAAGCGACAACGTCGATGCCGACCAGCTTCGCCAGCCTCGCCACTGGGACATCCGTTTTGTGCGGCGGTTCATGATCAGCTTTGGCTTGGTCAGTTCGCTGTTCGACTTCGCGACCTTCGCGTTCCTCCTGTTCTTCGCGCATGTCACGGAAGCCGCGTTCCAGACCGCCTGGTTTGGCGAATGTCTTGCGGCCGTCGTCGACGCCGCGCACGAGAACGCCCAGATCTTGCTTGAGAAGGATGATGTCGGCAGCTTCGCGCGCGACATCGACAGCTGTGTCGACGAGATGCCTATGTCTGCCTCATGAAGGGCGGGCGCATCATTGATGCCGTCGCCAAGATAGCCAACGACATGGCCTCTGCTCCGCAAGGCCTGAACGATGCGCTCCTTCTGGTTGGGATCGATCTCGACGAAAAGGTCGGTGTGCTGCACGCCTGCAAAGAGCGCGCTCTTGGTCAATTTCGAAAGCTCCTCGCCGGTCATGATCCTGCTGGCGTGCAAGCCGACCGCTTGGGCAAGATGTGCGGCAACGTAACGGTTGTCGCCCGAAATGACTTTTACCGCGATGCCGCGTTGGGCGAGCTCGGCAAGCGTCTCCTTGACGCCTTCCTTTGGCGGGTCGAGGAAAAGCAGGAAGCCTGCGAAGACGAGATCGATTTCGTCTTTCCTGTTGAACGTTTTCCGGCTCTCAAATCGACGGATTGCCAGGCCCAGAACGCGGTAGCCGTCCGCGCTCCAGCGCCGGAATTTTTCGTCGATCGCCGCACGTTGCTTCACATCGAGGGGTTCCAGCCCTTTCACCGTGCTGACGAGGCCGCACGTTTCGAGGACATTTAGTACGGCGCCCTTGGTGATCAGAAGATCTTCGGCATCCTTGGTCCGCACAACAACGGACAGGCGCTTGCGAATGAAATCATAGGGGATCTCGTCGACCTTGGTGAAAGCGGCCAATGAAGCGCCCCCGCCCGGTGCATCGGCGATCGCTTCGTCCAGCGGGTTCTTCAATCCGGTCTGCAGGGCGGACGCAGCTTGCCAGCACGATCGCACCGATGATCGCAGCCTCCTGGCCCTCTCCCACGAAAGCCGATACGCTGGCCGCGAAAATAAGGATCAGCACCAGCGGGCTACGGAACTGGCGGGCAAACACGATCAGAGCCGACGCGCTTGACTTCGACGCCGGTGTGTTTCGGCCGAATTTTGCGAGCCTCGATGCCGCCTCGGAAGCTGCAAGCCCCGAGGCAGACGTCTCAAGGCGTCGCAGGAGGTCATTGGTCTCGATCGACCAATAGGCACCGCCATCTGGCGGGACGGATTGCTGGTCAGCTTCGCCTATCATCAATACGACATGAAGCGGTTGATGCTGCTCTCTTCGATCAGTGTATAGATGGCATCGAGTTCCTGCGGCAGCTCAGAGCAGGCGGACATAGAATCCCGGTTATTGTCATGACGGGCCATGCTGATGTGGCGCTCGCCGTTCAGGCAATGAAGGAGGGCGCTGCCGATTTCATCGAAAAGCCGTTCGACGACGAGATGCTGATCGGAGCGATCCATTCAGCGTTGGCCAACCGCAACCAGGTCGATGCAGCGCATCCTCAGTCTGCGGATAGGCGCATAGCAAACCGCCAGGCTTGAGCGCCGCGAACGAGCGGCGATAGCCTTCCTCCCCGATGCCGTCAAAGACGACGTCGAACCCGCCTGGCAGGACACGCGCGAAGTCTTCGCGCTGGTAGTCGATCGGCGTGGCCCCAAACGCGCGGATCAGCGCGGCGTGCGTCCCGTGGGCACCGCCCCATAGCTGAAGCCCGGCCATGCTGCCCAATACGAGCAGCGCCTGACCGACTGCACCCGCGGCTCCGTGCACCAGTACGCGCTGCCCTCGGTGCACCTGCGCAGCGCGGTGCAGGAGTTGGTATGCGGTCATCCAACTCAGGATCAGCGTTGCGGCCTCCGCCGCGTCGACGCCAGCCGGCACCGCAGTCAAGCGGTTCGCTTGGAGCGTGCGATAGGCAGCATTCGATCCGAGCACCGTCATGTCGGCCACACGGTCGCCAAGCTGAAATCCGGTCACGCCATCGCCGACCTGATCGATTTCCCCGATAACATCGTACCCCATTACAAACGGTGGGCGGCGGGACGCAGTCTGCGGGTAGAGATGCCGCCGGATCAGCGTGTCGGTGTATTCTAGGCCCGAGGCGAGCACGCGGACCCGCACTTCACCCGGACCAGCAGTTGGCATGGGAGCGTCGATCACCTCGAGTTCCTCGGGACCGCCGAAGCGCCTGACTTGAACAACGCGATTGCACGGTTCGATCACACGCGGATCCTTGCATCTCTTATTCCAAGAGCGCACGTCATGGCTGCAGATGGTCGCCGGCAAACTCAAGGATATTGCGGTCATAGTAATTCTCACCGGAAACTTGGCCCCTGTAATTGATGCGGATCAATTCCGCTCATGGCACATCGAGTCATTTCGCTGTGCTGCGGAATTTGGTCACTATCGAGACGACAAAGGCTGTCGAAACCGTGCCCGACACCAGACTCACCATTGTGACGCGTTCAAACAGGCTGAATTACTACTAGCCACGGTTGCTGCTTACATGATCAAGGGCATCGAGCGGGTCACGAGTGAATCCAGTCATCCTCATCAACATGGCCCGGGTTCGCGATTGATGCGTATCAAGGCCGACCGACAGGATGCCTGTTTAGTTGAAACTGGCTAACAGGTTCGGAGGCGGTCATGGCTCACAAACAGATACTGTTCCGTTCAGCCGCGCGCGAAAAAATTCTTCGTGGCGCGACCCAACTTGCCGACGCCGTGCGCGTGACGCTCGGACCGCGCTCAAAGTCGGTTTTGATCGAAAAGAAATGGGGCGCTCCCATAGTTTGCAACGACGGAGTCACCATCGCCAAGGAATTCGACCTGAAGGATCCCGAAGAAAATCTTGGCGCGAGAATGCTCAGGCAAGCGGCCGAGAAAACCGGGGATATGGTTGGTGACGGCACCAGCACATCCACCATTCTGGCTCATGCGATGTTCGCCGATGGCGTGCGCAACGTCGTTGCCGGCGCCAGCGCGATCGACATCAAGAAGGGTCTCGATCGTGCAACAAAACGCGCGATCGAAACACTCAAGCAGATATCTCGACCGGTCTCGACCCGTCGCGAGAAGGAGCAGGTGGCAACGATCTCCGCGCACAACGATCCTCTCATCGGCCAGTTGGTCGGCGAGGCAATGGAGAAGGTCGGCGGCGAAGGCGTCATCACGGTCGAAGAGTCGAAGACCACTGAAACCGTTCTGGACGTTGTCGAAGGCATGCAGTTCGATCGTGGATTCCTGTCACCATATTTCGTCACCGATCCCGAGAAGATGGAAGCGGTCCTCGAAGACACGCTGGTGCTGCTCGTGGACAAGAAGATCGCTTCGCTGAACGATCTTATCAAGCTGCTGGAGGCCGTGTCGAAGTCCGGTTCGCCATTGCTGGTGTTTGCCGAGGAAGTCGAAGGCGAGGCGCTTGCGACGCTTATCGTCAACCAGATCCGGGGCACGTTCAAGAACTGTGGCGTCAAGGCGCCCGGCTTCGGCGACCGTCGCAAGGCCATGCTGCAGGACATCGCAATCTTGACCGGCGGACAGGTTATCTCCGAGGACCTCGGCCTCAAACTGGAAAATGTTACCATGGAGCAGTTGGGACGGGCCAAGCGCGTGGTCGTCGACAAGGACAACACGACGATCATCGGCGGCAGCGGAGGCCTGAAGGCAATCAAGGGCCGTGTAGAACAGATCCGGCGCGAGATCGACAATACGACGAGCGATTATGATCGCGAAAAGCTGCAGGAGCGGCTGGCCAAGCTCGCAGGCGGTGTCGCCGTCATCAAGGTCGGCGCGCCGACCGAGGCCGAAATGAAGTCGAAAAAGGAAGCGCTCGACGACGCCATCAGCGCCACCAAGGCTGCGGTCGCTGAAGGCATCGTGCCAGGCGGTGGTCTTGCCCTATTGCGCTGCATCACGACCGTGGCTGACGAGGAACAACATTGCGAAGGCGACGAGCGGACCGGCGTGCAGATTGTCAAGCGGGCACTCGAAGCACCGGTTCGGCAGATCGCCGAGAATTCCGCAGTCGACGGCGGAGTTGTCATTGCCAAGATGATTGAAGGCACCGGCAATTTCGGATTCGATGCCGGACGCAAAGAATACGTCGACCTCGTCGAGGCCGGCATCATCGACCCGACCAAGGTGGTGCGCATCGCGCTTGAAAACGCCGTTTCGGTCGCCAGTGTTCTGCTCTTGACCGAAGCAACCATGACCGAAATTCCGGAACCGGCGAAAGAGCGCGCTCTCGAACAGGAAATGACGATGTAGGTGACGCGCGAGGGGCCTCTGTGGAAACAGGCAACTTGATGATTTCTCAGCAACAGTGCCGCGCTGCGCGCATTCTCGTCCAGGTCGACCGTCCTCTCTTGGCCACCGCGTCCGGCGTCACGGCACAGGCTATCCTGTCTTTCGAAAGGTCAGGCCGCAGTTTACGCGACGCCGGGGTGCTCGCCCTGCGGCAGGCTTTGGAGAGATTGGGTGCGGAATTTATTTGCGAAGACGCTGGGGCGGCGCCGGCGTCAGGCTTCGCTTCGACGCTGACCAATCTCRCAGTATCTCGGATTGAGAGGAGGAAGGCGGCAGGGTCGGCGATGACGATGTGCCCTGACGAACTGGCAAAGTATGCAGACTTTGATGCGCATCAAGGCGCAGCATCGGACCTGCGGTGATCCTGCGATAGGTTTCGACTACAGCTCGATGTCGGTCGTCGGGGCTGTGTTCCATAAAGAGGTCAAAGACGCGACTTTCATTTGGATGCGCTCTCAAGTACTCGAACATCGGCATACCCAACTCGGCCTCAAATGCAGGCTCCCCAGTTCGGATCGTATGGTCGAGGTTGCCCCATGCTGCCCATGTGCTTGGCATGCCCCAATAACGAACGGTGTAGTAGAGAGTCGGCTTGGAGTTTCGTCGTAACCATGCCGAACGAGACGTCTGACTGAGGATCCCGGCCGCATCCAGAGCAAACACTCCGTATGCACTCAGGGCGCGGCAAAGCCGTAGGAGCATCGCGGCGTTGACACCGCACTCCCCTGCTAATTCGGCCACGAGCTTTGGTCTTTCGGCAATCCTGTCAGCGAGGTCGATATCAGCGGCTATCTGAAGCATCTTCGTGAACTGGAACGAGCGGACGAAAAGCGCCATTTCCGTGAAGGCGTCGTGTTCACTGATTGTCATTCGTTGCCCTTCCCGAAATCATCCGCGCTGCTCCACATTATCTGATCGGGGTTCCCTCTGATACCGGCCACTTCGTGACCATCTGCTGCTCGTCCTTGCGGAGCCGCGTGGCACTGACTGCGCCAAGGACTGCTCCTGGCGCTACTTGCTGGTTCCCATCGACGAGACGAACGGCAACGGTCGGACCCTAAGCTCGTTCGCCCTGGAATTCACGGCCATGACCCGATGCAGCTTTCGCGGCAACGAACTCGAACGCCTGAGATTGTGCGCAAGCCGGCTTCCCCGCACGTGAACTCTTGACCCAAATCCGAGACGCTGTTTCGAACGGCTCGTCAGGAGCGCAAACCCTTACGCGTCAGCTGGCACCCCGGCCTTCAGCAGCGCACCGCAGTAGCGGTCAAAAAACTTTGCGTCGTTGAACGTGCCGGTGCTGCGATAGAGGGCAACCGAAAAGCGCGGTGAAAGCGCGAGCATTTTTCTGCCTATCGCTCTTGCTTCCTCGATCCTGCCCAATTCCACAAGGGCAAAGGCGACAACGCGATAGCACGTCATCCAAGTGGGCGAGGCATCGATCGCTTGATTTCCGACCGTGAGGGCATCGGCGTAGCGTTCGGCGATGAGATGGGAGGTTGCGACGCCCGACAGGCTAAAGCCGATTTCAGGATCGACTGGGCTGAGCCGCATACCGCGCTCAAAGGAAGGCAACGCAGCTTCGGCGTCGCAAATGTAATTGCGAACCCAACCGTTTGACGTCAGCACGCGCCAGGAGCTTCCTCCCAAGGCGCTGGCGCGATCCATGGCCCTGATCGAAGCGTCGTACCGCTTGCCGAGGTACGCTAGCGCATGGCCGGCACAAGCCAGTGTGGTAGGATGATCGCCATGTTCGTCCAGCGCCTCGAAAGCTAGCCTGATACCCTCTGAATCCTCCTCATTCGTCGACCAATGTTGGGACTTTCGCAGCACATAAGCATAGGCGGCGAGTGCCTTCGCCAACGAGTAATGAGGGTCGAGCGCGATCGCTCTATAAAAGAGGCCCAGCGCGTCATCGTTGAACTTTCGGGTGGTGATAACCGAATTGATGTTCGGTAGTGCGCGCAAACAGAGGTCATAAGCTGCCAGGCTCTCGGTCGGCTTCTCGCGCATGCGCTCCAGTTCAGCCAGCTTCAGAGTCGGCTCGACGGCTCCTACGATTGCCTCAGTGATGCGGTCCTGTAGCTCGAACAGGTCCTCCAACCACCCATCGAAGCGATCCGCCCAGACGTGACGGCCCGTCTCGGCTTCGATGAGCTGGCCGGTAATGCGAACGCGGTCGCCGACCTTGCGCACCGAACCCTCGAGCAGGTAGCGCACGCCGAGCTCTCGGCCCGCTTGCTTCGCATCGACGGTTCTGCCCTTATAGGTGAAGCTGGAATTGCGGGCGATAACGAAGAACCATTTGACCCTCGACAGTTCCGTGATCAGGTCCTCGGCTATCCCATCCGCGAAATATTCCTGCTCGGGGTCTCCGCTCATATTCTGAAAGGGTAGGACAGCAATCGACGGCTTGTCCGGCAAGCTGGGTCCTGGAAAGGGCGCGTCAGTGGTGCTTCCGTCTGCCCTTGTGGAGTCGTGACCACTTCTTAAAGAGTAGGCTCGCATCGGCCTAACTATGTTCTTGAGATTTTGCTCCCCCAGATCGACGAACTCTTCCTTGATCTTGTCGCGCACCTGCCGGTAAGCATCTTCAGACAAGCAAATCCCGCCGGCACCGCAAATGCCCTCTAGTCGCGCGGCGATGTTGACGCCGTCGCCCATCAAATCACCATCGCTCTCTTCAACCACATCGCCCACATGAATGCCGACGCGGAACTCAATGCGGCGCTCGAGTGGCACGCCCGCGTTTCGCTCCACCATGCCATTTTGCACTTCGATGGCGCAGCGCACGGCATCGACAACGCTACGGAATTCTACCAGGGTTCCGTCGCCAGTGCGTTTCACCACGCGTCCGGTGTGCACCGCGATGGTAGGATCAATGAGGTCGCTGCGGAGCGCCCGGAGTCGCGCGAGCGTCCGATCTTCGTCCGACCCAGCCAGCCGGCTGTATCCGACAACATCGGCGGCCAGGATCGCCGCAAGTTTGCGGATCTCGCTCACCTTGCCCTCCTTTGCTATCCGACATAGCACAGACTCAAGCGCAAGACCGCTCCATTTGGAACGGCGTGATTTCGCGGCGATGGAAGGCGCCCGGAGTCCCATTGGCCGAAAAGCAGCTTTGGGTCCGAAGCGCGACATTGTCGGCGATTGTCAGAAAGGTCTCGAATTGGCGCACGTGGTCGGTGGGTGCGTTCAGACATCAGATTACCTGATGAGGCTCGGGAAGGTCCGGCCGGGGTGGGAAGTTGCCGTTCGGCTCAATAGTCAGAACGAGCACGTTGCGCCAATTCCGGACTTTCTAGGAACGGAACTCGCCTTTCAGTGTTGCAATGCCGACTGTATCCAGCCGGAGCAGTTTGTCGAAAGACTAGTGACGGAAACGGTAAACGCGCGCCAATTGTTCGGCACCGTCATGAGTTCGTTCGCAGTTCTGAAGCCAGCATCACGGGCCATGCCAATCCAGGTCGCGGCCGTCTCGGCATAGTCGGACGCGCGACTGTAGCTCTCGAAGGCGTCGAACTCCTCGTCGGAGATCGCCGCCCAAGCCGCGCTCCTGGCCGCAGGCAAGCTAATGGCCGAAGGGCCTGCAAGCGACCGCCGGGTAATCGATGTCTCTGGAGACGGACCCAACAATGCCGGTCTGCCGCTTCAACCCGTGCGCGACGCACCCATTGCCGCTGGCGTGACCATCAACGGACTGGCGATCTCGCTGCACGCAACCGACACACTCGACAGCTTTGGCCCGCGCTATGTCGAGCTGTATTATGAAAGCTGCGTCATCGGCGGTTCCGACGCTTTCATCGTCAGGGTCGACAACACAGCCGAGTTTGCAAAGGCAATTAGGAAGAAGCTCGTGAATGAAATTGCTGGCCTGTCCGCCAGCGTGCAGCCTGCGGCATTTCAGATCCGCTCACGAGCTGTCGTCGATTGCGTCACGGTCGGAGCAGCGCCTGGACGGTAGAGCTGCGCCGGTCGGATCTTTCATGGTCCGAGAGCGAAAGGTCCGCATTGGTGAAGGTTTTTCGATGCAGGCCGCGGCGCGGGGGCTCGGGCTGCGATCGACATCGGCCCGCGTTGGAAAACCTTCACCATAGCCGACACAGTATTGACCTTGGTCGGCGCTCTATTAGGCGCCATCGGTAGTCGCTTTCGCCTCCGAGTTACTCCACCTTTTCGACGAATTGCAGGAACTCGACAGGTGGAAACAAGTTGAGTTCCTTGGCAACGTTCATGTTTACCAGATAGGCGAACTTCTCCATGGCAACGACCGGCATGTCGCCGGGCTTGGCACCCTCCGTCAGGATTTTGGCCACCTGTTCACCGGCAAGCTTGCCAACGTCGTAGTCGCGAGCGGCCACCGACATCAGCGCCTGGGATTCGCTGACCAGATGTTCATAAGGGCTGAGCACGGGCAAGCCATTGGCCACGGCAGCACCGGTGAAGACATCGGCGTTCTTCTCAAGGAAGGTGCTTGAGCCCAGGTAGACGAACTGGACGCCGGCCGCCTTTAGTTGGGCGGTAACCTCGGCAAGCTTGGCTGGATCCGGGGTGCCGTCGGCAAGTGCTGGCAGCGGCAAGGCGTCGAACTTGAACTTCATCTTTTCCGATAACGCCTTTAGTTCCTCCATCTTTTTCACCGAATTGGGCTCGCTGCGGTCGAACAGGAGACCCAGATGATCGAAGCTCGGCATGTAGCGCTTGATGCTCTTGATGTTGACGCTTTCGGGAACCCGGTTTCGGGTACCGGTCACATTGGGGCGGCCGGTCTTTTCGTAGCTTTCGATGATACCCGCACCGATCGGATCGGCCACCACGGTGAACACCACGGGGATGTCATTGAGAAGGTCGCTGTTCTGCTGGTCTTTCAACGTGCCGACCATGCCTAGAGTAGTCTTGGTGCCCCAGGTGACCACCACGTCAGCCTTGCGGTCGCGTGCGTCCTTGACAAAGCCGGGCAGTTTGCTCTTGTCCTGTGCCGCATCGTCGACGACGAAGCTGACATCAATTTTCTTTTCTTCAAGCGAGTCCTTGAGGCCCTTGCAGACATCCTCGCAGCCCAGCCACGTTATCATCACAAGGGTCTTCTCCGCCGCCTCGGCCCGAGGCGGAAGAACGAGGCAAGAAGCCAGGACGGCGCCGGCCAACACACGGTTTGCGTATTTCATGCTTTCCTCCTTCCAATGATCGACAAGCTGTGGCTTGCCACGTAATAGATGAAATACGCGCCGACCCCGGCCAGCACCAAAATGGCGATGAAGCCCATTCCAGCGGAATAGCCAAAACTTCCAGCGACGGCGGCGATGGCGATAAGGCCCACAACGCTGCCAATTCGGTCCATGACCCTGACGGTGCCAAGGACTCTTTCCGAACCGATATGGGTCAGCCTTCCTTCCGCAAGTTCCATTACTGTGGCCGTCTTTGGCCCACTCACCAGGCCGTAGCCAAGGCCGGTGCCGATTGCGGCAACAATCATAGTCCAGCCGTTAGTAACTGCCGCCGCTGCGAGCAGGGTCACTCCGCCAAGCAATGCCCCGGCGACGGTGATGCCCACCGCCGAAATCTTGCCGGCAGGCAGTCGCCCGTACAGTGAACCCGACAGGATCACCATTAGAAAGTATATCATCATCAACCGTCCGGTATCGGCCGTGGAGGCGCCCAACGCGTTCATCTGCAGCGACAGGAGATAGGAGATAAAGACCTGATCGAGGATCGTTTGGCTCAGGCATGTCGTCGGAAGAGCCTGGCTGGGATTGTCATTGTATTAGCGCGAGCGCATATTGGCCCTGCAAGCGGCCTGCTGCTACGCCCCGTCTGTAAAGACATTCATTGGGCGCCGATGTCCGGCAACACCCGGCGATACTCGCCCTCGTTGTCTTCATCTGCACATGGTCTTCGCTGGCCGGCTTTCAAAGGTCAAAGGGAGGACTTCGATGCGCTACTTTCTAGCCACTTTTTGTTTCGTCGCACTCGTTATCTGCGGTGGCGAATCTGCCTGTGCCCAGACTGCCCAATCAAGCATAGAGGCGAACAATGCGGACTTTGTTGCGAAGTTTGCCGCTAAGAATGCGAAAGGCCTAGCTCAACACTATACCGAAGACGCGGTAGCGTTTCCTCCCAACGAAGACCGGATCGCCGGCCGCGAAAGCGTTCAGAAGATGTGGCAGGGCTGGATCGATGCAGGATTGACCGATCTGACCCTGAAAGCGGCGCAGGTCGAGGAGAGTGGCAATCTCGCGTATGAGGAGGGTACCTACTCAATCAAGATTCCCGGCAGTGACGGCAAGACCAGTGAGGAAATCGGCAAATACATTGTCGTTTGGAAGAAGGGCGCCGACGGCGAATGGCGACTGCATCGGGATATATGGAATGCGAACCCTGCTAAGAAGTAGAGTTCCCCAATCACACCCGAGTGGCCCGTCTGGAATGGCAGAAGCTTCGCGAACGCAACGAAGCCTCGACTGCCGTGTCTATGCCCGCCGCCGCCTGGATCATCGGTGCCGACCGTTGGCCGGAATCGACCTGGCGAGACCTGGAGGCGCAGTTCGGCAAAAACACCGCTGCCCTGGAGCCGGCGACGACTGCCGCGACCACGACGCCGCCATTGACCTCAGCATCGCACATTCAGATGACGCGCTCCCAAGGCCGGCAAGCCACGCGGAGGACAAGGCGAATTCGCCTGAGCCGCTGGATGGAGGTAACCGCTGTTCTCAGGCCACGGCCTTGAGTGGTGCGGGGGCGTAGGCCCAGGGCAGCAGGTCGTCGAGTTGGCTTTGCGGATGGCCGGCGACGATGCGGGTGATGACGTCGGTGAGGTAGGCGTACGGGTCGACGCCGTTGAGTTTTGCGGTTTCTACGAGCGAGGCGATGG
>NZ_JBFUDZ010000085.1:0-16639 GCF_056404455.1 Mesorhizobium sp. P2_D1
GAACGAGAGCACGGCCCGCCGGGAACGAGAGCACGGCCCGCCGGTTGCTCCATCATTGCCGCGGCGACGTCGCAGGACGCGATGATGCCGTATTGCGGAGATGTCGACGTGTGCATCATGAAGGCATCATTGAAGCGGGCCATGTCCAGCCGCTTGTTCTCGCCATGCTGGACGTGGATCATCGACGCCTGTGACCAGGCAGCGAGAAGCTTGTGCGTCGAATGCGTGGCGAAAGTGATCGCGTTGGGCGATCGGGTCGGATCAGCGGACGAGATGCCGTGATAGCCGTCGTAGAATTCATGGAAATTGGCGTAGGCGTACCAGGCCTCATCGAAGTGGAGCACTTCGACCGAACTACCGATCGTTTTCTTTATCGCATCAACATTGTAGCAGAGGCCGTCATAGGTCGAGTTCGTGATCACCATTAGGCGGACCTTGCCATTGCTCCCCTTGGCGAACGGATTTGCCGCGATCTTTTTCTTGATGGATTGCTGCGTGAACTGGTCCCTCGATATCGGGCCGATGATGCCAAGACCATTGCGCGACGGGATGAGATAGATCGGTACGGCGCCCGTCATGATCAGCGAGTGCAGGATCGACTTGTGGCAATTGCGGTCGCACAGGACCAGGTCACCGCGGCTCACGGTCCCGTGCCAGACGATCTTGTTGGCCGTCGACGTGCCGCCAACGACGAACAGTGTCTCGTCCGCCCCGAAAATGCGGGCGGCGTTGCGCTCGCCTTCGGCGATCGGACCGGTGTGGTCGAGAAGCGAGCCTAGCTTACCGACCGATACGGAGATATCGGACCGCAAGGTGTTCTCGCCGAAGAATTGATAGAAGAGTTGCCCGACCGGGCTCTTGCGGAACGCGACGCCGCCGCCGTGACCGGGCGTGTGCCAGGAGTAGCTGGCCTGCAATGTATACTCCATCAGCGCCTTGAACATCGGCGGGGGAAGTCCCTCGAGATAGAGCTGCGCCGCGCGCACGATCGCTCGTGCCATGAACTCGGGCGAGTCCTCGAAGAGCCGCATAAAGGCGTTGGCGTGCTTCAGCACGCTGATCGGGACCATCTCCGCGGTGAGTTCGTCGCCGAAGAGGAAGATCGGCAAGCGTTCGTTGCGGCTGCGCTTGGCCGCCAGCACTTCCTCAAGCACCTGCCATCGCGTCGCGACGTCTTCCGATCCGTCGACGGAGATCAGCCAGCAGGATTCGTTGTTGAAGATTTTGACAAGTCGCCGGGCATCCTCGTAGTTAAGGCCGCCGACGACGCGGAAGCCTTCTTTCTCGATTGCGGCAGCGAGCTGCTGCATGCCCCGTCCAGCAGCGTTCTTGCCTTCGTAATCTTCATCGATGATCGCAATTGGGAACCCTTCAACCTCGTGCACCGTCCACTCCCAATGCCTGGCGTTCGCAGCATCTTGCTGGACGCCGTTCGATGGCGGCGCCGGCAAAGGTTGTTGCGCAGGTCAGACGACCTAAACAAGGAACGGGGTGTATGTTACTGTACTACATCTGCGCTCGGTCCCGACGCACTGTTCACGGCAAGATCGCGGCGCCCGGCCCTCATCCGCCCAGCGCGATAGTCAGGGCGACCAGCAAGCAGCCGAGCAGAACCATGGCAGCGGCAGTCAGCCATGGTCTGTACCCAGTCAGTTGTCCAAACGCGTAGCCGGCAAACAACATCATCGCCACAGCGATGGCGTTGGAGATTCGAAGCGCGGTCCAAGCGTCCTGCAGGAACAGGAAAGGCACTACGATCGGGATCGTCGAGGCGAAAACGAGAAGGAAGACGGCGACCGCACCCAGCAAGTCTTCGCGCTTGAGTCCCATCGACTCGCCTGGCATCCGCTCCTTCAACAGTGCTGCATGCATTCTGTCGAGATCGGCGTCCGTCAACGCCGACGCTACCGCGGAAGGCAGGTTCTGCAGGATAGCGGTCCTCGCCTCTTCGGCGGTGGCGGCTTGCTGCACTTTGGCAACTATGCGCCGCTGTGTGGCCCGGTCGGCGAGGCATCCCATCAGATACATGATGGCATCTACGAGGCCCCAGGCGAGATTGCAGCCGAGCGCGCCGACCAGCGTGGTGCGCACCTCAGATTCGTCACTTACAACACTCAAAGTCCCGGTAAAGGCCAATGCCATGATTAATCCGAAAAGCACTTCGGATATGCGCTCGATGGGTTCGAGCACCCGCCTAGAGGACACTGCATGTCCAGAGGACATCGGTTACCTCGCTCGAAGATTTGGCTGCGGCTGGCTGGAGCCTGCGGGTATCGCGGCCATCGCTGCGCGCCCGCATTTCAGTTTCGCGCCAGTCGATACCGGGTGACGTGGCAGTCCGAGCGTCTCAGAGTTTGGGATTGTCATGACCTGAACGTCAACCTTGCAGCAAATTTCCGCAAGATTGGTCTTCCCTGCACGCGGACCATATCGACGTAAGTTACAGTAGCATTTCAGCCCAGACCCTTGCTGCACTGGCCGATCGGCAGTAGTGCCCAGTCGAATCGAAGCTCGACACGTCATGGCGTCGCAAGTTCGACAGGAGGCGGTCCATGTTGATTTCCAGGGATCCGCACGTTCAGAGCGTAGTGCGGATAGACTGCGACGCGGCTGGCCCGCGGGTCGTCATGTTCTGCGGCATTCATGGAGACGAGGTCAGTGGCATTCATGCCATCGAGAAAGTCCTCTATGACCTTTTCGGGGGCACGAGACTTTTGCTGCGCGGCTCCCTGACACTTGCCCGCGCGAACGAGCGCGCGATCGCTGCGGAGTGCCGCTATGTCAAACACAACATGAACCGCATGTTTCGCGAGGACTATGGACCAGAGATCGACCGCGGCTCCTACGAATTCCAACGGACGCAGGAGCTTAAGCCGTTGCTGGAGAGCTGCGACTATTTTCTGGATTTCCATTCCGCGCCGATCGCAAACGAACCGTTTCTGGTCGCCGAGCAAGACGCCGTCGAGTTTTATCGGCATCTCGGAATACCAAAGATGATGACCGGCTGGAGCAAGTTCTCGAGCGGGACCATCGGCGGCGATACCGAGAATTACGCCAATGCGCGAGGCGCAATGTCAGCGACTCTGGAATCCGGTAGCCACTTCGACAAATCTTCAAACGATGTCGCCTATCGGGCTGCCATTTCTCTGCTGTCCCTCCTGGGCATGATCGGGCACGATCCTCGTCCGGCGGCCGTCGATGCGGAGATCGTCGAGATGTATTCCGTCGTCACGAAGGAATTCGACGACTTCCGGTATGCGGGTGAGGCAAGCAATTTTAAGCTGTTGCCAAAAGGACAGGCGTTCGCCCATCAGAATGGACAGGCAATGACGGTGTCCGAGGATAGCTACCTGCTGATACCGATGAAGCCGAGCGACACGAAGCTTCACGAGGAGGTTTGCTACCTGGGCCGGAAGGTGCGGGGCTGACCTGGCACAACGCGATGCCCGACATCGGTCTGGCGCGCCATCCGGCTTTCACTCCGCCCAGTTGACGTCAGCGGTAAAGGCGATGGTCAGCCACCGATTGCGGCCTTCGTCCCCGATGGCCGCGCCGATCTGGTCGCGGGTGCGGTCCCACTCCTCGATGGTCCTCGGGGGCAAGTCCTTCGGCACGATGAAGTAAAGCTCTATCTGCGTGGCCCGCCCGACCTTGGCGACGTATGCCCGATAGGACAGGAACCCCTCGCGCTGCATTATTTCGGCGGCCACCCGATCGACGTGGGCCTTGAGATCCACGGGGGTGATGAGCAGGATCTCGGACAGGGCCTTGCGCACCGCCCCGACGGGAATAGGAATGATCACGAGGCAGACCAGCGCCAGTACGACAGGGTCCACGTATGGAGAGATCCAGCCAAGCGGCGTTCCGCCCGCCGCCTGTCCGATCAGGAATGCGATCAGAAGTGCCGAGGTTATTCCCGCCGACATCGTCCAGGCTTTAACGTCCAGGGCAACGAAGTCTGACCGCAGTCTCCTGTTTGCCCGCGCACCGGCCATAGCCATGGCTATACAGACCACCAACGTGATTGCGGCGTAGACGACGGCGACACCGAAGCGCAGCTCGTTGCCGCCGTACACAATGGTGATCACGGCGTTGATGAGGGCGTAGGTAGCGACCGTCATCAGCAAGGTGCCGTTAAGGCCCAACACAATAGGCTCCAGGTGCCAGAACCCCATCGTGAATCGATTGCGCAGCCTGCCCGACAGCGCGTCGGCCTTTGCCGATCGTACGATCAGGCTCGATACCCAAAGCGCCAAAATCGTCATTCCGGCATCGACAAGAGAATAGGCGCCATCAAAAGCGATGGAGAACGACCCGGACAGCAGGCCGAAGACGACTCCGAACGCCGCGACGCCTACCGTCGCGACAATCGAGGCTCGGAGGAAGCCCTGCTCGGTCAACATCTTGCCCTCTGAAAGCCTCAGCAACATCGTACATGCAACCGGCGCTATCGCAATAGTACCTGCAGTGGCCGTGGCCTGACCGCAAACTGGCGGTCGTTTCCCAAGCTGCCAAGCAGATCACCCCCCCGGGACAGCGCCTCGCCCAGTGCAAGCATCGCTGTTGCGGCCTCATCCACCAGATCACTTCGGGCATGTGTGGACGGCTCCTCGCTGGCAAGGGATTTCTTGACCTACTGCGGTCTCGGTTGGTGCGGCCAGCCCACATGGCCAGGCTCATCTTGCTAATCCCCACCAATAACGGCAGTCTAGGCTCTACTGGCTCGTCATCGGGTGGATGTCAGGCACCTTGGATGCTCCAATCGGGCGCCCGCAAACCATGGATGGACTGATCGCCACCGATAGAGGCCGTGTAGTCGCATCGGGCTCATTGATGATGAATTGGCTGGTCAATAGGTGGATCGCCACCGCCGTCATTCTTTTGGTCTCGATTGGCGAGACTGCCGCTCAGCCTAGGTCTGGCGAGCCTTCCGTTCAGCCGAAGGAAATCCTGTTCCTATATTCGTATGGCCGGGGTTTCCAGCCGTGGGCCACATGGGCCAGGGAAATCCGCGATGAACTGAACCAACAGTCGCCTTGGCCGCTGGACATCCAAGAAGATTCCCTCGTCACGGCTCGGGATGGCGACGACGCTGCTGAGGCCAAATTTGGTGAATATCTCAAGGCGCTCTACGCAACACGACGGCTCGATTTGATCGTCGCAATAGGTGCACCCGCGGCTCGCTTCGTCCAGAAACGGAGAATAGACCTATTTCCGACAACGCCGATGCTGCTTGCGGCTGTCGAAGTGCGCCGGGTTGGACAATCCATGTTGTCCGAGCGGGACGCCGTGGTTGGCACGCGCGTCGATCACGTCGCCCTTGTCGAAAACATTCTACGGCTGTTGCCGGAGACGAAGGCCATCGCGATGATAATCGGGAACTCGCCCCCTGAGCGATTTTGGATCGGCGACGTGCAACGGGAACTGAAGTCACTGCTAGACAACAAGGTTGAATTGATCTTTTACAACGAGCGGCCGTTCGAGGAGATCCTGAAGAAGGTTGCGAGTTTGCCGCCCCACAGTGCAATCTTTTACCAGCAGATGATGGTGGACGGCGCAGGTGCCGTCTATGGAGACAAGGATCCATTGAAGCGCATCTATGAGGTCGCCAACGCTCCCATTTTCACGTTCGACGAGTCTCTTTTCAACGGTCAAGCTGTTGGCGGCCCGATGTCTTCACCGACCGAGGGTGCCCGAGCGACGGCGGATGCCGCGGTCCGGATATTGGGAGGTGAGAAGGCAGGTGACATCAAGGTTCCTCCAATCGAATTCTCAGCACCGAAATACGATTGGCGACAGCTGCAGCGCTGGAACATTAGCGAGAGCCGCCTGCCCCCCGGGGGCGAAGTCTTGTTTCGGGAGCCAACGGCGTGGGAACGGTATTCCTGGCAAATTTCCCTTATTACTGCGGCTATTCTGCTACAGGCCGGGCTTATCCTGATCCTGTTGAATGAACATCGTCGGCGTCAAGCAGCCGAAGTGCAGTCGCGGCAGCGCATGGCAGAGCTTGCTCATGTCAATCGCTTCTCGACCGCTGGCGAGCTGACCATGTTAATTGCCCACGAAATAAACCAGCCTCTCGGCGCTATAATGAGCCACGCCGAATCCGCAGAACTTATCCTGCAATCATCGAGCCCCGATATCGCTGCACTCGGGGAAATCGTGAGCGATATTTTGGAGAATGACCAGCGTGCCAGCGAAGTCATCCAGAGGATGCGGAGCCTCCTGAAGAAGGTACCTTTTGAACTGAAAAGTCTCGATCTCAACGACCTTGCGCGGGAAACCGTCGAATTTCTTTCGACGTTGGCTCGCGGGCGAAAAGTCGAACTTCTTGGCGTGATCACGCCGGATGCGCTTCCGATACTCGGCGACCGCATTCAACTTCAACAAGTCATTCTGAACCTTGTGGTGAACGGGATCGACGCGATGAAGGAGACGCCGAGCGAAAATCGCATCATCAGCATCCGGACTTCGCGCGACCAAGAGTTTGCCGAGCTGTCCGTGTCTGATAGCGGACCGGGCATTCCCGACGACAAATTAGAACAGGTCTTCGAACCGTTTTTCACCACCAAGGCGGAAGGCATGGGCATGGGGCTATCCATCGCGCGCAACATTGTCGAGGCGCACGGTGGGCTGATGCGTGCGAAAAATCAGGATCACGGTGGTGCGTCGTTCCGGATTAGACTTCCTCTTGTTCGATAGTTGGCAATCTAATTTCTGCCAAGCGTTTAGCTGGGTAGCAAGGCCAGCGCCCGAGGCGAAGCGGCATTGATCGGTGAGCGCACAAGGTCGCGTTAGCGTCTGGAAGCTGACGTCGCCGGACGTGCACGATCCTTGTCGACATAGGCCTGCAGGGCCTTCTTCACGGTTTCAAGCGGGCCGGTCATGGCTGGAGGTCAATTGGCCGTCTTATTGGCCAGTTGTCTCACTGCGTCTATCAAGTCTCGTGTCGCTTGAGCAACCTTGGCAACTGGTAGTCGATGAACGCAGTAGACGCCGCCCGGGTTGTCGGGTTTGCACAATCCGGGCGCAACACACTGGCAAGGCAACGGCGGCTCAACGGTGCGGTGAAGCACCCCAAAAGGCCCCCAGATGTCGGGGGGCGTCAGGCCATACAGGCCCACAACCGGAGTTCCGACTGACGCAGCCACGTGCATTGGGCCGCTCTCGTTTCCCAGAAAGATAAATGCATCCGAAAGCAATGCTGTTAGTGTCTCAAGCGAGGCTTTGCCAACAACGCTCACCAATGGCGACGCTGCCGCATTCAATATAGCTTGCGCGGTCGCGCTCTCATCAGGTCCACCAATCAGCAATGACCGCAGGCCCTTGGTTGCATAAACCTCGTCGATTACTGCAGCGAACCGTTCAGGTTGCCAACACCGCCCTTCGAACCTTGCTCCAGCGTGTACTGCGACGAAAGCCTTTACGGCCAGATTGCTTTGCGCCAGAATCTGGGTAGATGCGCTTCGCCCGACTGGTGTGGGTTCAAGCCTCGGTGTCACTTCTCGCAATTCTATCCCAAGCGCTTCAAGCGGGGACAGATATCGGTACAAGTAGTGCGCGCCTCCATGGCCGAACGTTTCAGCAAATATATTAGCAGGCTGAACTTCCCAAAATTTCATGGGCTTTTCCGGGGGATTGTATCCAACGCGCAGGGGGGCGCCGATTGACCTGTGCAATATCCGTGATGTCTTCGAGTCGGTTACGTCAATGGTGAGATCGAATTTTCGGCGGCGCAGGTCAGCGACCAAGCCTGAATATTCCTTCACTCGCTGAGGCAGACTTCTACCAGCACCTCGACGGTCGAATCCGATGGCCACGTCTGCGATATTCTGGCTGACTACGAAGTCTCGCAGGCCAGAAGCGCAAAGCATGGCTATCGCAGCGTTTGGGTAAGCGAGGCGCAGATTTCGCACGAGCGCCGAGGTCAGAATGACATCCCCGATGAACTTCGTCTGAATAACGAGAATGGACTTGATAGCCAGCCGATCAGCCATCGAGATATTCAGCACATCGACCTCACGAAGGGCGGCGGGTCAAATTGGTCATTGGTGGGCGCCCAACGTCCAATCGAGCTCACGGTTCCGGCTAATGGATATCCCTCTTTTCAACAGCGAAGCAAGGTCGTCTGTCGTCGTCATGGCATCTGTCCCTGCCACAAGGGCAATCCACTTTCTGCAGCGAAGTCTCTATCCTCTGCGTAGATTGGCTCGCCTCTTTTCACCACCCGTCGAAGCAAATCCGCATCTTCGTCGGCATGATATCGAAAGGCATTTCGGGTGTCGTATCCATGCCCGGCTTGGGACAGGGAAAACCCGCTGACGACAACAGGAGCGAAACCGGCGAAACGCGCCAGCATGATCGCGAAGGCTCCGGTTGAGATTTTCCGGTGCCAGCCGCGCGACACATGATATTTGCCGCTAAGCCGCCAGACGATGTTGGCAAGCTGCCATCTTGTAAGCGCCTGCAAGGTGTCATAGCGATAATCAAAGGTGCGACAACCGGCTATCAGCTTGTCTTCAACGTCCGGCCAAATCGGGATGATAAGATGCTTTGCCTGCCGTCCTTTCAACAAATCGCGCTTGTAAAAATCCTGCTCGTCCCGGCCGACCAAAATGCCGCGGCGGAGCACGGCGATGTCGGGAACTGGGAGACCGAAGGTTTCCGCCAAAAGCTGGGAAGCATTGACCGTCACCAGTCCCCAATCGGCATCATGCCCCTGCGGGAGGCGAAAATTCGGCGCTGCCCCCATCACCAAGGCGGGACCGGTGACACTGGGCAAGCGAAGAATTGGCTTTGAGAAGGTTGGCAAGAGGTCCGAAAGCGGAGTTTTCATGCGGGAATCTGAACCGCATGTTCCTCAAACGCGCGCAGAATGCTCTCTTCTCGGCTCCACAAGTCGTCCCATTGCGTGGCGCCGGACCAGCCCGCAAACCAAGGACCGCCGAGCGTGTAGTGCGCCAGCGAAACGTCGGCGGGGTCGAGTTCGGTAGCCGAAGCCCCTACGAGGTAGTTCCATGCCAGGGGCAATTCCCCGATCTCATGGTCCTCAAGCCATTTGAAGGCGTGGAGGTCACGTCCGGGCCACGTATTGAGCATCTCGTTGGTCAGCCGTTTGTTGGCCGGATGATCCAGATTCCACAAAACGACCGACGACCAGTTTTTGCGGCGATAGAACGTCTGCGTTTGTCCGTCCATCTTGACCGCTTCGGATTCGCGTTGCTGGTGCTTGACCGCCATAATCGCGTAGGAAGGATCGACCAGGTCGAGCAGCTTGACTGGATCCTTCAGAAACAGGACGTCACAATCGCAGAACATGGCCCAGCCGCCTTGCCTCATGAACGGAACGGCAAAGCGCGATATGGCAAACTCGGTCGACATCGGTGCCTCGGAAATCGGGCACCAGAGCTTGCCATCACGTACCACCATCGGTCGCTTCATGATTCCTTGCGCTTCAAGGTCTTTGAGCACGAGTGGCTGTATCTGCAACGGCGTGCTTGTCCGCCGGTAGGCGCTCCATCGCGCTACGTCCAGAACTCGGGATTCGCGTGGATCATATCCAATGTAGATTGGTATCACGTGGCAACTCTATAATTTGATGTGAATTTACTCGAATTAAGCATGGCAGCACGGCAAGCGGAAGACCGAAGTACAGTGCCACAAGTCACTCCCACCCCACGCCTGCCAATGAACCGCCGGCGGCGCCCCTCGGGCGCGTCTTCGCGGCGCGCCGGCTGAACGAGCCCGGCCCGATGAACAACCGGGCTTGGTGATGATTTCGTCGCCGTGGATGGCGGCGAAGTCGGAGATGTCCTGCTGGTCAAGCCGGTCGAGCCACTCGCGGCTTCCCGTTGTCGGTTCAGGCATCAGTCGGCGATCCTCGGTCTTCGACATAAAACGCGGCTACCAACTCATGTGCCCGGTATGAACCAGCCCAAATTCCGGATCTCGTTGCCGATAAAGTTGCCCACCCGTTTCCCCCGGTTACGCAGGATGCGCAGCAACCCGCTATCCACAAAATACGTCAGCAGGATGCTGTCCCGTGTTGCCACTTCCGGCCCCACTATGTCCGCCGAGTGCCACGTGTCCTTGTCTACCGCGAAAGCATAGCCTGTGTTCGGCGCGAAACGCATCTGCATCTTTTTCGCCAGCCCGCCGCCCGGCAACTCCTCGTGAAAGATCGTCCCGATGTTGGTGTGCGCCTCGTCTGGTGGCAGGTAAAGCTGCACCGTGATGCCCTTCCAATGTGTATCCGTGTGCGGCGGAATTTCGTAGCCCGGAATGTCACGCGTTAGGATGGGGATTGGAAACATGCCCACCTCGGCCAAGCCGGGCCCGAACCGTCGCCCCATCGCCGGTGCCAGTCGGCGACGGAAAGCGTTCTTCACCGGCTCGGAACAAAGCGCTTTGCCAACCACGTTCCACACCGTCCGCTTCGCCGACGGCAGATGTCGGATGTTTTCCGGAAAGAGATCAATCTTCACCCGCGTGGACGCACCCATCGCATCCCGCTGTTTGGACCGGCCGTGCATCGGTCGGTAATCCGCGTACACCGGCAGCGCCGCCAGCATGGATTTATAAACATCCTCCGGAAAGACCCGGTCGAACTCGAGATGGTAAAATGGCCCTTCCACCGCGCGCGCGGCCTCTACGGACTTCGCTACAAATTCCGCCAGCTTTCCTGCGGTTATAGTTTGATCAACATTTGGAACACTCATATCGTCTCCTATTGAAGCCATACATAAAACAGCCCAAATCCGCCCACAAGCACATTTGGAAATGCCGCCGCTTGCTGCCAAATCCCGGCGCATCGGTCTCCGACCCGGCATCGGCCGTGGTCAACTCAGGATTGCCTTGCCGCAATAGCTGCGGTTGAAGTCATGGGAGTCCTTATGTACTCGGTCGCAGCTCGCATAGAATACGGTGAGGCCTCCGCTATGATAACGGCGACCTTGTTGGGAGGTGGGCTAAACGGCCTTGCTTAACCGTAGACGAGCAAGCGATTAACTCACCGGCGGCGCTTGGCTGTCGAGTATGCGGGCAATCTGCTCACAAGTCCTAATTCGCTGGCTGCGCGCGTTACGCTTCTTTCACGCATCATCACATCGAACACTCTGAGCAAATTGAGGTCGATATCATCGAAACTCATGAGACCTTCCCCATTTTCACTATGCCTCGCTCGCACACTAACATCGTTTTCAACGCGCCGGACGAACCATGCCATTGCAGGCACAAGGTGACTTGAACGCGACCTTTGGCCTGTAGGAGCAAATCGCGAACCGCTCTTATATTCGCCGGCAGGTCCCGGGCGGTCTTATTTGACGGCCGAGAACTCAAAACGATCGAAACGGAAGACTGCCGTATACTCGTTGCGTTGCTCCGGCGTCCCGGCAGGATTGCGGAAGATCGCGCCGCAGGTTGTCTGGACTTTCGGAATGGCATCGCACAGGAAGTTCTGCTGCACCCAGCTGGTTCCTTTGTCTATCCATGCGCCTCCCCCGCGCAGGTCACGACCGAGGATGAGCGACTTGATCTCCGAACCGGTAAGCCGGTCCTTCGCATCCAGATCGACCGCTTCCGGCAACTCCGGCAGACCGGCCTTGTCCAGGCCGTCCAGCAGACGCCCGATGTCAGCCGGGTTCTTGAACACGAAATACCTCTGCGTGACCAGTTGATTTGCCCCTCCATCCTTTCGTTCCAGCATGACGTTCCTTAGCCTGTCACTATAGGCCGCGACCTGGTCACTGCGCCCGAGATGTGCGTAGGCCGAAACCAAAACCTGCAGGCCGTAGAATTTCGGCCATGGATCGGGCGATTGGAGATCGATCCTTTCAAGGTAGTCGACGGCTTCCTCGAAACGACCCTCGCCAAATTCAGCCAGCCCGGCCTGGTAGTGCCGATGGTCATTGCCGCCAGGATCGACACGGTTGGCCGGGACGAGATAGTCGCGCGCCTCGTCCGGCCTGCCATTGAAATTCAGGGCTTCTGCCAGCCCGACATAGTTCAGGGGATCGCTCGGGTCGAGCGCCACTGCCTTGAACATAAGCGCGACTGCCTCGTCGGACCGGTGCTCGCGAACCAGCAAACTGGCGACGAGCTGATAGTAGGACGGCGAAGGATGCTTGGCCGCCTCCCCAAGGTACTTGTAGACGTTGTACAGTGCACCGATGTCCGAAACGGTCAAAGCTTGGCCCCGCGGCCCGTCCATGTCCCAATAGGCCCATGCGAGCGAGGCTGCCGCCGCGCCGAAATTCGGATCGAGTTCCAGCGCCTGCTGGAAAAACCGCACCGCCTGCGCAAACTCGTCTGGAGTATTGCGACGATTGTAGATTTCCATGCCCTGGAGGTAAGCTTCGTAGGCCGCAGGATTGCGCGTGCCGCCCGCGACATCTGCCTTGCCCTGGGCGCTGATAAGACGAAGCTTGAGCGCGCCTGCGATGCTGACGACGACCTTGTCCTGCAGCGCAAACACATCCGTCCACTGGCCGTCGAAACGTTCTGCCCAGAGATGACCGGTGGTCGAGCCGTCGATCAATTGCGCGTTGATACGCATGTCGTCGCCGACCCGACGTATCGAGCCCTCCAGTATGTACCGGACACCAAGCGCCGCGGCGACCTCGGCGGGTTTTGTCTCCGTGCCCTTGTAGGCGGAAGCCGCGTTTCGCGATACGACGAACAGGCCGGGCACGCGTGCAAGTTCTGTGGTCAGGTCTTCGGTGAAACCGTCAGCCAGATATCCTTGCGCCTTGTCGTCGCTGAGATTGTCAAATGGAAGCACGACGAGGGATGGTCGGGTGTCGGCTTTCGCATTGGCCGTCAGAGCGGTGGGATGAAGCGGTGGCTCCCACGGTCGCCACCACGCTGCTGCAAGGCCGACTGCGACAACAAGGACCCCAACAGCGACGGCCAGATTGCGCCTGTAGCGTGGGGGTCGATTGACGGCCATGGGCTTTCCCGCCGCTGCGGGATCAAGCAGCACCCGGTACGCCTGCACCGGTTCGGCGATGTTCTTCAGCTTCTGTTGGCCCATCGGCTCAAAGCCGAAAGCCAATTTCTTCTCAACCTCTTTTGCGACCTTTTCCGAGACACAGATGCCGCCAGGTTCCGCTAGTTGTTGGAGCCTGGCAGCGACGTTGACGCCCTCGCCATATCGGTCCTCGCCCTCGACAATCACCTCGCCGAGATTGATCCCGATCCTGACGCGAATCCGATGATCCTCGGAAACGGCGGCGTTGCGTTCGGCCAGGGCTTGCTGCAACGACACGGCACATTCGACCGCGTCCACGACGCTGCCGAATTCGGCCAGCAGTCCATCGCCCATCAGCTTGAAGATGTGGCCGTGATGGCGGGCAATCTCAGGCTCGAACAGGTCCTTGCGTCGAGCACGGAGGCGCTCGAACGTGCCGGCCTCGTCGCGTTCCATCTGGGCGGAATAGCCCACGACATCGGCAGCGAGAATGGCGGAAAGCTTACGGTCCATCGATCTGGCCTGTCCCCCGTGAAGTATAGACCTGGTGATACCGAATTGAAACGACCGACCTCTCCAGACATGAACTGCGCTGCGAACTCATGGGGAGTTGTGGCAGCGGTTGCGAGCATAGCGTCCACGACCTCGGCCCCCCATCGTCGTCGGTCGGAATGCACTGCCGCACAATCCGGCGGCGTCAGCCTGGTCTACAGCCCTGCGGCCGTGTCCGCTCGGGCAGGCTCGACAGCCTCGGGTTGATATTATAGCATTAACTATATTAGTGATTGCTTGACAAAATGCCTAACCTCTGGTTTCCTGACTTGCCGGGTATTGAAACAAGTTTGTTGCGTTTCCGGACGGTGTTCGCATGTCGACCTTGGTTGTCGCGGACCCGCGGGGGGTGTATCTCGCCGGTCTGGAATGGGTTCTGCGGAAGGCTGGGCACGATGTCGTCGCCCAGTGCCGCCGCCCTGTCGACATCGTCCCCAATGTGGAGCGCCATCGGCCCGATATCGTCATCGTCGGCCTGGATATCGCGGACCCGCGCATGGCCGGTATTTCCTCCCGGCTGAAGGCCCGCGACAGCGCTCTCGGCATCATCTTCATCGTGCAGCCGAACGGCAGGCTCGACATCAAGGAAATCCAGGCGCTTGACGGCGACGGTCTGCTTCTGGACGGCATCAGCCATCGCTATCTTCTCGAATGCGTGAATGCGGTGGCGGCAGGCAAGAAATGGATCGACAACAAGATCGTCCAGCAACTGCTGATGCCAGAACCGCAGCACCAACCGACGTCCAGGCTCACCGGGCGGGAGACCGAAATCGCCGATCTCGTCTCGCGCGGGTTGCGCAACAAGACGATCGCGCAACGGCTGCATGTATCCGAAGGCACGGTGAAGATGCACCTGCATCATGTCTACGAGAAGCTGCATCTCGACGGCCGGGCCGAACTGGCCTGGGTGGCGCATGGCAAGGGCCCCGAGCGTCCAGGAACCGGCCTGCTCTGATCACCGCTTTCTGCTGGCATCGACATGGTGCGGCAACAGACCGCAAAGCCACCTGACGTATCGGCCTCGATGCCAGAGCGATCGCCTGCCCCGCCTGCGCCGGCCTGATCTATCGAAGGATATATATCGTTCGATCAGGTACGGACATTCATCAAAACCCTATCGAACCGGGAATGGACGCGCCCACTTCATTGGCGGCAAGTTGAAGGATTGAAGGCCGCAGATTCAGTGGGCCAGAGGATGCGCTGGGTGGGTGCATCGGCATCTGGGGGCTGGGCCCCCATCACGTGATAGGGGAGCACAGCAATGACCATCAGCTTTATTCTCAACGACGAGGCCGTCAACGACCAGACCACCGGGCTGCAAACCGGCGACAACGTCGACGATGCCTTTACGGACACCGATGTCGCGTACTCCGCTTTGCCGGCCTCGTTCCGGACCTATCTCGAATCAACTCTCGGGCTGAATTCCGCGTTCCCGGCCAGCATCGGCGTCGCGACCAAGACGAACTCGGTCACCGTCAACGCCACCGCCGGCTCCCAGCTCGTCGGCACTACGTTCACCGACGGCAACGGCGGCACCCTCAATGGCGACGATAGCGGGCTCAACACCCTCAACGGCAAGGATATCCTGCTCTTCGCCGATGGGAACAACACCGTGATCGGTCGCTATGACAGCGATGGCAACGGTATTGTCAACAATCTGGACGCGATCGCCTTCGTCGTCTTCAAGCAGGACGTGATCAACGCCGGCGCGACCAGCGACCAGGTGACCTTCAACATCGTCACCTATGTTCCGATCTTCCATGGCGGCAACCCCAACCCGGATGACGCGGTCGATCTCGGCAACACCCTCAAGCTTGCGGCGAGCGAGACGCTCAACTTCGGCTTTGCCGGAGCGCCCTCCGGCAGCAACCTGTTCATGACCTTCGGCGATCCAAACTCCACCCAGATCGTGGTGATAGGGAAAGATCCCTTGAATCAGTCCCAGGGCGGAAACATCTCGACCAAGGATGTGCTCAATATCAGCCAGGCCGGCAGCACCACCTCGTTCGGCGTCAACGGCAACGCGATCAACCCTACCGAGGGGGCCTACATCACCTACGTCTCGGGCACGAACACGAACTTCCTCGTGCCGAATCTGGACCAGAACGAGGCCGATGTCGAAGCCAACATCGACTTCCAGAATGTCGTCAGTGCGACGGCAGCATCCTTCACCGTCAACCAGACCAATCCGGGCATCGGACCCGTGACCGTCAAGATCTCTGCCTTCACCACCGCCGCGGAGTCGGGAGTGGGTTTCGTCGACGGACTCACCAACGACACGCACGTCGCCATCACATCGTTCTCGCTGACCAACGTCGTCGTCAAGACAGGCAATACGCAATATACTCCGGCCGCCTCGATCGACGCCAACGGCGACTTGATCATCACAGGCCTAAGCAGCGGCGACACGGTACAGTGGACGACAAGCGGAAACCATAATCGGGTGCTGATCGAAAACATCAGCAACGCGGATAGCGATCCCAGCAACGACAACAACACTTTCGACATCGGCGGCTTCGGCATCGTTACATCCAACTCCGCCTCGGAGTTCGTCGGCCAGCAGATCGTGATCGAAGATGACGGCCCGACGGCGGGCATCGTCCAGGGCGCTCCCACGGTGGCGCATGACGAGACYGCRGGCGTCCAGGCAGATGCCGACGACACCACGGCACCAGCGGTTGTCGCGTTGTTTGCGGGCGTCAGCAAYGTCAGCTCCGACCTGAGCCCGACCGGCTACGCGCAGGACCCAGGCGCGGTGGTGASYTCCACCGGAAGCTCGTTCGGCGCCGACCAGGAAGGCGGCACGACGGCATTCTCGCTGGCGGTCTCCGCCGCCGGCGTGGATTCCGGCCTCGACACGACCGCCGGTACCAGCATCTTCCTGTTCAAGGAAGGCGRTCTGGTGGTCGGCCGCATCGGCGGCGCCGGTGGGGCGGCGGCGTTCGCTGTCGCGATCAACAGCACGACCGGCGTCGTCAGCGTGGCGCAGTATGCCTCGATCCTTCATCCGACCCCGGGCGCCAGCCACGACGAAACGGTGAACATCACCGACAGCGCCTTGCTGGCGGTGGTGACGGTCACCGACGGTGACGGCGACACAGCGACCAGTTCGACCGGTAT
>NZ_JBFUDZ010000086.1:0-16325 GCF_056404455.1 Mesorhizobium sp. P2_D1
GGAAGAGGCAGACCGCGTCGCCGAAGCGCTGAACCCGACGCCGAAGAAGAAGCGGGTGGTCAAGAAAGCCGCGGAGGCCAAGACATGAGCCTGACCTTCCCCAACCGCAGCCGCAGCTATGACGAAGCCGGCAAGCGCATCCGTTTCGTTGGCCATGACGGCATGTTCCAGATCTCCTTCTCCGTCGCCGCCGATGCGATGACCAGGATGCAGCCGGCGACCGCAGCCAATGAAGCCGGCTATCTCGCCACATTCGATACCGAGAGCAGCGCCATCCGCGACGTGGCATCGAAGGCCTACGACCGCACCCGCAAGAGCATGTACGTGCTGACGGCCGCCGATTTCGGCTGATCAGCCTGGTGCATGCCGCTCAAAACCGGTCCCGGTTTTGAGACAACGACATCCATGGAAACGAAGATCAAAGATCCATCTTCTCGACCATGGTGCGTATCTTTTCAGCCTTTTCAAAATGGTCGAGGCGGTGGGTTCTGATCCACCATTCGGCGGCTTCCATCAAAAGGTCCGGGTCGTCGTTCCTGTTGGCGAAGAACGCGTAGAACGATACGCCGACGCCAGGCCCTTTCTCGGAAATCTTGCGGTCACAGACCTCCAGTATCTTCTGCTTCAGGCTGGATCTCACGGGAATCCTCGGTTTGCGGTGTGGCGAGCTCTTGCCGGCGGCATAGTGCCGACCTCGGCGGCTGCACAGGTCAGGACTTGCGCTCTGCCCTCTCCCGGCGCTTGACGTCACGGACGTTCATCTGCACGACCATGTCCTCGGCCTCGCGCGGGCCCATCCCGACCATCACCTTTTGCCGGATCACGGCAGGCTGGCCGGTGAAGACATCGATGATGGTCCAGCTCTGGGGCAGCTCCATGCGCAGCGCGTAGCGATTGGCCATGCCGGTCAGCCCTGTATCATGAAAAACACCGCCGCCAGGATCAGCACCGTCCAGGCGATGACCGACAGTTTCAGGACCATGCCGCCATGTGTGGCCAGAAACTCCCGCAGCCGCAACGCGACACCTGCCGACGAAGCCGGCGCCGCGACGGTGGCGACAGGCGCCTTGACGCCAAGTTTTCYAAACACAGGCAGCAGTGACGGTTCACGCACGAAAATGACCTCGAATGTCGGGGAAGGAGCCGGAGCAAGAATGCTCCCTTGCCTTGCATAGCACTCTTTTCTCGAGCGCCCTGCATGCCAAATGCAGATAGGGACGGCGTTGGTGAAAGATGCGCGGCGCCCGTCGACTAAGGCCGTACGACACGCCGGAGCTTGGCCCTCAGGCCGCGGCGCTGCGACCCTTCGCGGCGGGGTCGGACTTGAAGATGCGGAACGTGTTGCGCCCTGCCGCCTTGGCGGCATAGAGCGCGGTATCGGCCTGCATGAACAGGTCGCACGGTGCGCCAGCCTGGGCGAAGGCGATGCCGACCGAGGCGCCGAGCCTGAGCGACTGGCCGCAAGCGCTGACCGGCTTGCCCATCGCCTCGATGATGCCGCGCGCCAGGCCGGAGACCGCGCCGCGGTCGAGATGCGGGCCGAGCAAGACCGCGAACTCGTCGCCGCCGACGCGCGCCACCAGATCCGCCTCGCCGCAGCTGCCGGCAAGCCGCTCAGCGGCCGCCTTCAGGCATTCGTCGCCGACGACATGGCCGAACGTGTCGTTGACGGCCTTGAAGCCGTCGAGATCGATCAGCAGCAGCGCGCCGAGCGGGCGGCCCTCGTCCGTATGCGCAAGCCGCGCCTGGAACCGGCCGCGATTGGCCAGCCCCGTCATGACGTCATACTCGGCCAGATAGCGCATCCGGTCCGACAGGATCTTTTCCTCGGTGATGTCCTGCTTCATGCCGAATATCCGCACCGGAACGCCGTCCTCGCACTCGACCGTCGCGGTGATGCGGATCCAGCGGCTGCGGCCGGCAAGGGTGGTGATCTCGGCATCGAGGGTGAAGCCGTTGCGCTCGGCGATCGCCCGGCCGCGCAGGCTGTCCAACGCCTTGCGCGACTCCGCCGGATAACACTTGATGATCTCCGAGCGATCTAGCGCTGAGCCGCGCGGCAGGTCGAACAGATCATAGACCACGTCGGTCCAGGTAAGCCGCTCGTCGGGCAGGCTGCATTCCCACACGCCGAGGCGCGCGGCTGCCGAGGCGCGGTCAAAGATTTTGCGGCTGTGGGCCAGTGAAAGCTGTTGCTTGGCAATCAGTTCGGCCTGCGCCGCGATTTCCGCCTTGAGCCGGGCGATCGTGGCGGCTTCTCGGCGGCGCTTATCGGAGCGGCTGTCGTGCCTTGCCCCCCTGCCGGGCTGCGAGACATCGGTTCGCGCCGGGCCTTTCGGGGTGTAGGGCGTATCGGGCATGGCGGAGCTCTGCTGTCCTGGCGAGCGACCACCATGGCGCGCAAGCGATTAACACTTCGCTGACGGGTGGCCGGGCTTCGCCGGAATTTTGCCGCGAAAATCCCACCCACGGGCGCCGGCAATTTTTCCCTTGAACAAGCTCTGGATGTGGCCTAGCCTTATTTGAGAAAAGGTTTTTCCAACAGTTTTGACTGGGTTGGCCGCAAGGCTGGCTCTTTCTCTGGACTGTAAGGGAAAACCTTTTCCCAACTAAGGATTTTTGGCGCGATGGCATCGGAGCCTGTCCCGGTCTTTTCCAAGCCAGTCACATTGCGTGACGTGGCGGCGCAGGCCGGCGTCAGCGTCGCCACCGCTTCCAAGGCGCTCAACGACCAGGGGCGCATGACCGCCGAGACGCGCGAGCGCATTCGCGAGACCGCCCGGCGTCTCGGCTTCCGGCCCAACAGCCTGGCGCAGAGCCTGCTCAGGCGGCGCAGCTTCACCGTCGGCCTGCTCACCAACGATACCTATGGCCGCTTCTCGCTGCCGCTGATGTCGGGCATTTCGGACGCTCTGGTCGACAATGGCGTCTCGGTGTTCCTGTGCAATGTCGAGGAGGATCCGCGTCTCGGCCAGATGCATGTCGACGCCATGCTCGACAAGCGCGTCGACGGCATCATCGCCACCGGCAAGCGCATCGACCGCCATCTGCCGGTCGACCTCAGCAATCTGCGCGTCCCGGTGATCTATGCCTTCACGCAGCCCGATCCCGACGCCATCGCCTTCGTCTCGGACGATGCCGGCGGCGCCCGGCTAGCGGTCGAGCATCTGTGCCGGCTCGGCCGCCAGCGCATCGCCCATGTAACGGGGCCGGCAAGCTTTGCCGTGGTGCATGCGCGGGCGCAGGCCTACCGCGACGTGCTGGCCGAAAACGGCTTGCCGGTCACCGAGCCGCTGCTCGGCGCCTGGTCGGAAGGCTGGGGTCACGAGGCGGTGGCGAAGCTGTTCGACAGCAGGAATGAAAGGCCGGACGCCGTCTTTTGCGGCAACGACCAGATCGCACGCGGTGTCATCGATGCCTTGCGCGAACGCGGCCTCGGCGTTCCCGGCGATGTCGGCGTCATCGGTTTCGACAATTGGGAGATCGTGGCCGAAGCGACGCGCCCGCCGCTGACCTCCGTCGACATGAACCTGGTCGCCCTCGGGCGCGAGGCGGGGCTGACCCTGCTGTCGCTGGTCGGCGGCCAGCCCGCCGCGCCGGGCATTCGAAAACTGCCGTGCCGGCTGGTGGTGCGGCAGTCATGCGGCCATCCGCTGGATGGCTGAAAACCACGCGCCGCGCGATCGGCGCCAAGCCGCGGACCGCGGCGAACCCTGGAGGAGGAGAACATGAGGAACCTGATTGCCAAACTGGCCCTGGCCGCTGCCGTACTGGGTGGCGGCATCAGTGCCGCGGCCGCCGAGATGGCCAACATCTGGGTGCGTGCCGACGGCTCGAATTTCATGCCGAGGATCGTCGACGCCTATAACAAGGCGCACACCAACCAGATCAAGCTGGACATCATCCCCAATGCCGAGATCATCCCGAAATATGGTGCGGCGGCCGCCGGCGGCACGGCGCCCGACGCGCTGTCGCTCGACCTGATCTACACCCCGTCCTTCGCCGCCGCCGGCCAGCTCGAGGACATCACCGACTGGGCGAAATCGCTGCCCTATTTCTCCAGCCTGTCGCCGGCGCATGTGAAGACCGGCACCTACAAGGACCACATCTACGGCTTGCCGTTCTCGGCCGACGCCTCGGTGCTGATCTGGAACAAGAAGCTGTTCAAGCAGGCCGGCCTCGATCCCGAAAAAGGCCCGACCAACTGGGCCGAGATCGCCGCCGACGCCGAGAAGGTCAACGCGCTCGGCGGCAACATCAAGGGCTTCTACTTCTCCGGCAATTGCGGCGGCTGCAACATCTTCACCTTCACGCCGCTGATCTGGGCGTCGGGCGGTGATATCCTCAGCGAGGATGGCTCGAAGGCGACGCTGGACAGCCCGCAACTGCGCGGCGCCATCGACCTCTACCGCTCGATGGTCAAGAAGGACCTGGTGCCGGCAGGCGCGCAGACCGATACCGGTGCCAACTTCTTTGCCGCGTTCGCCGCCGGCAATATCGGCATCTCGCCGTCCGGCGCCTTCGCCATCGGCGCGCTCAACACCCAGTATCCCGATGTCGACTACGGCGTTACCTTCCTGCCGGGCAAGGACAGCGGCTGGTCGTCCTTTGCCGGCGGTGACAATTTCGTCGTCACCAAGGGCACCCCGAAACTCGCCGTGGTGAAGGAGTTCCTCGATTTCGCCTATTCGCTCGAGGGCCAGACCATCCTGGCCAAGTACGGCAGCCTGCCGGTGCGCGGCGACATCGCCAAGGAAGCGCTGAAGGATCTCGATCCGCGTTACCAGATCGCCGCCGAGGCCATGGCCAAGGGCCGCACGCCCTATTCCGTGGTGTTCAACGATTTGATCAACTCCGCCAACGGTCCGTGGACGCAGATGATCAACGAGGTCTTCTTCGGCGACGATGTCGACGGCGCCATCGCCAATGCCCAGGAGACGATGCAGTCGATCATCGACCAGGCGCCGCAGAAGTAGCGGACGCCTGCCGGCCGCCCGCCTGTCTCCCTAGGCGGGTGGCCGGCGCGCCGCTCCTTACCCTCCCCTTTTGTGGGAAGGGTCTCTGCGAAGCAGCGGGGTGGGGGGCGGCGCCGGCCCACAACCCGGACCTGCGGTCCAACCTCCCACAAAGGGGGAGGTAGGGCGGCGCGCCGGATGCAACGGAAGAGCAAGCATGACCTCCATCACAGCAGAAACCCCTGCCCCACCACGCGCCCGAAAGCTCACCGGCGCCGGCCGCCGGCAGTGGATCGGCCTGCTCTATGTCGCGCCGGCCGTCGCGCTGGTCGTCGTCTTCTTCCTCATCCCGCTCGGCATGACGGCGTGGATGTCGCTGCACAACTGGCCGCTGATGGGCGAGCGCAGCTATATCGGCCTCGGCAACTATGTCGCGATCCTGCACGACACCAGGTTCTGGAATGCGCTGCGCTTCACTGGCTGGTACACACTGGTCGTCACCGTCGCGATCTTCGCGGTGGCGTTTCCGCTGGCGCTGTTCGTCGAACGGCCGCGTCCGCTGACCAATCTCTATCGCACAATGTTCTTCATGCCGGCGGTCGTCGGCTTTGCTTCGGCCAGCCTGCTCTGGTCATGGCTCTTGAACGTCGATTCCGGCCTGTTCAGTCCCGCCGCCTATGATCTCGGCCTGATCGACAGGAAGTTCAACCTCTTGGCCACCTTCCAGCCGGCCTTCTGGTCGATCATCGCCATGGTCGTCTGGAAGGTCGCCGGCTTCACCATGATCATCCTGATGGCTGGCCTGCAATCGATCCCGCAGGACCTGCAGGAGGCGGCGRTCATCGACGGCGCCGGGCCGTTCGCCAGGTTCAGGGCGATCACCTTGCCGCTGATGCGCCGCACTTTGGCACTGGCGCTGATCCTGTCGGTCGCCGGCTCGATCCTCGCCTTCGACCAGTTCTACATCATCCTGCGCGGCGGCCCGCGCAACCAGACGCTGACGGCAGTCTACTGGATCTTCAACCAGTCCTTCGTGTCGTTCAAGCTCGGCTATGGCGCCGCGCTGTCCATGGTCCTGCTGGTCATCCTGGTGGCGCTCAGCCTCGTCCAGCTGTGGCTGCTGCGCAAGCCGGAGGGTCTCGACTGATGGCGCAGGCCACCTCCCGCAATCACAGGCTCGCCGCCCGCATCGCCGAGCATTCGACCGGCATCATCGCCTCGGTGCTGTTTGCGGCGCCGATCGTGTGGGCGGTGCTGTCGGCCTTCAAGCCGGCGCAGGAAGCGCGCCTGCCGCCCCTGCCGCCGTGGCCGACGTCGGGCGTCTCGCTGGAGAACTATGTCACGCTCAACAGCTTCGGTGACGGGCTCTGGATCTCGGCGCAGAACAGCATCTATGTCTCGGTGATGACCGTCGTGCTGTCGGTCGCCGTCAGCGTGCTGGCCGGCTATGGCTTTTCGCGGTTCCGGTTTCCGTTCAAGGACCTGTTCTTCGTCCTCATCCTGTCGACGATCATGATCCCGTTCCAGTCGATCCTGACGCCGATCTTCCTGGTGCTGACCAAGCTTGGCCTGCACAACACGCTGACCGGCCTGGTCGGCGTCTATGTGACGCTGCAGCTGCCGTTCTCGATCTTCATGATGCGCAACGCCTTCGACGCGGTGCCGCGCGAGATCGAGGAAGCCGCCCGCATGGACGGCGCCGGCAACCTCACCATGCTCGTAAAGGTGATGCTCCCGCTGGTCTGGCCGGGTGTCGTCACCATCGCGCTGTTTGCCTTCCTCGGCGCCTGGAACGAGTTCCTCGCCGCGCTGGTGCTGATGACCGACCAGTCCAAATTCACGCTGCCGGTGATGATGACAGCACTTCAGTCGGGCCGTTTCGGCGCCATCGACTGGGGCGCGGTGCAGGCGGGCGTCACCGTGATGATGGTGCCGTGCCTCATCCTGTTCCTGGTTCTGCAGCGCTTCTACATCCGCGGCCTGATGGCCGGAGCCGTCAAGTAATTCGACCGAATGGAGTAAGTTCATGACCGCATCGCCATCCACCCAAACCGCCGGAGCGGGCAAGACGGGCAAGCCCAAGCTCGCCTTCCGCCCGCTGCCGGTGCCGCAGGTCGACGTGCAGGGTTTCTGGGGCGACCGCGCCGACGCCGTCGCCAGCACCACCGCCGGCATCCTTTACGACCGCTGTGTCGAGGCCCGAATGCTGGAGCAGATCGACCCGGACTGGCCCTCGCCCGGTGTCGTCATCCCCTTCCATGTCAGCGACGGCTTCACCGCCAGCACGGTGACGACGCAGATGTTCTGGGATTCCGACTGGGGCAAGACCATCGAGACCGCGGCCTATTCGCTCTACCGGCGCAAGAACCCCGAGCTGGAGAAGAAGATTGATGCCGTCATCGACATGTATGAGAAGCTGCAGCAGCCGGACGGCTACCTCTCGAGCTGGTATCAGCGCATCCAGCCCGGCCTGCGCTGGACCAATTTGCGCGACTGCCACGAACTCTATTGTGCCGGCCACCTGATCGAAGGCGCGGTCGCCTACTACCAGGCCACTGGAAAACGCAAACTGCTCGATGTGATGTGCCGCTTCGCCGACCATATCGCCACGGTGCTGGGACCGCGGCCCGGCCAGAAACACGGCTATTGCGGCCATGAGGAGATCGAGCTGGCGCTGGTCAAGCTGGCGCGGGTGACCGGCGAGCAGAAATACATGGAGCTGGCGAAATACTTCATCGACCAGCGCGGCCAGCAGCCACATTACTTCGACGAGGAGGCGCGCGCCCGCGGTGCCGATCCGCAGGATTTCCACTTCAAGACCTATGAGTACAACCAGTCGCACATTCCGGTGCGCGAGCAGGACAAGGTCGTCGGCCATGCGGTCAGGGCAATGTACCTCTATTCGGGCATGGCCGACATCGCCACCGAATATGGCGACGACACACTGCGGATGGCACTCGACCGGCTGTGGGACGATGTCACCACCAAAAGCCTCTACATCACCGGCGGACTGGGGCCGTCGGCGGACAATGAGGGTTTCACCAGCGATTACGACCTGCCCAACGAGAGCGCCTATGCCGAGACCTGCGCCGCGGTCGGGCTTGTGTTCTGGGCCAGCCGCATGCTCGGCATGGGGCCGAACGCCCGCTACGCCGACATCATGGAGCGCGCCCTCTACAATGGCTCGATCTCGGGCCTGTCGCTCGACGGCTCGCTGTTCTTCTACGAGAATCCACTCGAAAGCCGGGGCAAGCATAACCGCTGGAAGTGGCACCGTTGCCCCTGCTGCCCGCCCAATATCGGGCGCATGGTCGCGTCGATCGGCAGCTATTTCTACAGCCTGGCCGACGATGCTGTTGCCGTGCATCTGTATGGCGACTCGACCGCTCGCTTCGACATATCAGGCATCCCGGTGAACCTGACGCAGGCCAGCCGTTATCCCTGGGACGGTGCCGTCGAGATCACTCTCGAGCCGCAGGCGCCGGTGGAGTTCACGCTGCACCTGCGCATCCCGGCCTGGAGCACCGGCGCCGAAATGACGGTGAACGGCGACCCGGTCGGCCTGGAGGATGCCACCAGCGACGGCTATGCCGCGATCCGGCGCACATGGAAAAAGGGCGACCGCGTCCTGCTCGGTCTCGAAATGCCGATCGAGCGGCTCTATGCCAACCCGCAGGTGCGGCAGGATGCCGGCCGTGTCGCGCTGTCGCGCGGTCCATTGATCTACTGCGTCGAGGCGACCGACAATGAAAGCCAGCTGCATCGCCTGACGCTGCCGAGGACGGCAAGCGTCGAAGCGCAGCAGCGGCCGGAGCTTCTCGGCGGCGTGGTGACGCTGTCGGCCACCGCGCAAGCCGATGCCGGCGGCGGCTGGCAAAGCGGGCTCTACCGGCCAGCGCCGCCGGCCACCACTCAAACCCGCCTGACCGCCATTCCTTATTTCGCCTGGGACAACCGCGAGCCCGGCGAAATGTTGGTCTGGCTCAGGGACGGGTGAGACAGCCTGTGGAGTTTCCAAACAGGCTCTGAGCGCTCAGCCAATCTTGTAGATCAGGCTCAGCCGCCCGCCCGGCAATTGCTTGACTTTGGTCAGTTCCAGGTCGCGCCGCTGAGCCGTCGTCGAAAACAGCACCTTGCCCTCGCCGGCAATCAGCGGATAGACGACGAGGCGCAACTCGTCGACCAGCCCGGCCTCGGTAAGGCTGTCGACGATGGTCGAGCCGCCCATCAAATAGATGTCCTTGCCGGGCTGGCGCTTCAGTGCCGCGACATCGTCGTTCGACCTGAGAAAACGCGTCATCGGCCAGTTGGCTGAATTCAGCGTGTTCGACAGCACATAGTGCGGCGTTTTGGCGGCAAAGCGTGCCCAGGGCAGCTCTTCCCGCGCCGCTGGCTTGCCGGTCATCGGCAGCGGCTCGTTGGGCGCGTTCTGGATCGCGGTCCAGTACTGCTCGTAGCCAGGATACATGCGGCCACCAAGCAGGCAGGCATCGACCTGATCCGTCAACCCATAATCCTCCGACCAGGCATGCACCCAGTCGGCGATGCCGGTCGGTCCCTCCGCCTTGCCGTCGACGGAAATCTTCATGGCGGCGATCAATTTACGCATGGCATTCTCCTTGGCGCACAAAGGCGCGGTTGTGCGGCCCGCGGGCCGGCGGTTCAAAAATTTCGGGAAATGTTGGGAAATGCCGCTGCGGGGCAGCGGTCGTCATGCGGGCAAGCGCCCGCTCGTCAAGCATCGGTCAGGCAAGTCTCGAAGTGTCCGGCGCTATCGTCTCCTTTCCACGGGTTTCGTGTTTTTCCTGTTCAGGCCGGCAGGCGTCGGTCGTAGTCCAGCCTCAATCTCGCCCAGCCGTCCCAGAACGGCTCCGGCTGTTCTCCGCGCAGCCTCGCGGCGAGAATGTCGAGATGCATGTGCCAGCCGGGGGCGATGTTGAGCATCAGCGAGCGGTCACCCAGGCGGCGATGGACGATGGTAAGCAGCACATCCTTCCCTTGCGGGGTCAGTGCGAAGGTGACGCCGCCGGTGCTGCCCCAGGTGATGCCGAGCCGGTGCGGCGGATCGATCTCGGTGATCTCACCCGGCATGGTGTGCACGGCTGGAAATCCTGGCGGGCGCTCGCCGGCCGGATCGGTCAGTTCGTCGTTGCGCCAGGTGAGTTCGAAGGGCGAGCCGGCCTCGCTTCCCATGGGGCCGGCGGCCAGCCATTGGCGGCGCAGTTCTGGGTCGGTGATGTAGCCCCAGATGCGCTCGGCCGGGCCGGGCAGCAGCCGTTCGATCGTCAACGTGGCCGGCTCGGTCAGCACGCCATAGCCATTCTCGGCATGTCGATCGGTCATGTCTCGTCTCCCTTCTTCTGTGTCGAGGATTTGCGCGCGTCGTCTTCGCGCAGCAATCGTTCCAATATGTCGAGCCGCCCCGTCCAGAAGCGCGAGTAGGCTCCAAGCCACTCATGCGCGCTGGCCAGCGGACCAGCCTCGAGGTGGCAGATATGTGTGCGGCCGAGCACTTCGCGACGGATCAGCCCGGCATTTTCCAGCACCTTGATGTGCTTGGAAGCAGCAGCCAGCGACATCGCGAACGGTTCGGCCAGTTGGCTCACCGTGCGCCCGCCACCGGCGAGTTCGCGCAGCATCTGCCGGCGCGTCGCGTCGCCAAGGGCGTGAAAGACCTGATCCATCTCGTATGTAAGTAATTCAACCATGTGGTTGAATATGCGCATGCGGCTTTTGATTGTCAACCGTTTGGTTGAATATTATTTGGCGGCGCTGAAAATGGCTGGCCTTTGTGCCTCAGCAGGCGTCGGTGCGACCGATCTCCTCGGCCACCAGTTCCTGCAACTGCCACAGATTGCGGTCGCGGATGCCGCAAGCTTCGAGATGGCGGATCGTCTCGAACAGATATTCCGCACCCGAACCCCAGTGGCCGACGGCCCTGGCCAGGGTTGCCGCGATCGCCTGCTTGTCGAGTTTGCCGGCATAGCGCGGATTGGCGGGATCGACGACGAAACCGAGCGCGCGGCTTATGCCGCCTTCTGTCCTGACCTGCAGCCAGCGCGGCACGTTGACAGCCGGCAGGACGGTCATCTCGCGGCGCAGCAGCGCTTCCAGATTGGCCGCCACCGGCTCGGCGATCTCGAACACCATGCCCTGGCACTGGCCGCCGCGGTCGAGCGCCATCATCAGGCCTGGCTGCTCGACCGTGCCCCGAAAGCGCTTGACCGTAAAACAGAACGAACGGTGCCAACCTGTCGCAACCGCACGCTCGCCGCCGCCCACCTCGCCGACCGGCTTCCACAGCAGCGAGCCATAGGCGAACAGTTTTACGGGTCCAGGCGGCGCGCCGGCCAGCACCTCATCGCGGATGCGCGCATAGTCGGCGTCGGTCATGTAGACCATGCCCGGCGTCGGCCCGGCATCTTCGACCGCACGCATCGTGCGGGCAACGAGCGCCTCGGTCAGCGTCATCGTCGCCTTGCGCGGCGATGCGGCAGAAATCGGCTTGTTCATTCTCGCCTCTCAGGCATGGCCGCCATGTTGCCCAAGGGCGAGCAGATTCTCAAGCCGCGGACTCAAAATCTGAACCGGCGCGCACAACCGCTTGAAAGGATTCGCATGTATCGACTGTCCTAACGCGCCGGCCGCGACGGCCCTGCCTGTATGCATGCACAAGCTCGCGACCGCACCCAGAGGCTCCTCCGCGTCGTCGCCTGCAACCACCTAGTGCGGAGGATGATCCGGCCGGTCGTTGCAGCCGTCGACATAGGGATGCACCGACCATTTGGAGCCGGGCCGCGCCTGCTCACTTTTGGTGAGCGGATCCTGGGATTGCGCGTAGCCATCCTGGTAGCCGCGAATGATCCCGTCGATATCGGGGGGCCAGTCACCGTCCCACGGCCCTCCCAAGATCTGCGCCTGTTGGACCGGATGCAGTTCGTTGTGGCCTTCATGAAAGCTGTCGTGGATATGTCCGGCGTCATAGACCCATCGGCCGGTCACACCCAGGATTGTCGCTCCGGTTCCATCGCCCTTGTTCACCTCGATGCTGGGCAGGCCGGCATCGCTCGGGCTGGCCGTGTCCGAACTGCTGAAGGCCGCGCCAAGCAGCGCGGCAAGCAAGGCGAGAAGCGCCAGGATGTAGGCAACGACCACGCCGATGCCCGACATGCAGACCGCCAGCGCCGTCAGGGCTGCGATCAGGGCGAGGATGTTGACGGTCTGCAGGTCGTGGATCGACGCGCCCTCGAACTCCACATGCAGTGCCTCTGATTTTACCCCCGTCGCCTTGTCCTCCGCCGGATTCCCGGTGAACAGCAAGCCGTGCGAGGAGGTGGTGGCGGTTTCAGCCATCAGGTAGCCGAACGGAACGCTGGCGCCGGCAACGGCCTGGCTGACGCCCACCGGGTTGTTCGGCAGCAGCAGGTTAAGGCTGTAGTCGGAGTCCAGGCTTCCGGGCCATGTCTTCTCCGACGGCGGCTCGATGCTGATGACCATGCCGACGACGCTGACCGGGCTCTTGTCGCCGAGACAAACCAGCCGGTTGTTGAGCCACCAGTCGCAATAGGCGAGAATCCAGACAATCCCGGTCACCACAAGCGCAATCGGCAAGCACCACGGTTCGCCCATCGCAATCAGCACCACAGCCATCACGGCCGCGAATATGCCGCTGGTGATCGCCGCGCTGATGTACTGGTTGACCGAGATCACTTTGTCCGCGGTCGTGCACGTGGTCCAGGATTTGTCGTCGGTGGCCATCACGGCTCCACTCTGCTGAGGACGGTCAAGGTGACGCCGCCGCTGGCGTGCTCACCCTCGTCGAACGCATTCAAATTGAGGGCTTGCCGGCCGGTCCAGCCGTTCGGCGGGGTGGCGACCGCTGTGATCGTCACCTGTTCGCCCGGCGCCAGCGACGGCTGGTCAGGCGAAATCTCGACTTTCCAGCCAGGCGGCAGCGGATGAACCGCCGGCAAATGTGCCGCCAGCCGGCGCTTTTGCTCGGCCTTGACGGACTCCTCGGTCGGTTGCCGGTCGTCACGACAGGGGTTGAGCGGCGGAATGGTGTAGGCGTCGACGGTGAAGCGATACCGGTGCGGCCGGCGGGTGGCGTTGCGCAGCTCAAATTGAAATGTCGCCGGCGACTGCGCCAGCCCGATGTCGGTGTTTTTCTGTCCGAGATTGTTGGCGAAGTTGGCATCGTCGGCCGGATCGAGCAAGGCCTGCAGGCAATAGTGACCTGCTTCCCGGGGCGTATGCCAGTCGAAGGAGACGAACCCGGGCTGGCTGGCGGATCCGATCACCCCTACCGAGACCGGCCGGGTGTCTATCGGGTTCGACACGGTTCCGATGCCGAACGACAGATAGGACAGGTGAACCGGCATCTTGACGACGACGGCATCCTTGGAGGCGTTCCAGACGCGGACGCGCACCTCGTAGTCGGTGTCAGCCTGCAACTTGCCGGCGGGAACGGGCACCCCACCCTGGCGCACCTCGATGTCGGGATTGTCCCAGGTCACCGCGAGGCCAAGGCCGATCAGATAGTATTGATCGTAGATCAGCGGATCGGGCCGGCAGAATGCAGGATGGTCGATCGGCACGCAATGTGCCCGGGACCCCTTCTGGTCGACCCGGCGGTCACCCCCCAGCCGCCTCCGGCGACAGAAGCGGTGAGCCATCTCGATCAGCGCCGGAATCCAGGCGGAGAACAGTGCTCGCAGGATTGCCGCTATTCCACGCATCGACTCCCTTTCTGAAGCTAACACAGGGCAACGCCTGATTAACGACGGGATTCGCGCGGCAACAGCGCTCTGGACTGGCTAGACGACTGGTGCCGCTTGTAACTCTGGTCAGACGAATAAAGCGGAACTTGAACGGTACGCTGGCTATTTGCGCGCGAAGAAACCGCGCGCGAACTGCACGATGCGCTTGTGGAAGACAAGCGCCAATATTGCGACAACGGCAAGTATGTAGAGAGCTTCGGTCGATCCGTCGCCGCCGTCAGGTGAAATACCCAACCACCTCTCGATGAAATCCATGTACAGATTCCCCCGTGCGAACTTTTGAGCGTGATCCAGCATAGCTCTTCATCTTGGCCCAGTGTCAAGCCATGAATCATTGCCATCTCGGACGAATCCGACAACGAACCATTTGCCAGCATGAACTGCGGCAATCGACAATCTTGTCTAAATATTGCCTAAAAATTGTGCCGGCTTATTGATGCGCGCCTGAAGGAAATCTTTGTATCTCAATCGTTTCAGGATCGTTTTTTCAAATTGTGGTCCACCCGCACTACCTCAAGCCCTTCGATCAGCGCGTCGCGAAACAGCGCGCGATGGGTCGGCCGGTCTCGCCGCCCTCCTGGTCGACTGGATCGGTGGGCCTGAGTGACCGACAGGGAACCATGTTGCCGGCAAAGTGTTCTAGTCCTTGCCGGAGGATGTCATGAACGATGCGTCGGCAAAACCCGCGGGCCTCGTCCTTTCATCGACGGAGCGCGTGAATACGCTGTCGCATTTTCACCGCGCCGAGATCGCCCGCATGGCGGGATGGCGCGACCGGCTCGACCGGACGACGAACTGGGCGATCACTGTGGTGGCGGCGCTGCTTTCGGTATCGCTGTCCACGGCCAGTGCGCATCACGGCGTGCTGCTGTTCGCCATGCTGCTGATCCTGCTTTTGCTGTGGATCGAGGCGCGCCGCTATCGGTTCTTCGACTTCTACCGGGCTCGCGTGCGGCAGTTCGAGCGTCACTATTTCGCGCAGATCTTTTCCCCGCAGCCCGATTTTGCGTCTGACTGGCTGCTCATCGTCGGCGAAGGCCTGCGCGCGCCGAAGTTCCTGCTGTCGCAGCGCGCTGCGCTGGCGCGCCGCCTGCGGCGAAACTACATCTACCTGTTCCTGATCCTGCTGTTGGCCTGGGTGGTCAAGATATCGACCCCCAGCCTTCAGACGGTGGGCCTCAAGACCGGGTTTGTCGGTTCGCTTCGTGAGGCCGTCGAAAGCGCCGCCCTTGGCCCCATTCCCGGTGCGGTTATCGTGGTCGTCGTGGCGGCATTCTATGCCTGGCTGCTGGCCATCGTCTTTTTCGCGGCCGGCGACGACGGCGAACTTTCCTTCGGCGACGTCCACGTCTGACGTCGAACTCTGACGACCGGCGGCTGCAGCGCAAATGCCGGCCCGCGCGTTGTTCTGGTCAGTTCGCTGAGGCGTTTGAGGGCGCCAAGCCGGGCAGCGGCAAGCCGCTAGATGCCGAAGAACTGCCTGCCGATCATGTAGCCCAGCGCCGCCGCGACCAGCGGAAACAGCGTCGGCGCGACCTTGCCAAGAAGGGAAACCTGCTGGGCCTTCGCCGGCGTGTGGCGTGCATTGCCGAGATTCTTGGTCATTGCTTGCCTTAGCTTTGAACGATTCATTAGCCAATGCTGATTAACAGCATGGCCGCATTAACGGCTTGCAAAGAAACTAGATCAAATAGCCGACCATTCCTGCCGCCGATCCTGCCGGCGGCGGGCACATCGGCGCCGCCGAGACGGCGGTGGCGTCACCGGTGCGTTTGCCTGCGGATTTAGTTCAAGCGCGCATATTCTCAATCGCGAGCCGTCGCATGCGGTCGAGGGCGGCTGTTCCGCTCTCGACCCATGATTATAATTCTCGCGACGAAAAGAAGCCGCTCGTCGAGATTGCCGGCACAGACGTGATGCACTGCTGATTACGCCACATCTTCTGCGGTGAACCAATCGTTGACCTCCCGCAATTCCGCACGGGCCTCTTCGAACCGCCCCTGTGACCGCAACAGCTTCGCCAGACTGTTGGTCGCCTGCAACTCCCAACTCCTGGCGTTCTGCTGCCTGGCAAAGGCAATCGCCTCGCGGAAAGAAGCCTCCGCCGCTCTGTCTCCTGCTCCATTTGCAAGTTCGATCTCACCGCGAATGCGAAGCAAGGCGGCTGTAAAGTAATGCTCGCCAATCTTTTCGGCTTCACGCAGACCTTTCTCAACGGTCACTGCCGCTATACTGAATTGCCCGGAGTTCATGAAAGCTTTGGCCAATAAGCCTAAATAACACGATTTGTCGACCTCCTCATCTTCAAGATCACTCTCGGTCAATGCCATCATGTGGCTACCCACCAGACTGTCATCGAGGCTCGACGCGGCCAGGCCGCCAAAAAAGCGCGCCACCCTTGCCCAGAGATTGAAACCGTTTTCCTGCGCCAGCGGCAGGAGTTCATCCGCCAGTCGAGCGATCGAACTGCTCTCCTCGCGGAAGGCGAACAACACGCACCCGTTTCCCAGGCAGGCGGCCAGACGATAGGCGGACTGCTGCCGAACGGTCGCCTCCGCCTCGAGGTAGAGTTTCAGCGCTTGGCTGCGAT
>NZ_JBFUDZ010000087.1:0-16057 GCF_056404455.1 Mesorhizobium sp. P2_D1
GGCCGGCAAGATCGCCATCGTGCACGCAGATCAGCGTCGCCAGCGGCTCGGCTCCGTCTTCGAGCGCGAACAGCCCGGCCTCGGGCTGGATGGCGCCGATGATCTCCGATAGGCCGGGTCGCAGCGATACGTCCGAACCGCTGACCTTGAGCGACGCGCCGATGAAGCGGCTGATGTCCTTCAGCGGGATCTGGTCCATGGCGGCATCGAGTTGCGCGTCGGCCAGCGGCAGCCGCATCACCAGCGACTCGTCGAATCGGCTCCAGCCCTCGCGGTCGAGATGACTGGCGAGACTGGGACCCGACAGCGGCGACATGCGGAATGTCAGCGGCCTGCCATAGGCATCGAAACGGCGGCTGGCACGGCCGATGCGGTCGGCGATATGCTGGGTGTCACCGGGATCGAGAGGATTGACCGAATTCAACCGCTTGGCCGGATGGCCGGCGGTCAGCCGCACCACCCAGGTGCCGTCATAGTGGACGGCCGCTGCTGGCCAGGCGCGAAAGCCGGCCGCCTCGTAGCGGCGGACGATCGCGAGCATGCTTGCCGGATGCCTGGAAGCCAAAGCCATCAGCTCCGATAGTCGCCATTGATGGCGACATATTCCTTGGTGAGATCGCAGGTCCACACCGTCGCCTTGCCGCGGCCGATGCCGATGTCGGCGCGGATGCGGATGTCGTCGCGCCTCATATAGGCCGACGTCGCTTCCTCCGAATAGCCGGGGTCGCGCTCGCCCTCATGCGCCAGCCGGTTGTCGCCGAACCAGATCGACAGCCGGTCGCGGTCGGCGGGCTCGCCGGCCTTGCCGACCGCCATGACGACACGGCCCCAATTGGCGTCCTCGCCGGCGACCGCTGTCTTGACCAGCGGCGAATTGGCGATCGACAGCGCGATGCGCTTGGCCGACCGTGCCGATTTTGCGCCGGTGACCGTGACTTCGACCTGCTTGCGGGCGCCCTCGCCGTCGCGCACGACTTGCAGCGCCAGCGATTTCAGCACCTTGCCGAGCGCCCGGCGGAACGCGCCGAGGCGCGCATCCTTGGCGTCGGTTATCTCTGGCGCACCGCGCTTTGCGGCCTTGCCGGTGGCGAAGATCAGCAGCGTGTCGCTGGTCGAGGTGTCGCTGTCGACGGTGACCGCGTTGAAGGTCTTGGCCGTGCCGCGCGACAACAGGTCCTGCAGGACGGGTGCGGCGATCGGCGCGTCGGTGGCGATGAAGGACAGCATCGTTGCCATGTCGGGCGCGATCATGCCGGCGCCCTTGGAGATGCCGTTGATGGTGACGTCGGTGTCGCCGAGCTTGACGATTGCGGTCGCGACTTTCGGATAGGTATCCGTGGTCATGATCGCCTTTGCCGCTTCGGTCCACAAATCAGGCTTGCCGTTGCTGACCAGTCCGGCCAACAGATGGCTGAACTTGCCGGTGTCGAGCGGCTCGCCGATGACGCCGGTCGAAGCCAGGAAAACCTCGCTCGCCTTGCAGCCGGCGGCTTTGGCCGCGGCTTCGCCCGTCAGCGCGGTGGACTCGCGGCCCTTCTTGCCGGTGAAGGCGTTGGCGTTGCCGGAATTGACGACCAGCACCCGCGCCTTGCCGGCGCCGAGATTCTGCCGGCAGAAATCGACCGGCGCCGAGGGACACTTCGATTTCGTGAACACGCCGGCGACCGCGGTGCCTTCATCGAACACCATGGTCAACAGGTCCGTGCGGTTCTTGTATTTTATCCCCGCCTCGGCGGTGGCGATGCGCACCCCCTCGATGGCCGGCATCTTGGGGTATTTCTTCGGCGCAAGCGGCGAAATCGTCGTGGACATGGGGACCTCGGGCGGGAAAATCGCAAGGGAAGGCCGGTTTGCCCGATACGACGCGCGGGCGCAAGGGCGTTTTCGCTTGTCGCCAGGGGCGGAAACCCAATCGGAATTAAGCCTGCATTTCAAATCCGTTGGCTTCGCGAGGGCCGATGACGTTATGATCTTCCCCATGGGCAGGCTTGCGATCCTCGCATGGGCGTTTCTAGGACTTTTGCTGCTGAGCGCCGATGCTCAGCCGCAGCGGCGCGTGGCGCTGGTCATCGGCAATGGCACCTATGCCGAAGCCGGCACGCTGGCCAATCCGGTCAATGACGCGCTCGACATCGCCGACAAGCTGCGCTCCATCGGCTTTGAGGTCATTGAAGGCAATGATCTCGGCAAGCGCGAGCTGGAACGCAGCATCGGCGCGTTCTCCGATGCGCTCGAAGGCGCCGGCGTCGGGCTTTTCTACTATGCCGGCCACGGCTTGCAGGTCGAGGGGCGCAATTACATCGTGCCGGTCGACGCCAGGCTCGACATGCCGGTCAAGCTGCAGCTCGAGGCCGTGCCGATCGACGAGGTTCTCGACATCATGGAACAGCAGACCAAGGTCAGCCTGGTGTTTCTCGATGCCTGCCGCAACAACCCGTTTGCCCGCAGCCTGAGCCGCACCGCCACCACCCGCTCGGCGACGGCGCTGGCCGGGCTGGCGCAGTTCGATTCGACGCGCGGCTCGTTCATCGCCTTCTCGACAGCACCTGGCGCGGTCGCCATGGACGGAAGCGGGCGAAACTCGCCCTTCGCCGAAGCCTTGCTGCGGCACATCGCCGAGCCCGGCCAGAGCATCAACGACATGATGATCGCGGTGCGCCGCGACGTGGTTTCGCAGACGCGCGAGGCACAGCGCCCCTGGGAACAAGGCTCGCTGCTCGAGCGCTTCGAATTCGTCCCGGACGGACAACCCGCCCAGCCGCAGAAGCCGGCCGCGGCTCCGGCACCCCCGACAGAAGTTGCAGCACTTGAACGATCCGTCGGTGACGACAAGGGCTCGATCGAGAAATTCGTGCGCCGCGACTATCTGGCGCCGGACACCAAGGCGATGAGCGAGACCGTCAAGCGGCTCTACGGCCCCTCCGCCACAATTTTCGGCACGCGCTACGATGCCGACGCCATCGCCAGGGTCAAGGCCGACTGGTTCGCGCAGTGGGCCTCCTGGTCGCTTGGCCTGGAGCCCGGCAGCCTGGAGGTCACCCCGCATGGCGAGGATCGCGCCGAGGCCGTCTTTGCGATGCGCTACGACTATCTGCCGAAGGACAAGTCGGCGGCGCGCCTGACCGGCAAGGCACGCGTCACGCTTGGCCTGGTCAAGGCAGACAGCGGCTGGCGCATCGAGTCCGAGACATCGCAAGCGATGCAGTAGACATCGGCTGGCGGCCAATCCAGCGGTGTCGGCAGCCCTTGCGCCGGTCGCGTTTCATGTAGATAGGAATTTTTTCCTTGACCAGTGAGGGCAACTATGCTACATATTTGTGGATGGTGCTGATTTGCGCCAGTGACCCGCCGCCCAGGCGGGTTTTTGCTTTTGATGCTCCGTCAACCAACACGCGGCGAAGGCTTCTATGGAACCCGTTAACCCGGGATCGTTGCCCCTGCCGCCGCCGCTGCCTCCAGCAGCTTGAAAACGCGGCGTTTCGTTTGATCGCCGGGTCGCGTATATTGCCGGCGAAATTATTGCGAGGACGACAGAAATGGGCGTAGACGTCGATCCGGCGCGCAAATCGATCGGCGCGCGGCGCAACCCAGACAGCGCCGATGCCATTCTCGAAGCCGCCGAGGCCGTGCTGGTCGAGGCCGGTTATGCCGGTTTCTCGATCGAGGCGGTGGCGCGGCGGGCTCGCGCCGGCAAGCCCACCATCTACCGCTGGTGGCCGAGCAAGGCCGCATTGCTGCTCGAAGTCTACCAGCGCCAGAAGCGCGTCGATGTTCCCGATACCGGGCGGCTGGAGGAGGATCTCGTCGGCTTCCTGAAAAACCTGTTCGCCCACTGGCGCGAGACATCGTCTGGCAGCGTGTTCCGGTCGCTGATCGCCGAGGCGCAGTCGGATGACGCGGCGTCCGCGGCACTTGCCGGCTACGCACTGGGCCGAACGTCGCATACCGGCCAGATAATCGAACGCGCCAAGACGAGGGGCGAAATCGGCGTCGACATCGATTCAGCGTTGGTCGCCGACCTGATCGCCTCTTTCGCCTGGAAGCATCTGTTGACCAACCGGCTCGACGAGGACGAAGCCACGATCCGCAAGACGGTCAGCTACGTGATGCGAGGCATAGCAGCGCCTGGAAAGTGAAAATCGGCCGGCGCAGTCAAACAAAAAGGGCCGCGGCAACCCTTGGCTGCCGCGGCCCTTTCAAAAAACTTCGGGCTTACTTGGCGCTTTCCAGCGTATCGACCGCCTTCTTCAGCTTCTCATCGGGGATCTCGACCTTGGCGCCGCCGCGCAGCGACTTGACCAGCGCAAAATACTTGTCGCGGATGACCGCCTGCCTGGCCTGATCCTTGACGTCGTCGAATGCCRGCGGCTGCTTGGTGCGCTTGTCCTCGAGCTTGATGACATGCCAGCCGAACTGCGACTGCACCGGCTGCTCAGTGTATTTGCCGACCTGGAGCGCGAAAGCCGCCTTGTCGAACTCCGGCACCATTTGGCCAGGTCCGAACCAGCCGAGGTCGCCACCACTGGTCTTGCCCGACGGATCGCTGGTGTGCTCGTTGGCGAGCTTCTGGAAGTCGGCGCCGCCGTCGAGCTGCTTGATGATGGCCTCGGCCTCTTCCTTCGTCTTCACGAGGATGTGACGGGCATGCACCTCGTTGGTGGGCGGTGTGTTGGCGATTTCCTGGTCGTAGCGAGCGCGAACCTCGGCGTCGGTGACCTTGTCGACGACGCCCTTCTCGACCATCTCGCCATGCAGCGCACGCTGCTGCAGGAAGGCCATGCGGCGCTGGAAGTCAGGATCCTTGTCGAGGCCGGTGGTGACCGCCTGGGCGGCCATGACGCGGATTTCGATGGCCGCCGAGAGGGCCGCGGCGCGGCGCTGCTCGGGCGGCAGCTGGGCGAACTGCTGCGACAGCTCGCCTTCGGCAAGCACCAGGTCGGCTTCGGTCAAGGGCTGGCCGTTGATCGTGGCGATCACGGTGTTCGGATCGACCGGTGCCGCGGCAGGTGCTGCCGCATCCGCCGGGGCAGGTGCTGCCGCATCCGCCGGGGCAGGTGCTGCTGCATCCGCTGGAGCGGGAGCGGTCTGCGCCATCAGCGGCGACAACGAAAGGGCCGACAAGCCGAAGGCCAGGCCAAGGCTGGCAAGCGACGCGCGGCGGAACAACAAGGACATAAGATGACTCCGGTAAGGGATTATGAGGGCGGAAGGTTTCCAGATCAGCCGGATTGTGGCGGAATTTGGCGCGACCGGCAGGGCCAGCGCGGCGTTGACATCAGTTGAGCCCCCTCTTATCTGTCCAACGACTTTGCGTCCAGAACCGTTTTCCGGGCGCTTTTTGTGTTTGCCCGTATTCAAGCGGTGCGTTCACGTGGATTTGATGGGGCCAGCCGGCGTCCGTCTCAAGATTGAGAATTCTATCGAAAGGACCATTGGATGGTCAGTCTCGGCGGTCTCGCCCGTAAGGTTTTCGGTTCCTCCAACGACCGCCGGGTCAAATCGACCCGGCCCCGTGTCGAGGCGATCAACGCCATGGAAAACGAGATGCGGGCACTCTCCGACGAGGAGCTGGTCGGCCGCACCGCGAAATTCCGCCAGGACATCGCCAACGGTGCCACGCTCGATGACCTTTTGGTTCCCGCCTTTGCCACCGCCCGCGAGGCGGCGCGCCGCGTGCTCGGCATGCGCCCCTTCGACGTCCAGCTGATCGGCGGCATGGTGCTGCACAATGGCGGCATTGCCGAGATGCGCACCGGCGAGGGCAAGACCCTGGTCGCGACGCTGCCGGTCTACCTCAACGCGCTCGCCGGCAACGGCGTCCACGTCGTCACCGTCAACGACTATCTCGCCAGCCGCGACTCCGAATGGATGGGTCGCGTCTACAAGTTCCTCGGCCTCTCGGTCGGCGTCATCGTCCATGGCCTGTCCGACGAGGAGCGCCGCGTCGCCTATGCCGCCGACGTCACCTACGCCACCAACAACGAGCTCGGCTTCGACTATCTGCGCGACAACATGAAATACGAGCGCGCCCAGATGGTGCAGCGCGGTCACAATTACGCGATCGTCGACGAAGTCGACTCGATCCTGGTCGACGAGGCGCGCACGCCGCTGATCATTTCCGGCCCGCTCGAGGACCGCTCGGAAATGTACAACACCATCGACACCTTCATCATCCAGCTGCAGCCGCAGGATTATGAGATCGACGAGAAGCAGAAGACCTCGATCTTCACCGAGGAAGGCACCGAGAAGCTGGAAAACCTGCTGCGCGATGCCGGCCTGCTCAAGGGCGAGTCGCTCTACGACGTCGAGAACGTCGCCATCGTCCACCATGTCAACAATGCGCTGAAGGCGCACCGGCTGTTCCAGAAGGACAAGGACTATATCGTCCGCAACGACGAAATCGTCATCATCGACGAGTTCACCGGCCGCATGATGCCGGGCCGCCGCTATTCGGAAGGCCTGCACCAGGCGCTCGAAGCCAAGGAGCATGTGACGATCCAGCCGGAGAACCAGACGCTCGCCTCCGTCACCTTCCAGAACTACTTCCGCCTCTACAAGAAGCTTTCCGGCATGACCGGCACGGCGCTGACCGAGGCCGAGGAGTTCGGCAACATCTACAATCTCGACGTCACCGAGATCCCGACCAACCTGCCGGTCGTCCGCAAGGACGAGGACGACGAGGTCTACCGGACGGTCGAGGAGAAGTACAAGGCGATCGTCAAGGAGATCCGCGAAGCCAGCGCCAAGGGCCAGCCGACGCTGGTCGGCACCACCTCGATCGAAAAGTCCGAGCAGCTGGCCGAGCGCCTGCGCAAGGAAGGCTTCAAGGATTTCGAGGTGCTGAACGCCCGCCACCACGAGCGCGAAGCGGCGATCGTCGCCCAGGCCGGCAAGCCGGGCGCCATCACCATCGCCACCAACATGGCCGGYCGCGGCACCGACATCAAGCTCGGCGGCAATGCCGAGATGCGCATTGCCGATGAGCTGGGCGACATGCCGGCCGGACCCGAGCGCGAGGCGCGGGAAAAGGAAATCAATGACGACGTCGAGCGCCTGAAGGAAAAGGCGCTGGCCGCCGGCGGCCTCTACGTGCTCGCCACCGAACGCCACGAATCGCGCCGCATCGACAACCAGCTCAGAGGCCGCTCCGGCCGCCAGGGCGATCCCGGCCGCTCGAAATTCTTCCTGTCGCTGCAGGATGATCTGATGCGCATCTTCGGTTCCGAGCGCATGGACGGCATGCTGCAGAAGCTCGGCCTCAAGGAAGACGAGGCGATCATCCATCCCTGGATCAACAAGGCGCTGGAAAAGGCGCAGAAGAAGGTCGAGGCGCGCAACTTCGACATCCGCAAGAACCTGCTGAAATACGACGACGTCTCCAACGACCAGCGCAAGGTGGTGTTCGAGCAGCGCATCGAACTGATGGACGGCGAAGGCCTCTCGGAAACGATTGGCGAGATGCGCGAGGGCGTCATCGACGAGATCGTCGCCAAGGCCATTCCCGAAAACGCCTATGCCGAGCAGTGGGACGTTGCCGGGCTGAAGGCCGAGGTCGCCGAATTCCTCAATCTCGACCTGCCGGTCGAGGACTGGGCCAAGGAAGAGGGCATCGCCGAGGACGATATCCGCGAGCGCATCGCGCAGGCCGCCGACGCCGCCGCCAAGGAGCGCTCCGAGCGCTTCGGCCCCGAGGTGATGAACTATGTCGAGCGCTCGGTGGTGCTGCAGACGCTCGACCATCTGTGGCGCGAGCACATCGTCAATCTCGACCATCTGCGTTCGGTCGTCGGCTTCCGTGGCTACGCCCAGCGCGATCCGCTGCAGGAGTACAAGGGCGAGGCATTCGAGCTGTTCCAGGCGATGCTGGGCAATCTGCGCCAGGCCGTCACCGCGCAGCTGATGCGCGTCGAACTGGTGCGCCAGGCCGCCGAAGCACCGCCGCCCGAGGCGCCCGACATGTTCGGCATGCATATCGACGGCACCACCGGGGAGAATGATTTCGACGGCGGCGAGACCGCCCTCCTGGTCCGTCCGGAGACGACCGCGATTGTCGCTCCCGAGAACCGCGACCCGAACAACCAGGCGACCTGGGGCAAGGTCGGCCGCAACGAAGCCTGCCCCTGCGGCTCCGGCAAGAAGTACAAGCACTGCCACGGCGCATACGCGTAAGCACGCCCTCTTCCCTTCTCCCCGTCTCTATACGGGGAGAAGGTGGCCCGCAGGGCCGGATGAGGGGCGGCGCTGACGCTTGCGATTGTCACATGTCACTCGCTGGGAGCGATGGCATGCCGGGCGTCGCGTCGTCCGCGGATGGTTTCTTCGACATCCGCCAATCCGCGCAAATCTGCGAAAGCTTGCGGCCCGCGATCTCGAAACCGACGAGTCAGAGGAGAACTTTGACCGCGTGTTGAAGAACGTGGCGAAGGGGCCGCCGCCCAGGAAGAATCGAAGGCGGCGGCGAAATAGGCTATTTCCTGGCAACGATCTTCTTCTGGCGGCTATCCCTGTCGGTCTCAATGGCCTTCGTGATCGACTTAGAAGCCGCCGTCGTCGCGTCTCTGCACTCAACGAAGCCATCTGCCCGCTGATGCTCGATGCGTTCGCTGGCGAGCGCCTCTGAGGCCATGGTGTACGCCAACTCGCTCAAAGACATATTGTCCCGGATATTCTCTTTGGCGGCCAAGCCCCGTTGGGTTCTCAGCTGCTTGGCGGTAGCCCCAAAAAGCGCCTTGTAGGTCTCATTGGTGCAGATAGCGTATTCGATGGGCTCGGTTACCCCGTGCTCATCGAGCATTTGCGTGTAACGTTTCCGAACGGCCTTTCCGACTTGCCGGTGCAAATCTCTGTCGTCATTGGCCGGCCGGCGCGAGATGATCTCAGGGATGAGCGTCTCGTCGCCGCGCTGATAGCGAAGAAAGACATCGCGGATTTCAACGGCCAAATCGGGAGACAAATAGGCCGCATATGCGAGGGCGATGTTTTCGTGAGCCCACGTGCCGCCGCCGCTACCGCGCTTTGTATAGTAGACGGATTTGATTTCGTCCTTATCCCAATTACGGGATTTGCCCGTATTTCGGCGTAGGACGGCCTCAACCTCGCGCGCTGCGTTGGGCAGTCGTAGCCAGTCGTGCGGATGTTGGTTCTTAGAAAACCCAGCGGCGATGTGAATGTCGTTGAGGCAAACAAGACCCACGTCATCGACGCGGATACGGGTCTTTTTGAAGAGTATCACTTTCATTTCCGGCATATCGACATAAGCCTTTCTTGATGTCGTTATGCGGCGGATGAAGAAATCGCTTGACTTGGGGTGGGAGGGTCCCCATTTGACAGTCAAGTGATCACTTCTCCACCGCAAAGGTGGTGTCTTAAGGCCCGACAGATGTTAGCGCGTCTGCCGGGCCGCTCATTTTTACCGTTAAGAAAACTGGTAAACAGACAGTATTTAAGCGCGTGTCAGGAGTCTTCAAGACCAACGCGCAATTTTTTTGCGCGTTTCACTCTGATAGTGAAATAATCGACTCAAAAAGTCGAATGTGCACTAACGATATTCTGCACCGCACAAAAATTGAGCCCCCAAGATGTCAGTGGCTCGCACGCGTCGGTTTCACATGCAAACGGGGCACAAACGGGGCTGAGGAAACACTCCCAGCGTTAGAGGCCGACCATTCCCTACGGCTGGGTAGCGCCTTCAGCTACGAGCTTCGATGTCGGCGCGTAGCTTCTGAAGGGTGACCCGATCATGGATAGTTTAGGCTAGACTCGAAGGCATACATAAACAGGGTCAAAACAGCCGTTGTCGAAAACCACGGTATCCGCCAACCGAAGTGTGATGACACTACGTCCAAAACTGCGGCGATTCCCAACGAAGTCCCATCACTTTCTTGGAGCCGGTTCGCGCTAGCGGATTAGTTCGTCCACAACAGCTACCGCAACTCGCTTGAAGTCATCGGACTTGTCGCTCGACTTCACCAGAAATCGGAAGATCACGGCCACCTCTTCGGGCTCCATATCCAGCTGCAGGACGTACTCTGTTGCTGGCGTATGTTGACTGGGCGCTCTGTCACCCTTGGCGTGGACCACGACGGCACCAGATTTGCTCTTCTCTGGCTTGGAAAGCTTAAGCTCGCCCTTCGCAGTCCGGCCTTCATCGCTGGTCCGCGATGACTTCAGATCTATCCACATTCGACACCCTCCCGTTTCGAGGGACCGTAGCGCAAATGGGCTAACTAGGCCAAATGTGTCTGTCAAATATACAATCGCCTCCCGCCGGCCGGGGGCGCGTTGCCTACGGCAACTCCCCGGCGTTCACTCGCCTTTCGCCATGCCACCGGCGTGAAGAATGCGCGTGCTGCGTCCCCTATGGCCTCCCGGCCCTTCGCTATGGCTCCCTGCCCTTCGGGCGTTCATCCCTTCAAAAGGTCCACCAAACCTTTTGATCCGCCCGAAGGCGGACCGGGTCTTCACCGTTCGTCGCTCGAAAAGCCAAATCGTTGGCTTTTCGTCCGCTGCGCGGACCACTCCTCACCCAACCGTTTCTTAATGTGTCCTTGCTACACCGACGCCTGAAAAAGAGGCGGAAAACGGAGAGTAATCGGGGTGCGCTTTTCCGCGGCCACGACAGCCGGGCGGTTCTTGCCGCAGCGTTTGGCGCTGCGCATCGGGCCGTTGCTTGGCCGCATCGACGCCGTGCTGTTCACCGCCGACGAACGCGGCGAGGCCGGCCGCATGTCGGTCATCGCTTTCTCCATCCGCATCATCAGCGCCGTCATCGCCTTCGTCAGCCAGGTGCTGATGGCGCGCTGGATGGGCTCGTTCGAATACGGCATCTTCGTCCTCGTCTGGGTGACGATGGTCATCGTCGGCAACCTCGCCTGCCTCGGCTTCCACACCTCGGTCATCCGCTTCATCCCCGAATACCGCGAGCGCGGCATGCTGGCCGAACTGCGTGGCATCGTGCTGGCCAGCCGGCTGTTCGTCCTGATCGCCTCCACGCTCATCGCCGGGCTCGGCGCGCTCGGCGTCTGGCTGGCCGCGCCATGGATCGAGAACTACTACGTGGTGCCGTTCATCCTCGGCGTCATCTGCCTGCCGATGATCGCCATGTCCGATTTGCTGCAAGGCCTGGCGCGCGCCAATTCATGGGCGCTGTTCGCGCTGTCGCCGACCTATCTGGTGCGCCCGGTGCTGATCCTACTGTTCATGGCGCTGATGCTGGCCGCCGGCTATGCGCCCGACGCCAGGACCGCCATCTTCGCTTCGATCGCCGCCACCTATGTCACCACGCTCGGTCAGCTCATCGGCGTTACCCAGCGCATGGAAAGGCGGATTCCGGCCGGGCCGATGAAGGTCCATTTCGCGCAATGGTTCCTCGTGTCGCTGCCGATCTTCCTGGTTGAAAGCTTCTTTTTCCTGCTCACCAACGCCGACGTGCTGATGGTCGGCGCCTATATGGATCCCAACGACGTCGCCGTCTATTTCGCCACTGTCAAGACACTGGCGCTGGTGCATTTCGTCTATTTCGCCGTCAAGGCCGGCGTTGCCCAGCGCTATGCGCAGTTCACCCATGGCGAGCCGCAAAAGCTCGCCGCCTTCGCCCGCGAGACCGTATCGTGGACGTTCTGGCCCTCGCTGCTGATGGCGATGCTGGTGCTGGCGCTGGGTGAGCCGATGCTGGTGCTGTTCGGCCCTGAATTCAGCAGTGGCTATCCGCTGCTGTTCCTGCTCGTTTTCGGCGTCGTGGCGCGGGCCGCCGTCGGTCCGTGCGAAAGCCTGCTGACAATGAGCGGCAACCAGAACATCTGCGCTGCCGTCTATGCCATGACGCTGGCCTTCAACATCGGCCTCAACGTGATGCTGATCCCGCATTTCGGCCTGTGGGGCGCGGCCATGGCCACCGCTTTTGCCATGATCTTCGAAGCCTGTGCGCTGTCCTTCACCGTATGGCGCAAGCTCGGCATTGTCATGCTTATCTTCGTGCCTGCGAAAGGAGCCGCGTGATGGCCGCCATCCCGTTGCTTGAGGAAACCAGCGGCGGCACGGCCGGCGCCATGGTGTCCGGCCTCGCCGGGCTGACCCGCGACCCCGACCCCGCCCATATCGAGATCCTCGCCAACAACCGGCCGGAGCGCAAACTCGCCATCTACCCGGCATCGGCCGGCTTCGACCTGGTCGAGGAACTGGATTACCTCTGCACCCGCACGGTCGAGCCGAACGTCTTCTTCAACCCGCGTTTCCTGGCGCCGGCCATGCCCCGGCTTGAGGATCGCGAGGTGCGGCTGGCGGTGATCCGCGACGGTGACGAATACCGCAACCGGCTGCGCCTTCTGGTGCCGTTCTCGGTGGAGCGACCGGGGATGCCGCTCGGCGTTCCGGTCATGCGTACATGGTCAAGCCCGTTCGGTCCGCTCGGCACGCCGCTGGTCGACCGTGACGACCCGGTCGGCGTCGTCGAGGATTTCTTCTCGATGCTGTCACGCCCGCACCTGAAGCTGCCGAAAGTCTTCGTCCTGCCCGATATCCGGCTCGACGGCCCGGTGGCGAGCCTGTTTGCCACCGTAGCCGAGACGCGCGGCCTGATGCTGGTCACCACCGGCCAGACCCAGCGCCCCGCGCTGGAGAGCCAAGCCGACGGCGACGAGTATCTGAAGGCCTCACTGCGCGCGCATCATTTTCGCGAGTTCCGCCGGCTGAAGCGGCGCCTCGGCGACCTCGGCAAACTGGAGCATGTCGTGGCGCGCGGCCCCGATGAGATCCGCCACGCCATCGAAAGCTTCCTGACGCTGGAAGCGGCCGGCTGGAAAGGCCGCGAACGCACCGCCATGGCGATCGACCGCTACCGCGCCGCCTTCGCCCGCGAGGCCGTGCACCGGCTGGCCGAACAGGACATGTGCCGCATCCATTCGCTGACGCTGGACGGCCGCACCATTGCCTGCCTGATCGTGTATGTCGAAGCCGGCGTCGCCTACACCTGGAAGACGGCTTACGACGAGACGCTGGCCGCCTATTCGCCGGGCACATTGCTGATGATCGAGGTGACCAGGCAGCATCTCGACGATCCCAACATCATGATGACCGACTCCTGCGCCATGCCCGACCATCCGGTGATGAGCCGGCTATGGACCGAGCGCAAGCCGATGGGCACGCTGGTGATCGGCCTGACGCCGGACGCCGACCGCCTCACCCGCCAGGCCGCCTCGCAACTGCACCTCTACCGCGAGACCCGCAACATGGCCCGCCTGCTGCGTATCCGGATGAAGAGCCTGCTGGGACGGCGGTAGACCAGAGCTTGGTGGTAACCGGTGCCCAGGCTTCCCAGGTGGCCAGGCGCCTGGAATAGGTCTGTTCGGCAATGGTCCCCCTGGCAACAGGCGCAGCGGCCGCTCCGGCTCATCCACGACCGCCGGGATCGCCCGTGCGGTCGCCGAGGGATCACCCAGTTTCTGGCCTTCATCCTGTCGCGCCGCCGGGCATATTCGGGCATCGGCACGGCCGGGTTGGCCGAAGAGCCACGCCAATCAAGGGCGTACCTTGCTTACGCCGCGAGATGTAACAGTAACGTACTTACCTCGCGTCATCGCCAGTCGCAGGGTGACATGATGTCGGGCCGCTAAAGACTGGCTTGGGTAGGCGTGCCCAAGGGAGCGAGCAATGGCCAAACAGCAGCAAGAACACGAAATCGATAGCAGTACCCTCAGCCGACGCAGCGTCCTGCTTGGAGGCACCGCACTTGCGGCGGCAGCCGCCACCCTCACATCGCGGCCGTCGATCCAGCCCGCGCAGGCGGCGGGTGGCAAACCGAACATCCTCGTCATCTTTGGCGACGATATCGGCTTTTGGAACATCAGCGCCTACAACAGAGGCATGATGGGCTACCGCACGCCCAACATCGACCGCATCGCCAAAGAGGGCGCAATCTTTACCGACCTCTACGCCCAGCAGTCCTGCACCGCAGGACGCGCGGCGTTCATCACCGGGCAGAGTTGCTTCCGCACCGGCTTGCTCAAAGTCGGTCTGCCGGCCGCCCCGGAAGGACTGTCCGGGAAGGACCCGACGCTCGCCGAGTTGCTCAAGCCGCAGGGCTACGCCACCGGCCAGTTCGGCAAGAACCACGTCGGCGACCGCAACGAGTTCTTGCCCACCGTCCACGGCTTCGACGAGTTCTTCGGCAATCTCTACCACCTCAATGCCGAGGAAGAGCCGGAGAATGTGGACTATCCGAAATCGCCAGAGTTCCGCGCGAAATTCGGCCCGCGCGGCGTGCTCAAATGCACCGCCACCGACACGGATGATCCCACCGAAGATCCCCGCTTCGGCCGGGTCGGCAAGCAGAAAATCGAGGACACAGGCCCGCTCACCAAAAAGCGCATGGAAACGGTCGATGAGGAATTCCTGGGCGCGGCCAAGGACTTCATCGATCGGCAGCACAAGGCCGGTAAGCCATTCTTCTGCTGGTTCAACACGACCCGCATGCATATTAACACCCATCTCAAGCCCGACTCGGAAGGCAAGACCGGCTTGGGACTGGAGGCTGACGGCATGGTCGAACTCGACGGCTATATCGGCCAGATTCTCAAGCAGCTGGACGATCTAGGTATTGCCGACAACACCATCGTGCTGTGGACCACCGACAACGGCGCCGAAGTTTTTTCATGGCCCGATGGCGGCACGACGCCGTTCCATGGCGAGAAAAACACCAGTTGGGAGGGCGGCTACCGCGTTCCCGGCATGATCCGCTGGCCGGGGGTCGTCAAGCCTGGCACAGAGATCAATGACATCGTCTCGCACGAGGATTGGGTTCCGACGCTGGTAGCGGCAGCCGGCGAGCCGGACGTCAAGGAGAAGCTCCTGACCGGTTACGAGGCTGCGGGCAAGACCTTCAAGGTCCACCTCGACGGTTACGACCAGCACGATCTGCTGGCCGGTACCGGCCCCGACCCTCGCAAGGAGTTCTTCTACTGGACCGACGACGGAAACCTCGCCGCCTTGCGCTATGACCGTTGGAAGATCCTTTTCCTGGAGCAACGGGCGGAGGGCTTCGACGTGTGGCAGGAACCGTTCGTAGCCTTGCGGGTGCCCAAGATCTTCGACCTGCGAGCCGATCCGTTTGAACGCGCCCAGCATGAAGGGGCCGAATATATCAGGTGGCGCTTCGATCGGACGTATCTGCTCATGCCGGCGCAGGCCTTCGTAGGCCAGTACATTCAAAGCTTTGTCGCGTTCCCGCCGCGGCAGAAGCCGGGCAGCTTCTCGCTTGACCAGGTGCTGGCAAAACTCCAGGAAGCCGGCGGCGCTGGCAAGAACTGAAGCCAGCTGACGAAACCACTCAGCGGGGCCGCGCCGGTTCAACCGGCGTAGGCTCCGTTCGCGATCCTCTCCCCGATATGATGATGCCGTCGCATATTCCGCGCCACGTCCCGCTTCGGAGGTAAGGCAACGTGTGGTCGCCAACGGCTTTCTACCGCCAATAGGCGTAATTGCGCAGTTGCTAATATACCCATAAATTAATCAGTGCGGCAGTAACAAACCCACCGGAGTGGCCGGTACGCTGCATGACTTTGGCAATTGGCATTGGAGATCTGGTGGGGGTCACGGCCACTGTGCGCAGGCGGATTGACGATGAGCGCGTCAGCGTGTCGGTCCCGAACTATGATTGCCCGCAATCGATCCGAAGCTATGATTTTGCGCATTCGATCCGCACCAAGGTGCAGCGGGGAGATCAGATCGAGCTTGTTGGCGAGGTCACCCGGATCGATGGCGAGACGGTGACAATCGACCTGGGACCGCTGGTGACGGTCGAAATCGATATGGTCAGGCTCATCGAGAGATACCGGCCAAAGCAGCGCAGGACGCCACTCTGAGGCCCTTTCTTTCTACGGATTCCTCAATCGATCCGCAACGCCAGCATCGTGATGCACGATGGACCCGATTCTGCTTCGACCTCGTACGCACGGTTATGGGTTTGAGCTATCCTTCGCCAAAGCGTTGAAAAGCAACGTGCACGCCACCAGCGATACGAGCCCGCCTAACAGGTCGTCCCCTGTCAGGCCGAAAAGATAGA